>CAZSUJ010000029.1:0-38299 GCA_964609925.1 uncultured Chthoniobacter sp. | reverse complement strand
GGACGCCACGCCATGGCTGCGCGGTTGGAGCATCTGGGCTACAAGCTGAGCGACGCGGAGATCGAGGCCGTGTTCGCGCGCTTCAAAGACATCGGGGACAAGAAGAAGTTCGTCTATGATGATGACCTGTCGGCCATCGTTGATGACTCGATGATGCCGCAGGACGAGGGGTGGCAGTTGAAGACGCTCGCGGTCTCGGTCGCCACCGGTGCGAAGCCGCATGCGCGTGTTGTCCTGGCGCGCGACGGCGCCGAGCACGAGGGGGCGTCCGAGGGCAACGGAGCCGTGGACGCCAGCATGCGCGCCATCGACGCCGTGGCCGGCCGCTCCGGCAATCTCGTTGAATACAACGTGCAGGCCGTCACCCAGGGACACGACGCGCTCGGCGAGGTCACGCTGAAGGTGGACTTCGGCGAGGGCCGGTTGATCACCGGAAAGGGCGCGAGCACTGATGTCGTCGAGGCAAGCGCGCGGGCCTACCTCAACGCGATCAACCGCACGTTCATCCAACGCGAGTTGGGTTCCCAGGCGAAAGGCGTCTGAGGCCTGACGCCCCGGCGGGGCGCAGCACGGGAATCAGTCCGAGTCCGCACTCATGGCGAGCACGCGAAAGGCATGGCCCGCTTCGGCCAACTCCGGAGGCGGGTCGAATGGCGCCATGAAGTCGGCCAGCGTGTGAACGCATCGGCTGACGAGGCCAAGCTGATCCGCCCAGAGCATCAAGTCTTCGAAGTTCACATCCGCCGTGATGTCCTGCCGCCCGGGTAGTTCGTAAACCGCCTCTCCGGTCAGGCGTTCGTGCCCGCGGTAAGCGCGCAAGGTTCCCGCGGGACGGCGTCCGTAGATCGACTGCGTTGTGCCACCGTAGTCCACGACCACCATGGCTCCCGCGGTCCAAGCGCGTGCGCACCCGGTCAGCCAGTCGCTTGCCGCCTCGAACACCTCGACTCGCTGACCCTCGGGCCAGTCGGCGCGGAGGGCCGAGGACAGTGGAAGCGGCTTCGTGGGCACCAGGAAATCCTCCACGAGCCGCCCGTCACGCACGCGGAGGAACAACTCCTCCCAATCGCTCGCGCGACGACGGAAGACGCGACACGGAAACGCGTCGAAGAATTCGTTATGGTAGATGAGGGCGCGGCCATCACAGGCGGCCAAGGCGGCTTCGATCGTCTCGTGCCAGGTGGCCCGGACGACTTGCGACTGTTGTCGGCGCAGCGGTTGCGACGTTTCGACCAGGTGAAATGAAACCTTCCGTTTGCCGAACCAGCCGAAGCTTTCCCCCACAGCCGCGGCCAGCGCGCCGGAGCCTGGGCCGCACTCGATCACATTGAACCGTGTCCACCCGCGCCGTGCCGCCTCCTCGCGCAGCCAGCAGCCGATAGCCTTGCCGAGCACCGGTGTGCGTTCCGGAACGGTCGTGAAGTCGCCGCGGTTCCCGATCGTCCGGACGTTCCGCGTGTAGTAGCCGTCCTCCGGATGATGGAGGGCGATGCCCATGAAGACATCGAACGGAATTGCTCCGCCGTTTTCGTCGAGGGCAGCTTGCAGAGCTTGGCGGACCGTGGGCATCGGGTGTGTCTTTACACGAACGGATTTGTGGAGGCCATGCCGCCTGCTTGACGGTGGCCCCGAGCGGTCGTAAATGTTGGTCAACAGGTCAGAACCATGAAATCCGTCAGCGTGCATGAGGCGAAAGCCCGTTTCTCCGAACTGGTCGGCGTGGTGGAGAAGGAGGGCACATCGGTGCTGGTGAGTCGCTACGGACACCCCGTGGTCGAGTTGCGGCCCTTGCGTCCGGCCAAACGCACGGTGAAGCATCCGCTGCTGTCGCGTCTGGTGATCCGGGGTGACCTGACCAAGCCGACCGAAGGCGAATGGGGCGATGTCTGAATCGCTCCTTCTCGACACATGCGGCCTGCTCTGGCTCGCCGCAGGTCATCGCCGACTGAGCGCCCCGGCACGGAAGCGCATCGACGGGGCAACGCTGGTAGGGGTGTCCGCGATTACCGCGTGGGAGGTGGGGCTGAAGGCCGCGCGGGGCGAGTTGAAGCTGCCGATGGAGGCGGAGGAGTGGTTCGAGGGCGTGGTCGGGCACCATCGTCTGCAGGTCTTTGAAATCACGCCGCGCATCGCTTTCGAGGCGAATCGCCTGCCATGGCATCATCGTGATCCGGCTGATCGTTTCATCCTGGCCACGGCCAGGCTGCATCACATGGCCGTGGTGACGGCGGATGACAACTTTGCGGCCTACGGCGTGGAGACTGTGATTTGAGTGGTCCCGTGACAGCGCGGCAACTGCCCATTTACGAGATCGAGGAGCGCATCGTCGAGGCGGCGAAAGCACAACAGCGTTTGATTCTGCGCGCCCCGACCGGTTCGGGAAAATCGACGCAGGTCCCGCAAATGCTGCTCGACCGCGTGGTTGATGGGCCCGGCCAGATCGTTGTCCTGCAACCGCGTCGCATGGCGGCCCGCATGTTGGCGGCGCGGGTCGCCTCCGAGCGCGGCGAAGCTCCGGGCGGGACGGTGGGCTACCAGGTGCGGATGGAGGGCAAGTCCTCGGCCAAGACCCGCATCCTCTACGTGACCGAGGGCATCCTCCTGCGCCGCATGATCGGCGACCCGGAGTTGAAGGGCGTCTCAGCGATCGTGTTCGACGAGTTCCACGAGCGGCATCTCTACGGCGACATCACGCTGGCCCGTGCCCTCGACCTGCAGGCTTCCGCGCGACCTGACCTGAAACTGGTTGTCATGTCGGCGACCCTGGAGGTGGGGGAGTTGCAGACATACCTCGCGCCCGTGGAGGTGCTGGAATCGGCCGGACGCACCTTTCCGGTGGACGTGGTGAATCTTGACCGCTCGCCGGGGGAGCGTCCGCCGTGGGAACTTGCGGCCGAGGCGCTGGCCGCTCACGCGCCGTCCGACGGACACGCATTGGTCTTCATGCCGGGGGCCTACGAGATCCAGCGGACGATTTCCGAAATCCGCGCGACGCCAGCCTTGCGCGGCTTCGGGGTCTTCCCGCTGCACGGCGAGATGCCGCCGCAGGAGCAGGATGCGGCGGTCGGTGCGGGGGGCGGACGACGTATCATTGTCTCGACCAACGTGGCGGAGACGTCGCTGACCATCGACGGTGTCACACTGGTGGTGGACAGCGGGCTGGCGCGGGTCGCGCGATACGACGCCCGGCGCGGCATCAACACGCTGCTCGTCGAGAAGATCAGCCGCGCCTCGGCCGACCAAAGGGCGGGACGGGCCGGGCGGACCGCACCCGGGCGGTGCGTCAGGTTGTGGACGGCGCGGGACCACGAAGAGCGCGCCGTTGCCGAGACGCCGGAGGTGCGGCGGTTGGATTTGTCCGAAGTCGTGCTTTCGCTGAAGGCGGCCGGGGTGGGGGATCTCTCGCTGTTCCGCTGGCTGGAGCCGCCGGAGACGCATGCGTTGGAGCGCGCGGTCGGGCTTCTTGGTGATCTCGGCGCGCTTGATCGTGGGGGCAACATCACTGCGCTCGGACGCCAGATGCTGGCCTTTCCGGTGCACCCGCGCTACGCGAGGCTGCTGCTCGAGGCTGAGAAGCTGCGATGCGTGAAGGCGGCCTGCGTTCTTGCGGCGCTTACGCAGGGGCGGGGTTTGCTGGTGCGTTCGGATTCGCGGGATGTGGACCGGCGGCGGGATGAATTGCTGCGCGAGGGGGCTGAGTCGGATGTGGTGGTGCAGTTCCGGGCCTTCGCGGCCGCGCGCAACTCCGGCTTCGATCCCGCGAGGTGCCGCAGTCTCGGAATCCACGCCGTCTCGGCCCGTCAGGCGGCGCAGTTGGCGGAGAAGTTCGCGGACATCGCGCACGCCGAGGGGCTCGATGTCAACGATGCCCCGCCGCCGGAGGGTGCGATGGAGCGATGCATGCTGGCGGCGTTCCCCGACCACCTGGCGCGGCGTCTCGACCGCGGGACACTGCGCTGCGAGCTGGTCCACGCGAGGCGCGGCACGCTCGCGCGGGAGAGCGTCGTTTCGAGCCCGTTGTTCGTGGCCGGCGAGATCACGGAGGTCGGCGGCCGCGACGGCGAGGTGCAGACGCTTTTGAACCTCGCGTCGCCGGTGCGGGAGGAATGGCTGCGCGAGATGTTCCCAGAGGGTTTCACCGATGAGGTGGCAACATTGTTCGATCCTTCCACCCGGGGCATCGTGGCCCGCCGTCTCACACGCTTCCTCGATCTGGTGCTGGACTCGCGGGCCGGGGGAACGCCGGATCCGGAAGAGGCGGCGCGCATTTTTGCGGGGAAGGTGATCGCCGGCGAACTGGCCCTGCCTTTGTGGACCGAGGCGGTCGAGCAATGGATCGCGCGCCTCAACTGCCTCGCTGCATGGATGCCGGAGCTGGAATTGCCCCGCGTCGGCGACGACGAGAGGCGCTTCCTCTTCGAACAGCTCGCCGAGGGTGTGACCAGCTACCGCGCGCTCAAGGACAAGGACCCGTGGCCGGTTTTGCGGGGGTGGCTCTCGGCGGCGCAGCGGTCGGCTCTCGATTCCTGCGCGCCGGAGAGGATCGCCTTGCCTTCGGGCCGTTCCGCGCGCATCGCCTACGCCGAAGGGCAGGCACCGGTCATGGCCGCCCGCGTGCAGGACCTTTACGGGCTCGAAGCGCCGGTCCTCGTGGCGGGAGGCACAGTGCGCGTTCGCATCGAGGTGCTGGCGCCGAACCAGCGCCCCATCCAGGTGACCGACGACATGGGTGGTTTCTGGCGGGGCACCTACCCGCAGATCCGGGCCGAATACGCGCGGCGCTACCCGAAGCACGAGTGGCGTTGAAACGCGCTTGCGCCGCGGGGCGGTGGAGGCAATTTTTCCCGCATGGCCATCTACGTTTACGAGACGATCCCGGCGGGTGAGGGCGGCCCCGTCCGCACCTACGAGATCCGCCAGAGCATGAAGGACGCCGCCCTGACGCGTCATCCCGAGACGGGCGAACCGATCCGCCGCGTCATCACGGGCGGGCTCGGCATCATGACCTCGTCGAAAGGCGTCCCCGCACCGCGTCCGTCCTCCGGCGGCCACTGCTGCGGGGGAGGTTGCGGCTGCGGTTGAGCCCGGCTACTTGCCCCGGGTTCGGAGCTCGCCTAGTGTCCCCCGCCATGAACCGCAAGCGGCGCACGTGAAGAAGTGCTTCTGGCTCGCTTCGGCTCTACTCGCCTTCCTGCTGAACGGCGCGCGGCTCAGCGCCGCACCGCCCCCCGGCTATTACGACGCTGCATCCGGCAAGGACGGCGGAGATCTCAAGGCCGCCCTTCACCAGATCATCCGCGGGCACACCATCATTCCTTACGGATCGCTGCTCGGGCCGTTGCGCGAGCTTTGGCGTGATCCGGCCGATCCCACGAAGGTCAGGCTGACTTTCAGCGGCACCTCGGTGGACGCCTTCTCGGGTTGGAACCGGGAGCATCTTTGGCCGCGGGCCCGCGGCAACAGCGGGGCCTCGGGTGCGGACGACAGCGATCTCTTCCATGTGGTCCCGACCGATGTCTTCGTGAATGCGCAGCGGGGACACCTCTATTTCGACGTGAGCAATCCGGGTGATCCCGGCTACCGGATTCCCGCGCATCCGTCGGCTCCCCAGACGAGCCGTGATTCGGATTCGTGGCAGCCGGCCCCAGCCGAGCGGGGCGACATCGCCCGTGCCATATTCTACATGGACGTCCGCTACAACGGCACCGACCCCGAGACGAGCGACATGGAGCTGGTCTCCATCCCGCCCACCGGCGCACAGATGGGGCATCTCAACACGCTCCTGCTTTGGCATGCGGAGGATCCGCCCGATGACGACGAAAGGCGGCGCAACGACCTGATCCATTCCAATTATCAAGGCAATCGCAACCCCTTCATCGACCACCCCGAGTTCGCGGCGGCCATCTGGGGATCGGGAGTCCCGGGCGACCCGCTCGGAAAGCCCTTGGCGCGGATCGAGGTCTTGGCAGCCAGCGCGACGGAGACAACCGGCGTGCGGGGGCGGTTGCGGGTCTCGCTGAACCAGTTCGCTCTTGCCGAGGGCGTCAGCATCCCGTTCCAGCTCGGAGGGGCGGCCAGCACGGACGAGGTCGTGCTCTCCGGCGCCGACGTCTCGTATGATCCGTTGACCGGCTTGGGCAGCGTGCTCATTCCGGCGGGCCAGTCCGCGGCCCTCGTCGATCTGCTCGCGGTCAATGACGGTGTGGCCGAGGGGGCCGAGGCGGCGATCGTGAGTCTGCTTGCCGGACCGGGCCACGAGGTGACGCCCGATGCCTCGGCTGCCGCCACAATCACGCTGCGCGACAACCCCAGCATGCCCGTGGCATGGACTTTCAATGCGGGGGCACCTTTCGGGAATCCGTTGCCGTCCAACGTTGGCGACGGCAGCCTGTCCTTCTCCAACTGGCTCGGCACCCTCAACTCGTTCACGGGCGTCAGCAACACCCTGGCGCTCGCCCTCGTGGGGTCGGGGGGCAACGGCAGCTCGGTGGACTTCGTTTTCCCGATGACCGGCCAGCGCGACCTCGTGTTGAACTTCTGGACGCGCGGGACAAGCAGCGGCTTCAACAGCGGTTTCTGGTCGGTCAGCACCAACGGTGTTGATTTCGCCACCAACTCGACGACGAACACCGCGACCCGCTCGGTTGACTTTGTCCGGCGCACGGTCGACTTCTCCGCTTTTCCGCAGATCAACAATGCGCCGAGGGTCGTCGTCCGCTACACCCTCGCAGGTGCCACGACCACGGGCGGCAACAACCGGATCGACGAGTTGAACTTCACCGCGAGCACGTTCGCTGTCGGCGACGGTCCGCGGGAGGTGACGCTGGCCGCGGTGCAGTCTTCCGGCCGGGAGCAGGGCCCGGTTCCGGGGATCGTTGCCGTCCGGCTCAACGGACCGGCGCCGGCCGCAGGGCTTGAGGTTGCTTTGGCGATCACGGGCACGGCGATTTGGGCGCAGGACTACACGCTCGAGGGCCTGAGTGCGCACGATCCGGTCGCGGGCAACGCGCGCGTCACATTCGCCGCGGATCAAGAGTCGGCACTGATTCGCATCGTTCCTGTCTCCGACGCCGTCCCGGATGCGGGTGAGACCGTGGTTTTCACCGTGCCGGGCAGCGGCCCCGGCTACCTCCCGGGCTTGAGCACCACGGCGGTGGTGACAATCGGTGATCTGCCGAATGACGACTTCGCTCTGGCCCTTCCGCTCTCCGGGTCGCCCGTTGTGGCCAGCGGCACCACGGTCGGCGCGACGAGGGAGGCGGATGAACCTTGGCATCTCGGCGGCTCCCTCAACAACGGCGGCCGCTCGGTCTGGTGGAACTGGGTGGCCCCGTGGACCGGTTCCGCTGTCTTCACGACCGCCGGGAGCGAATTCGACACGGTTTTGGCGGTCTATACGGGCAACGCCTTGGCTTCCTTGACCCGGCTTGCGTATGACGACGATGCCGGGCCCGGTGCCACCAGCCGCATCGTTTTGCCGGTCACGCAAGGGTCCAGCTACCTGCTGGCGGTGGACGGCTACGGCTCGACCGCGGCGGGCAGCGTCAGCTTGTCGGTTTCGCGCTTCGTCTCGCTCGGGGTTTTCCTGCCCGGGGCCGGCTCTCCGGGCAGGCGGGTGGAGCTAAATGGTGGCGGTCTCACCGGGGCGACCGAGGTCCGTCTCGGCGGGCTCATCACGCCATTCGAGGTTCTGGGGGATACCCGCATCGCGGTCACGATCCCCGCCGGGGCGACGACGTCGACCTTCAGCGTGTTCACTCCCGAGGGAACCGCGACCTCCGCCGCTTCCTTCGTGGTCACCACACCGGCGCCCGGCTACGACGCATGGACCTCGACCCGGCTGCTCGACCCCGCGACCACCGGTGCGGTCATGGCCGATCCTGATGCAGATGGCGTGCCCAACCTTCTCGAATACGCCTTCGGGCGCGAGCCGATGGCTGTGGGCGAGGAGCCCGTGGTGCGGGTCGAGACCCGCCTGTTGGTGGATCCTGCGGACGGGGTGGAGAAGCTTTTTGCGGTGGCAATATGCCGTCCGCCGCGAACCGACGATGCGGGTTTGCTTTTCCGGGTTGAAGACGCGGGCACTCTCGATGCCACGGATTGGAGCGCCTCGGTGCCATTGCCTGCGGAGGAGGGAGCGATGGTTCACCGGGCCTCGGTCCCTCTGGGCGAAGGGGGACGCTTTTTCCGGGCCCGCGTGATCCGGCCCTGAGCAGGGCTGGCGGCTCGACCTGATTGCCCCGGTCCGCTAGAAGAATGCTCATGTCCCGTTTCTTCACTCTATTGCTCTGCGCACTGGCAGTCGTCGCTCCGGCTGTGGCCCAAGAGGCTCCCACGATCACCGTCAAGAAAGGTGACCGTGTTTCGCTCGCGCTCAACCCGCTCGGCGGGGCCTCGGGAGCATCCGTGACCAAGGTGCTCCAGAACGACCTCGACCTCGCGGGCTGGTTCCAGTTGGTGCCGGAGGGCAGGGGAAGCTACGTCGTCTCGGGGACGGCTGGGGGCGGATCGCTGCAGGGCCGGGTCACCGACAGCAGCGGGGCGGTCGTCCTGTCGAAGAGCTACACCGGCGGTGACCGTGCTGTCGCGCACCAGTTCGCGGACGACATCGTGGAGACGCTCACGGGAAACAAGGGCATCGCCACAACCAAGATCGCGTTCGTCTCGACGGCCAGCGGGGCCAAGGAAATCTACATCGCCGATTACGACGGCAACAACGCGCGACGCCTGACCAGCGACCGCAGCATCAGCGTCGCACCGTCGCTCGGGCCCGGCGCCCGTTACCTCGCCTACACCGGATACCAGGGCGGCTTCCCGGACGTTTACCTCATCGACGTGGAGAGCGGCGCGCGCCAGCGCGTGATCAGCGCGCCGGGCACGAACTCCGGTGCGGCCATCTCGCCCGACGGCGGTTCGATGGCGCTCACCATGAGCAAGGACGGGAACCCGGAAATCTACATCACCGGATTGCGCGGCGGCATGGCGCGCCGTCTCACCCGCACCCGCGGCGTCGAGTCCTCGCCGACTTGGTCGCCCGACGGGCGCGAACTCATCTTCTCGTCCGACCAAGGCGGCAGCCCGCAGCTTTACCGCATCGGCGCCGGTGGAGGGAACCCGACGCCGCTCAATGCTGGCTTCGGCTACTGCACGGACCCGAGTTGGTCGGCGGACGGCAAGAAAGTCGCTTTCACGGTGCGTTCAGGCGGATTTTCCGTCGCGATGATGGAATTCGGCGGCGGGGCGCGCGTCCTCACGTCCGGCCAGAACCCGGTGTGGGGCCGCAGTTCGCGTCACCTGATTTACAGCACCGGCTCCAGCCTCATTCTCCTTGACGTGCCCACGGGCCGGACAACAACTATCGTGAGCGGTCTGGGGAAGGTGAGCGAGCCCACTTGGTCGCTCTGATCCGCCGCGAATCCCAAAAAATGAAAGCCCTGCATCCCACATCCATCCTCATCTTCGCCGTGGCCGCCCTGGCCCTCGCATCCTGCAAAACCAAGGAACAATACGCGGGCGTCGAGGGGGACTTCGTGAGCGGCGTGCCCCTTCCCGAGCGGCAGGACGGCGCTGCATTCATGGGAGGCAATGTCTCCAAGGGCCAATTCCCGCCCGTGCAGTTCGGCTTCGACAGCTTCGAGGTTTCGTCCTCGGAGATGGGCAAGGTGGACGCGGTGGCCGAGGCGCTCAAGAGTTCCCGCAGCGACATCATCATCGCCGGGTTCACCGACGAGCGCGGCACCGAGGAATACAACCGCGGGCTCGGCGAGCGCCGCGCCCTGGCCGTGCGTGAGGCCCTGATCTCCAAGGGCATCAGCGGCGGCCGGGTCCAGACGGTCAGCTTCGGCGAGGAAATGCCCGCTGATTCCGGCGGCGGCGAGGCCGCATGGGCTGCCAACCGCCGGGCCGAGTTCGGCGTCATCCGCTGAGGCCCCGCCCGTGGCCGTTCCATTGCTGGATTTGCGCCCGCAATATGCGCGGGTCAAGGACGACGTCCTCCGGCGTCTCGACGCATTGCTCGAGAGCCAGCACTTCATCCTCGGCGCCCCGGTGAGCGGGTTGGAGGAGGCGGTCCGCGACTACACCGGATGCGGCCACGCGGTCGGCATGTCCTCGGGAACCGACGCGCTCCTCGCCATCCTCATGGCCATGGGTATCGGCCGCGGCGATGCCGTCGTCACCACGCCCTACACGTTTTTCGCCACCGCGGGTTGCATCCATCGGGTGGGGGCGGAGCCGGTCTTCGTGGACATCGAGCCGGCCACGTTCAACCTGGACCCTGCGCGCCTCGAAGCGTGGATGCGCAAGAAATGCCGCAGCGGTCCGGACGGCCGCCTCGTCACCAGCGCGGGCAACCGCGTGCGGGCCATCATGCCGGTGCACCTGTTCGGTTGTGTGTGCGACATGGACCGCATCAGCGCTCTCGCGTCCGAGTTCGACCTCGCCGTCATCGAGGATGCGGCGCAGGCCATCGGTGCCGATTATCCCTCCTCCTCCGGGCGCGTGCTCCGCGCCGGAGCGATCGGCGACGCCAGCTACTTCAGCTTCTTCCCGTCGAAGAACCTCGGCGCATTCGGCGACGCCGGGATGTCGACCTGCCGCGAGGAGAAGCTGGCTGACGAACTGCGTCTTCTGCGCAACCACGGCATGGGCGCGCAATACCACCACGAGAAGGTCGGCGGGAACTTCCGCCTCGACGCCCTGCAGGCCGCCGTCCTGTTGGCCAAGCTGCCCCACTTGGACGAATGGCATGCCGCCCGCCGCCGCAACGCCTCCCTCTATCGCGAAGAATTCACCCGACTCGGCGTCCTTGACCGCGTCACCCTGCCTTCGGAGCCCTACGCGGCCTCGGGAGTGCCGAACCACCACATCTACCACCAATACGTCATCCGCGTGCCGCAGCGGGACAAAGTCCGTGAGCGCCTGACCGCCGCGGGTATCGGTTGCGCCGTGTATTACCCGCTGCCCCTGCATTTGCAGGAGTGCTTTGCGTCCCTCGGCCACGCCGCGGGCGACTTCCCCGAGGCCGAGCGCGCGTCGAAGGAATCGCTCGCTCTGCCCATCTACCCCGAGCTTTCCGCCGACCAGATCCGCGAAGTTGCCGCCGGGGTGGCGGACGCGCTCCGCTGACCCCCTCCGCCTTGCGGAACTGCCACGCGCCCTGTGGCTTGAAGAATCTCTGCATTCAGCGTGAACTGTCCCCTTGCGGTGCCGCCGTCCTGCTGGGGAGGTGGTTCCCGCACCCACCGCATGATTTCCGGGGCCGGCCCAACCCACGCCGCCAAGGGCGGCAGCTTGCCCGGATCGCACAAAGTAGCGACGAACCCGCGTTCGTTGTCGCGCTGGGAAGATCGCGCTTTCCGCAAAGCCTACGGCAAGCTTTCCGTCGTGGTGCCGTCTGTCGGGGATCTGCTGGCTCCGAAATTGAAGCGCGGTGAACCTCGTGACAAATTGCACGCGCAATGGGCGACACAACTGACCTGAGCCTCTGGGGCGCCTATCCGAACTATCATGACATGGCGCGCCTGGAATACGGACGGCTGCTGTGGCGGAATCCGCGGCTGCGCGCGCGTTTGCTTGCGCATTGGACCGCGCCGGATCACCCCGGCGCGCAGCGTTTCAGCGAGCGCCGCGCGTTGGTCGAGCGCGTCCTCTCCTTTGCGGGCTCCGATGCCGCACTCGACACGGATCTCAGGGCGTCCGGACACAGCCTGCGTGCCGTTGTGCGGGAGATTCCGCCCGTCTTCGGTAGCATCTGAGGTCGCCGGGATCACGGCCCATGCCCCGAGGCGCCCACCCGAGCGACCAATGACCAGCAACCAACGACCAATGACACCCAACCGATGAACCTCCCCGCCTACCTCTCCGAATACCAGCGCCTGCTGGCCGACCCGTGCATCCCGGACATGATCACCGCCCTGAAGCAGCGGCTCGAACAGGCGCGTGACGCCGGGGGCAAAATCATGCTGGCCGGAAACGGCGCCAGCGCATCCATCGCCAGCCACCTCGCCACCGACTTCTGCAAGCAGGGCAAGGTCCGCGCCATGACCTTCAACGATGCCAACCTTATCACCGCGCTCGGCAACGACTGCGGCTACGAGAACTGGGTGGCGAAGGCGCTGGACCTCTACGCCGACCCGCAGGACGTCGTCATCCTCATCAGCAGCAGCGGCCGCTCGCCCAACGTGGTAACCGCCGCCCGGCGTGCGAAGGAGAAAGGCCTCTACGTCGCCTCGTTCACCGGCTTCGCCCAAGACAACCCGCTCGGCGCCCTCGCCGACCTCAACTTCTGGGTGGACAGCCGAGCCTACAACATCGTCGAGTGCACCCACATGATCTGGCTCACCGCGGTGGTGGATCTCCTCATCGGCAGTTCGGAATACGGCGTCAACTAGGTCCCATGTCCACCATCCTTCTCACCGGGGCAGCCGGCTTCATCGGCAGTCACCTTGCCGACGCTCTCCTTGTCCGCGGCCATCGCGTCATTGGTGTGGACAATCTCGGCCTCGGCACACGGGCCAATATCTCATCGCCCCTCTCGCATCCCTCGTTCCGCCTGATCGAGGCGGATGTTTCGGGAGAAGACTTTGCGTCCAGTTTCGATGCGGGTGAACCTGTGCAATGGGTCTGGCATCTCGCCGCGAACTCGGACATCCCCGCGGGGGTCAATGATCCGTCGGTTGATTTCAAGGACACCTTCCTCACGACTTATCGCATCTTGGCATGGATGCGGCGGGTCGGTGTCCCGCGGCTCGCATTCGCGTCCACATCCGCCGTTTACGGGCCGCGCAGCAAGCCCATCACCGAAGACAGCGGGCCCATGCTGCCGATCAGCAATTACGGGGCGATGAAGCTAGCCTCAGAGGCGTGTATCAGCGCGGCTGTCGAGGCGTGGCTGGAACGTGCGGACATCTTCCGTTTCCCGAATGTCATCGGATCCCGAGCCACGCATGGCGCGCTTTTCGATTTTGTGCGGCGCTTGCGCAAGGAACCGTCACGCCTCGAGGTTCTCGGTGACGGGACACAGCAGAAGCCCTACCTCCACGTGGCCAACCTCATTGATGCGATGCTTTTCATCACCGATCGCGCGGAGGGAAAGCTCAACTATTTCAATGTAGGGCCCGAAGATGATGTGAGCGTGCGACGCATGGCGGAGGAAGTAGTGGCCGAGGCTTCACCCGGTGCCCGGATCGAGTTCGGGAGCGGCAGCCGCGGATGGGTTGGAGATGTTCCCAAGTTCCGGTATTCGACCGCGAAGCTCCGCAGCCTCGGTTGGGATGCGCAGATGTCCTCGCTAGACGCCGTCAAGCTTGCGGTCCGCGAAATCGTGGCAGAGAACCCCCGCTAGCCGAGGCTCCAGCCCCTGCGCGCAGACACATCATGCAAGCCGTCATCTTGGCCGGAGGGAAGGGCACGCGCCTTGCGGCCGCTCTTGGCCGGGATATTCCCAAGCCGATGGCCCCCGTTTCCGGTGTTCCACTGATCGAGCGCACAGTCTGCCTTCTTCGTGATCAGGGAGTGCGCGACATTCTTCTCCTGCTGCATCACCGGGCCGATGTCGTGCAGGAACACTTCGGCGATGGTGCCCGACTCGGCGTGCGGATTCGTCATCTCGTCGAGACAAGTCCCCGAGGCACCGCGGGGGCTATGGTGGATGCGCGCCCCCACCTCGCAGACGAGTTTCTTGTCCTCTACGGCGACACTCTGGTGGACATGGATTTCCGGCGCATGCTGGAATTCCACTCGGCACGCCGCTCAGAGGCAACGCTCTTCGCCCACCCGAACGACCATCCGCAGGATTCCGACTTGGTCGAGGTTGATGCTGATTGGCGCGTGACCGGCGTTCGTCCTTACCCGCACCCTCCCGGGGCTGAATATCACAACCTCGTCAACGCCGCCCTCTACGTCATGCGGCGCGATCTGTTCGATGGGAGTTGGACGGCAGATTCGTTCGACATCGCGAAGCACGCCATACCCCACTGGCTCGAGCAGGGGCGGCGCGTCTTTGCCTATCGTGGCGACGGATACATCAAGGACATGGGCACGCCGGAGCGGCTCGCCAAGGTCGAGCAGGAACTGGTTAACGGCACGGTGGCGAGGAAATCCGGCAGGTGGCCGCGCCCGGCTGTCTTCCTCGACCGCGACGGAACGCTGAACGTGGAGAAAGGCCACCTGCGCCGTGCGGCTGACCTCGAACTTTTCCCTGGGGTGGCCGCAGCCGTGCGATCTCTGAATCGTGCCGGCATCCCCGCGCTTGTCATCACCAACCAGCCCGTGATCGCCCGAGGCGAAGCGAGTTTTGAGGATGTCGACGCCATCCACCGGCGGCTCGAGAATCTGCTCGCGTCGGAAGGCGCATTCGTGGACGGCATCTTTTTCTGTCCGCACCATCCCGACCGCGGATTCCCCGGCGAGCGGCCCGAGTTGAAAGTCGCGTGCGACTGCAGGAAGCCTGCCACCGGCCTCGTTGACCAGGCGTGCTGCCGATTCAACATCGACCGCGCCAACTCGTGGTTCATCGGCGACAGCTGGCGCGACGTCGAGTGCGCCCAGGGCGCCGGCATCCGCCCGATCCTCATCAGACCAGCCTCCGCCACACCCGCGGCTGTCCGCGTCGCTCCCGATGCTGCCACCGCGATCTGCGAGATCCTGCTGGAGGCTTCTTGGATGCATTCACCCTCCTAGTCCGAACCTGTCCTGCCTGTTCCCATGATCATCAGCCAAACTCCTTTCCGCATCAGCTTCGCCGGTGGCGGCAGCGACCTGCCCGCATACTACCGTGAGCACGGCGGCGCGGTTGTCTCCACGGCGATCGACAAATACGTCTATGTGACGGTGAGCCGGAAGTTCGACCAGAGCCTCCGGGTCAGCTATTCACGCACGGAGGAGGTGGGCAAGGCATCCGAGTTGCAGCATCCCATTGTGCGCGAGGGCCTCGGCATGCTCGGGCTGGAGGGTGGGTTGGAAATCACATCAGTGGCCGACATCCCTTCACGCGGCACCGGACTCGGGTCATCCAGCAGCTTTGCCGTTGGGCTTATGCACGCATTGCACGCGATAGAGGGGCGCCACGTTCCGGCTGAGCGTCTCGCAGACGAGGCATGCCGCATCGAGATCGAAAAGTGCGGCGAACCCATAGGCAAGCAGGACCAGTATGCTGCGGCCTACGGCGGCCTGAACTTCATCGAGTTCCAGCGGGACGGTTCAGTGCGGGTCGAGCCAATCGTCCTTCCTTCGGGTGCGCGGCGTGAGTTGGACGCACACTTCCTGCTGTTCTACACCGGGATCACCCGCTCTGCGTCCGAGATCCTTGCGGTTCAGTCGAAGGTGCTGGCTGACGAGTCACGCAAGGCCGAGGTCATGCACCGCATGGTGGCGCTGGCGCGGGAACTCAGGGACGAACTGTGGCGGGGAAACTTTGGCGCACTGGGGCGAATACTTCACGAGAACTGGGAACTGAAGCAGTCTCTGGCCACCGGCATCAGCAATGAGCGCATTGATGGGTGGTATGGCCGTGCTTTGTCTGCGGGCGCCCTTGGAGGAAAGCTGCTAGGCGCCGGGGGAGGGGGATTCCTGCTTTTTCACGCCCCGCCCGCTGCCCACGCCTCGATCGCCGCCGCCTTGGGTGAGTTGCGTCGCATCCCGTTCAGCCTCGAGCCTCGTGGGAGCCGCATTATCTTCGTCAACCAATGAGCGCCGTGGCGCACCCGCCGCTCCGCGAGAACCTTCCATGAAGACCCTTGCCGTCACGCAGTCCATCGATCCGGTCAAGGGTGGCGGCATGGGTATGTCGGTCTGCGATCTCCACCGGTCTATGGCCCGGACCTGCGAGGAGGATACGACGGTCGTCGGGATCGACGGCGATCACGTGAAGGCGGACGGGCGTTTCCGCGTGCGCTCGTTTCCCGGCATCGGTCCGGCTGGCGCCTATTACAATCCTTCGTTGGCCTCTGCGGTGGCGGAGGAAGCAGCCGCAGCGGATGTTGTTCATCTTCACGGGTTCTACACCTGGCCTATTCTCGCCGGTTGGCAGGCGGCCCGGCGTCTGCGCAAGCCGGTGGTGCGCCATGCCCACGGCATCCTTGAGCCTTGGATCCTGCAGCGTTCCCGTCTCAAAAAGCGTGTGGCTCACCTCGTCTTCGAGGATGCAGCCTTCGCGGGAACCGCGTTGTGGCGCGCGCTTACGAGCGCCGAGGCTGACCAGATCCGGGCCAATGGAGGTCGTGGGGAAATTATCGTGGTGCCGACAGGCATCGATCTTGCCCCGATTGACGCCGCCGCGGCACGTCCATCCAATCGCCGGCGTCTGGTCTTCCTCTCCCGTTTGCATAAGAAAAAGGGGCTCGATCTCCTCCTTCCCGCTTGGCAACGCGTCCACTCTCGGCATCCCGAGTGGCAACTCTCGATCGCTGGCAAGGAGGAGGATGGCAGCGGTCAAGCCGCCGCGGAATATGTCCGCACCCACGCATTGGAGTCTTCCGTCGAGGTCGTGGGCCCGCTGCCTCAGGAAGACAAGTTCACGTTTCTGAAATCGGCCAGTGCTTTCATTCTGCCCTCCTACTCCGAGGGGTTCTCCATGGGTATACTCGAGGCCATGGCCTGTCGCCTGCCGGTCATCTGCACCGAGGCCTGTCACTTTCCGGAGGCGGCCACGCAGGGTGGGGGATGGGAGTGCGGTGTGTCCATCGAGGGCGTGGCCTCGGCGCTTGAAGGGCTCATGGCGTGCGGGGAGGCGGAGTTGAGCGAGCGTGGAGACTCCGCCCGAAAACTCGCCGAGATGAATTACACATGGAACAAACTCGCCGGCGACCTTCACGAGGCCTGCCGCCGCTTGATCGTCTGACTTCCTGCCTTGGACAACGGCCGTCTGATCCCTTGATCTTTCTCCGCACTCACCATTTTTCGTTCTACCCTCTGACCTTTCCCTTTCCGCCATGCCTTTGACCTTCGACTGCCTCATCGTCGGCGCCGGTTTCTCCGGCCTCACCGTGGCCGAGCGGCTGACCACGCAGCGCGGCCTGAGCTGCCTGGTGGTCGAGAAGCGCGACCACCTTGGCGGCAACGCCTACGACCGCTACGACGATCACGGCGTCCTTGTCCACACCTACGGTCCGCATTACTTCCGCACCAATTCCCCGCGCATCAAGGACTACCTCGGGCAGTTCACCGCGTGGCATCCGGTGGACTACAAGATCCTGTCATGGAGCGACGGGCGGTATTGGAACTTTCCCATCAACCTCAACACCTTCGAGCAACTCATCGGGCGTCCCTCGACCTCCGAGGAAATGGAGGACTGGCTCGCCAAGCACCGCGTTCCCATCGCCGAGCCGTCGAACTCGGAGGAGGTGATCGTCAGCCAGGTCGGCTGGGAGCTCTACGAGAAGTTCTTCAAGGGCTACACGCTCAAGCAATGGAGGCGGCATCCGCGCGAGCTCGATGCCTCCGTCTGCGGTCGCATCCCGATCCGCACCAACCGTGACGACCGCTACCTGCGGGAGGAGTTCCAGGCCCTTCCCGCCGCCGGCTACACGCGGCTGTTCGAGAACATGGTCCGCGCCTGCGGCGACAAGCTGCAGATCCTGCTCAAGACCGACTACCGCAAAGTCCTGCCGCACGTCGCTTTCCGGCACATGGTCTATACCGGCCCCATTGACGAGTTTTTCGAGTTCCGCTTCGGCCGTCTGCCCTACCGTTCGCTCCGCTTCGAGCCCGAGTCCTTCACCGCCGACCAGCTTTCGACTCTCTCAACCCTCAACCCTCAACCCTCAACCTTTCCCACCCCTCCCGGCTTCTACCAACCCGCCATGCAGGTGAACTACCCGAACGACGAGGACTTCACCCGCATCGTCGAGATCAAGCACGCCACCGGGCAGGTCTGCGCCAACACCACGATTGTTCGTGAATACCCCGAGGACTTCGGACCCGGCAAGGAGCCTTACTATCCGATTCCCGCGCCCGACTCCGCCGCGACCTACCAGCAATACAAGGACCTCGTCGACCACGGCGTCTTTCCCCTGGCCACTCCCCACGCTTCGCACATCACCTCGACGCCGCAGGTGTCCTTCATCGGCCGCCTCGCCACCTACCGCTACTACAACATGGACCAGGTCGTCGGCATGGCCTTGAAGGAGGCGGAGAAGATTGGGGCGGCGGCGTGATGCCGCCTCCGGCGGAGGTGATGAATGCAGAATGCAAAATGCAAAATTGGAAGCGGAAATCTCGCTGACCTCTGATGGTTGCAGCTCTTCCCGCTCAACATTCTGCGTTATGCGTTCCGGACTTTCTCCCGTCTCCCACTTTGACGCTCCTTGAAAACCGTGTCTCCCGAGGCAAAGATGCTTTCATGACGAAAGAAGTCGAGTCGTTGCTGTCCATGCGCGAGCCTGAAGTAGCCCGCTTGTGCCGCTCGTTGGCTGTGCGCGAACTGCGGCTGTTCGGCTCGTCAGTGGCTGATGATTTCGACCACTCACGCAGCGACATGGATCTCGTCGCGGAGTTTGCCGACCACGACAAGCCCGGGATCGCCGACCGCTATCTTGCGCTTGCGGAGGGGCTGGAGGCTATCTTCGGTAGGCCGGTTGACCTGCTGACCCCCCATTCGATCAGGAATCCTTATTTCCGGCGTGAAGTCGAAGAAACAGGCCGCCTGATTTATGCTGCTTGAGAGCAGCAAGCTGCTGCTGGATATCCGGCAAGCGCTGGATGACATTGCTGCATTTACCAGCGGGCTCAACCAAACGGCTTACGCGCAGGATGCCAAAAGCCGTGCTGCCGTGGAGCGCAAGTTCGAGATCATCGGTGAGGCTTGTGTCCGGCTCAGAGACCGCTGCCCTGCGGTGTTCGAGCAGATTCCCGACGCGAGGCAATTGATCGGCCTCCGGAATCGCCTCATTCATGGTTATGACGCCGTGGACGACAGCATCTTGTGGGATATCGTGACCTCAAAACTTCCCGCTTTCCGGCGCCAACTCGATCCACTGGTGCAGGACCTCTGACCTCAGTCGCCTTCCGCAGAAGCGATGAATGCAGAACGCGGCAGCGAGAGAGCGGAAAGCTGAAGGCTGAAAAGTTGAGAGCTGAACCGGAGCGAAGCGTAGATAGGTCGCCCATGCGACCAACTGATACCGGAGCGAAGCGCAGATAGGTCGCCTCGGCGACCAAAGCTGAAGGCTGATCCGCCTTCGCGTTCGCCGCGGCCAACGGCTCCGGCGTGATGAAAGCTGAAGGCTGAGAGCTGAGAAGCTGAAAGCTGAGGGCCGCGGCGGACTTGGTGTCCCACCCCAACATCTCAAGATTCGACGCAAATCCAGGTTCGGCCGGGCCAACAGCATGGGGCGCATCAGAAGGGGCGGTTACATCGTCGAGTGGTTCATCGGAGACCATGAACCCCGGCATGTCCACGTGTTCAATGCGAAGGGACGATTTCTCGGGCGACTCAACATCGAGACCCTCACCGCACTTGAAGACTGGTCGCCCTCGGATAAGTTGGTGGCGTTGATCGAGGAACTCAAAGCCGAGCGCAAGCTGTGAAGACTGTCAACCTGCTCAAGCGCCCGTTTGGCCGTGCTGGCTTCTCACGCATCCGGCACGCCCGCTACCTTGGCTGGGAGGATGCCTTCGAGGTGGAGTTCGAGGATGGTTTGTGCTTTTTGGAGCCTCACGATCCTGTCCGGAGAGCGAACCGCATTGCCCCGCAGGATCGCCCGACGTCGGTCGTAGTGGATCCCGAGTTGGGAAGCCACTTCCTCGTCAGTTACGAATCTGGTGCCAAGGCCGAGGTGCCCTGGTCCTTTGTGCGGGAAAGTGCACCGGTGCCTGCAGCTACGGCCCGCGTGGCCGAGGGCAGAGCGGAGAGCTGAACGCATAAGGCATGCGGCGTGAGGCCGAAAGCAGACCTGAGTGCTGAGAGACTGAAAGCTGAAAAGCTGAAAGCCTGAACCGAAGCGAAGCGGAACCGCGGCTTGGCGCGATGGCCCCCAGGCAAATAGGTCGCCCATGCGACCAACCGATACCGGAGTCCGCCGCGGCGGACGTAGATAGGTCGCCGCGGCGACCAAAGCTGAACACTGAATACTGCCCCGCCTCCAACTCCCTTTCTGCGTTCTGACTTTTCGCTTGTCGCCCGCCCACCGATTCCTGACTCCTGCCAACTTCTCTCCCCCCGTCTCTTGTCCGCTGACGCCTTAACACTGCGCGCCGGCTGTCATCAGTCGTTACCACTCTTGCGGCCTCTACTCGGCAGTCTTCCATCTTCCACGCTCCTGGGCGAAGGTTGTGGATACTTGAAACGCTGCTCAGATCGCCTTTGGAATCTGTATGTCGATAACAGTTATCATTAAGGAGTTTGCCTTTATGCTTGGTGCTGAGAGGGTGGCTGGCCGCTTGGCTGAAGCCGTATTCAATACGATGTGGCGTTACAAGTATGCAGGTTTCCGGAGACAGTTCGACGTCCATCCTTCCTTCGTCTTCAATGGTTGCGGAATCAAGTTTTACGGAGAGGGTCAGATTCGCATTGGGGCAGAGAGCTACATCGGCCAATGGTCAGCTATCCAGACGCACCGCGGACGGGTGGTAACAATCGGTAGCAAGACGGCCATCAGCCACAACGTCCGTATCTACACCCACACGCTGGATGCCAATGACATTGTAAACGAACTGCCTGCCGTCCGGGAGAAGGTGGGCGATGTTGTAATTGGCTCGAATAGTTGGATTGGGGCGAATGTCTACATCAACCCCGGAGTATCCATTGGAGACCATTGCGTCATCGGCGCGAACTCTGTTGTTCTCGAAGATATTCCAAACAACAGCGTAGCTGTTGGGGCGCCAGCCAGGGTGAAGAAGACGGGGCGAAAGGCGGCGCCATAAGTCGCTGTCTGGTGTCGTTGGCAAGGTAAAGACAGAGACAGTATCGAACCTTGTGCAGTTTGAGTAAATAAACATGCTGAAAAGCAAAGCTGCATCATCAGTCGGGTGGAGTTCCTTAGATGCGATAGCAAGGCAAGGTTCGCAGTTTGCCGTGTCGCTGGTTCTCGCCCGCTTGCTTTCCCCATCGGACTTTGGTCTCATGGCGATGTTGGTGCTTTTAACTGGGATCGCCTCGATCATCGTGGACGGAGGCTTCGCTGATGCCTTGATCCAAAGCCGCGAGCTGTCGCAAGAGGGCACGTCCTCGGTTTTCTTCGTCAACCTCGGCGTTGGTTGCGTGATTGGTGCTCTCTTCGCCCTCAGTGCGCCGCTGATTGCATGGTTTTACCGAGTGCCGGAACTTGAGGGCTTGACACAGTTTCTCGCCCTTAATTTTGTCATCAGCGCCCTTGGTTCCGTGCAACTCGCCTTGATGGCGCGCAACCTCCAGTTCCGCTCCTACATGATCATCGGTGTGGTCTCGACCTTGGTGGCGGGGGGCGTCGCCGTAGTTCTTGCGTTGAGTGGTGCAGGTGTGTGGAGCCTCGCAGTGCAGAGCGTTGTAGCGACGACGCTTGTCACCGCTTTGCTCTGGCGAGCAAGCACTTGGCGCCCAAGTTTGTGTTTCTCACTGGGGGCCATCAAGCCGCTTTGGCGGTTCGGTGTTTTCATGCTGTTGGCCAACATGGCGAACACTGTCAGCAACCAGTTCTATACCGTCATCGTGGGGCGGTTTTATTCTGCTGCCGATCTCGGGCTCTACAGCAGGGCTGACGCGAGCAAGAACCTTCCGGCGTCTCTCATCTCCCGCGTGGTCACACGTGTGGCATTCCCGCTGTTCTCAGCGGCCAATAGCGATCTCGACCTCATCAAGCGCGGTCTCGCCAAGGCCAACGGCATGGTCATGTATGTGAATATTCCCATCATGCTCTGTTTCGCTGGTCTGGCGGAGCCCCTGCTCGTCACGCTCTTCGGGAAGCAGTGGGCTCCTGCAGCGCCCTACTTGGCGATCCTTGCTCTGGCGGCCATCCTTTGGCCTATGACCGCGCTGAACATCGGGGTGATGAAGGCGGTCGGACGCTCTCGCGCCGTGTTTCGCAACGAACTCGTTATGAGTGTCGTGGTGATTCTCGGACTGTTGAGCGGATCGTATTTCGGGCTTGTCGGTCTCGCTTGGAGCGCCGTGGTGGCATCACTGATCGCCTTCTTGTTGGCGGCATTGCAAGGGAGGCAATGCCTTCAGTTTGGACCTTGGTTACAGTTGTTGGGGGTGTGGCGATTGTTCGCTGCCGCTGGAGTTATGGTTTTTGCTTTCCTCACCCCTCAAGCGATTGGCTACTGGCCCCCGCAAGCACTCCTTGCCCTTCAAGGGGCGCTTAGTATCTCGATCTACTTGGTCGCATGCGCCGTGCTTCGGGTAGAAACCCAGAGAGAAATCTTCCAGCAAGGTGCCAAAGCGCTTTCCAAGATACTCGCGAAGGACGCCGGAAGCCCTCTAAAATAGCCTCGCTCATCCGTGAAGACAATCGCCATCATCCCAGCCAGATCCGGCTCCGTCGGGGTTCCGGACAAGAACATCCGGCCGTTCTGCGGGGTGCCCCTCGTGGTCCGGACGATCCGGGTGGCCGCGGCTGCGGAGACCGTGGGCCGTGTGATTGTTTCCACGGACAGCACCCGCTACGCCGAAATATGCCGCGGGGCGGGGGCTGAGGTGGTGATGCGGCCTCCTGAGCTATCCACCAGCACCGCCAGTTCGGAGAGCGCCCTCCTTCACGCCTTGGAGGTTCTTGCGGCCGCGGGGGAGGCGATGCCCGAGTGGCTCGTCTTTCTCCAGTGCACGTCGCCATTCACCCGCTCCGAGGACATCGACGGCTTGGTGCGCGCGGTGCAGGCCGGCGCGGATACCGGCTTCACGGCCGTGGGCAGTCACCGCTTCCTTTGGCGGATCGGGCCGGATGGCGCGGCCCATGGAGTGAACCACGACAAAGCCGTCCGCCTGCGCCGTCAGGACCGCGACCCCGAGTTCATAGAGAACGGGGCTGTTTACGTCATGCGCACGGAGGGCTTCCTCCGACACAAGCACCGGTTCTTCGGAAAGACCGTTCTGCACGAGGTGCCTGAGGAGCAGGCCTTCGAGATCGACTCGGAGAGAGACTGGATCACCGCGGAGGGCATCTTCCGCCAGTCAGCGCAATGCGCCGCTGCCGAGGCCCTTCCGTTCGTGCCCAAGTTGGTGGTTTTCGACTTCGACGGTGTGTTCACCGACAACCGCGTTCTGGTGGACGAAAACGGCAAGGAATCCGTCTTCTGCGACCGCGGCGATGGCATGGCGCTCTCGTGGCTCCGTGAGGCGGGCATCCCCGCGCTGATTCTGTCCAAAGAGCGTAACCCGGTGGTCGAGGCAAGGGCACGGAAAGTTCAAGTGCCCTGCGCCCAGGCCATTGACGGCAAGGCGAACTACCTGCGGGATTACTGCGCAGGGCAGGGGATCAATCTTTCCGACGTGCTCTACCTCGGCAACGATGTCAACGATCTGGAATGCTTCGCCATCGTCGGCTGCGCGGTCGCCGTCGCCGACGCGGTGCCGGAAATCGCCGCCGCCGCCCACATCGTCCTGTCGAAGCCCGGCGGCCGAGGAGCGATCCGGGAGCTCGTCGGGCGGATTCTCGCCGCGGGCGGCGAGAAGATGGCGAACGGCGGATAGCGGATGGCGGATATGGGGCTGCAGGATTTCGAGGAGATGGAGGTGTGGCGTGACGCTTGCGGCCTTGCGGTGGATGTCTACCGTGATTTCCGCAGCGTGAAAGACTTCTCCTTCTGCGACCAAATCAAGAGGGCCGTCGTTTCGATTTCCAACAACATCGCCGAGGGGGCAGAGCGCACAACGCCGGCAGAGTTCTCGCGATTTCTCGACATCGCCAAGGGCTCCACCGGTGAGGTGCGGAGCATGTATCTGCTCGCGCGTCAGCTCGGAATACTTGATGGTTCCGTGGTCGGTGCACGCTGTGAGAAGTGCCGAAGCATCTCCAAACAACTCGGCGGATTCGCGAGATACCTCAGAAGTAAGAAGATGGCAAACAGCGGACAGCAATCCAAATTGCGAATAGCGGATGGCGAATAACGAAAAAGGATCAGCCCTCCGCCATCCGTCATCATTCATCCGCCATTCAATCTTTATGAAAAGCGCCCCAAAAATCATCGCCGAGATCGGCTGCAACCACAAAGGCGACATGGACATCGCGAAAGAGATGATCCATGTGGCCGCTTACTTCTGCAAAGTCGATGTGGTCAAGTTCCAGAAGCGCAATGCCCGCGAACTGCTGACGGAGGAGGAATACAACGCACCGCATCCCAACCCGGCCAACGCCTACGGCAAGACTTACGGCGAGCACCGCGAGTTCCTTGAACTCAACCTGGAGCAGAACCGCCAGCTCAAGGCGTGGTGCGAGGAGAACGGCGTGGTTTACAGCACGTCCGTCTGGGACATGACCTCCGCGCGGGAAATCGTCTCCCTGAACCCGGAGCTCATCAAAGTGCCCTCCGCCTGCAACCTCAAGTTCGAGATGCTGGAACTGCTCTGCGACGACTACGCCGGCCAGATCCACCTCTCATTCGGCATGACCACCCGTGCCGAGGAGGAGGAGATCGTCCGCCTCCTTGAATCGAAGGGTGCCGCTGGTCGGACCGTCATCTACAGCTGCACCTCCGGTTATCCGGTGGCTTTCGAGGACATCTGCCTTTTCGAGATCACGCGCTTGCGCAAGACCTTCGGCGACCGGGTTGCGGAGATCGGATTCTCCGGACACCACCTCGGCATCGCGGCGGATGTGGCGGCCATGACGCTCGGGGCCACATGGGTCGAGCGCCACTTCACCCTCGACCGCACATGGAAGGGGACCGACCACGCCGCGTCACTCGAGGCCGATGGCATGCGCAAGCTCGTGCGCGACATCCGCAACGTCCACAAGGCGCTGGCCGCGAAAGACAAGGAAATGCTGGCCTGCGAACTCGAACAGCGCGCCAAGCTGAAGCGGGAGCGCGGCGGCGCCTAGCGGCGCGACGCTGCCCCGCCGCGTAATGACGAATGTCGGATAGCGAATAGCGAAGATCTCGATCCGCCATCAGTCATCCGCTATCCGCAATCAGCAGCCATGCATCTGTATCTGATCCAATCCCCCCTCCAAGCGATCAATGCCTTCGAGGCGCGGACGGCGGCGGGAATCGATGGGGCGAACAGACACTTGGCTGTTCACTTCGAGACTGTCGGCCCCTACAACAATCGTCTGGTGGCCAATACCCTTGAGCACTTGGGGTGGAACGATGTTCTTACGGTGCCATTCGCTGGAAATCCCGCTGGCAAGCTGGCCAGCTGGCTCATTTTGCGATGGAGAATTCGCGGGTTGGGGCCTGTCGGGCGGGTTCACATTGGCGCTTACGACTCTGGTGTGATGGTCGCGACAGCCAATGCCTGCAGGAATGCCGAGGTTTGGATTCTGGACGACGGCACGGCATCGTTGCTCTTCCCAGCCTATCGCTACGAAGGTGTGCGACAGAAGCACCAGTGCGGCGGCGTGCGGCGCTCTTGGATCGGGTTCGACAGCCGGCTGCCGGCCAAGGTTGAAGTGTTTTCGATCTACGACCTCCCTCTTCGCCCTCCCGATCAAAGCCACCGAAACCCGATGGCCGTCCTGCGTGAATCCATCGCTTTCGACGACAGCGGGCCGGTCTTTTTGGTGGGCTCCATGATTCCAGAGCATGACATTTGCAGCTTCGAGGACTACGGCCTGTGGCTGGAGCGGATCAGGGAATACTTCGGACGTCGGCCCATCCACTACTTTGCCCACCGACGGGAGTCGATGGAGCCGAAGATGGGCGTGCTTGAGAAACTCGGCATCAAGGTCGAGACGCCCGAGCTCCCATTCGAGCTGGCACTCTCCACGGCAAGCCAGAAGCCTTCTGCCGTGGCGAGCTTCTACACCACAATCTTTGATACACTCGTGGCGGCTGACGCGGTCCCCGCGGGGAGGTTGTTTGCGTTTCATGTTCCGCCGGAACTCATCCTGGACCCGGTGGAACGGGCGATGGCGGCCAAGTGCTATGACTCCTATCGCCGTGGGGAGGTAGTCAGTGTGATCACGGACTGGATCTCCGCAGAATCCCCGGGCACGCTGGATGTCGTGCAAACCCCGCCGGAGAACTGAAAGGCATCTTGGCGACATCCCCTCAAGAACAGCCATGCAAGGTATGCCTACCAATCGTCACATAACCGACAGCCTTCTCTCCGAAAGGTTTGAGGATGATGGTCTCCCGACTTACGGCATCGCCAAGGGCGAGCAGGAAGCCGCCCTCGCGGCCCATTTGGAGAAACTACGCTCGGGGCGTTACGTTTACGAGAGCACGTCTTGTGCAGTCTGTGGCGCTTGGGAGTGCGAGCAGTTGGCGAGGAAAGACCGCTACGGAATCCCGCTCAGCGTGTGCATCTGTCGAGCGTGCGGTCTTATTCGCACGGAACCGAGATTGCGGCAGCAGGACTATGACGATTTCTACGCATCCGATTATCGCGCGCTGTATGTCGGAAAAGCTGTCGCCGATGAGGCCTTTTTCAACGATCAACATGCGCATGGCTTGGAGATCGTGTCATTTGTGCGCCGAGCCGGCCTTACCATCGATAGCAACCTTCTCGTCGTGGAGGTTGGCGCGGGGGCTGGGGGAATCCTGGCCGCATTCAGGGAGCAGGGAGCAGAGGTCATCGGGTGTGATTTGGGCGACAGCTATTTAGAATTCGGAAGACAGAAAGGTCTGAGATTGATGCAGGGGTCGCTTGGGCGACTCGACACTGGCGGAAGGAAGATCGGTCTCGTCATCTACTCGCATGTCTTGGAACACATCCTTGATCCCGCCGCCGAGTTGGCGCTTGTGAAAGACCGTCTCGCTTCTGACGGGAGGATCTACGTGGAAATCCCCTCCGTGAAAAACCTGCACAAAAGGGGTTATTTCGGAGACTTCCTCAAGGTGCTGCAAAACGCGCATATGTATCACTTCAGCGGACAAAGCCTGCGCAACCTCATGGCTGTGAATGGCTTTCGTTGTGTCCTCAGTGATGAGTTCGTGCATGCGGTGTTTGCTCCCGCCGCTCCGGGGCCTTGGTCCAGTGACTACGGCAAGGCCGTGGGGTATCTAACTCGGGCGGAGCGTTGGCGGGCCCTTGAATGGCTGCGCCCCTACCATCTGGTCGCAAGCGCAAAGAGATTGGTTCGCTCGGCGCAGAGACGACTCACGCGCAGGGGCTAGGGCGACAACAGGAAGCAGACTTGCGTTTTCTTGGTGAGCAGCAATCCTTCCATCTGCATTTTTTCTCCGTGGATGATGCCCCTCGGGGGCATCGAGACGCACCTCGTCAACTTGTCGTGCTATCTGGCGAAGCAGGGCTGGAAGGTGGATTTCTGCGTCAAGTATTCCGCGATCACCCGGGCCACAGCCTCTCGGCTTGCGGCCGCAGGGGTCAGTTATCACAGATTTCCACGGCCGTCGTTCTTCATCCATACGCTGCTGGACTCTTCCTTCCTCTATACCAACTCCCAGGGTAACTTTTCCCCTTTGATCTGGCGCTTGGGACCGGCCGGCAGAAGCGGCATACACCACTGCCACACGGCGTGCTCGGCGGCCGAGCGTGAAAGTTGGACGCCTCGCTATGTGGGCTTCATCAACAGCGGGCCTCCTTTGGTTGCTTGCTCGCAGGCAACGGCGCGCAACCTGCAAGAAATTGCTCCGGGTCGTGATATTCGCGTCCTGCCTTACTTCGCTGTCCGAAAAGAAGCTGCTGCGGGCCCCCCAGCGCACCAAAGCGCGCCAGCAGAGCGCCAAGACGGCCGACTGCACTTTGGATTTGTCGGGCGCTTGGAGGCGAGCAAGGGCATCGATCTGTTGGTGCAAGCCGCAAGGCATCGCGATCTCGCCGATATCTGTTGGCATGTGTTCGGCGACGGGAGCGAGTCCGAAACCGTCCGGGCTGCGGAGGGGCCTAATTTCGTGTGGCATGGCGCGGTGGATTCAACCAAGGGGCTTGACGCAATCTATGGTCGACTCGACGCCGTGGTGCTCCCGTCGCAGCACGTGGAGGGTAGCCCGTTGTGCCTGATCGAGGCTCTGGCGCATGGCAAGCCATGGGTGGCTTTCGACCAAGGGGGAATCCGCGAGCTGGTCGCAGACCCGGATGATTGTATCGTCGCTTCCCCCGGCACAGCCGAGGCGTTCTGCGCGGCGGTTGCAAAGCTGCGATCCAGAATCCACGCGCGAAAAGTCGATGATCGCCGAATTGTTGCCCTGTTTGATGCGCGGTTCTCACAACGGGCCGTTATGGCGCAGTGGCAAGACTGCCTCCAGTCAACAAAGTGAACCGTCCGCACGACCAGCAACCAGCAGCAATGACTGATCGAGTCCTGGAGGGGGCCGCAACCTCGCCGAAGGATGGATCATGCCTTATGGTGGCAGTGGTCGTTACACACAACCGACTGCCATTGTTACAGGAGTGCATCGCGGCTGTTCGATCGCAGAGCCGCCCTCCCTCTGCGGTTGTAGTTGTGGACAACGGTTCGACGGACGGGACAGCGGCTTGGCTGGCCGCACAAGATGATTTGCTGGTAGTGACCCAGCACAACCTAGGCTGTGCGGGCGGCTTTGAACGCGGCATAGCGGAGGCGTTGGGTCGCGGAGCCGACTGGGTCTGGTGTATGGATGACGACACGGTTCCCGAGTTGGATTGTCTGGAGGAATTCCAGCGCGCGACCCGCCTCGCTCCGGATGCCGGCTGCCTGGCTAGCATGGTTGTGTGGAGCGACGGGACCACTCACCGAATGAATGCCGTATCCCCGAATCTGGAGGGTGTAAATGTCTCCTTGATTGATGCCGGATTGCTTCCGATCAATCGCGCTTCCTTCGTGTCCATATGTGTGTCTGCTCCAGCAGTAACTGAGTGCGGATTACCGTTGGGAGATATGTTTCTCTGGTTTGATGATGTTGAATTCACTGCCAGACTCAGCCGCAGGTTTCCTGCCTACTTGGTAATCAAGAGTCGCGCGCTTCATAAGACCCAGAACAATGCTGGTGTTCCCACGTTTGCTCAGGCTACGAAAGCAAACTACCGCCGCATGGCGATGGGCTATCGCAATCATGTCGTGTATAAGCGGCAAACCGGCATGTCGGGAATTCCGCTTGCCCTGTTTACGGTCAAATCGGCGGTGAAAATCGTCTTGCTCTATGTTCGTTTTGGCCCCGATTGGGCGCGGATTCCATGGATTTGCCGGGGGCTCTTATTCACCCAACATCCCAAGTCTGTAGAAGGTGACGCTCTGTATGCATGCAAGCGGGTAGCCCCGGAGCGACACCAGTGACAAACGAGATCAAACCATTGACCGGCATTCGTGGGTTCGCGGCCTACTGGGTATTGGTTTACCACTATTCGCAAGATCTCTGTGCGCTAATCCCTGGGTTTGCTGTTTTGGATCCGATTTTCTCCAGAGGAGGCATGGGTGTAGATGTATTCTTTGTTCTTTCTGGGTTTGTAATATCCTATGTGTATCGCATCGAGACGCGTCCATTAGCCGTTCCTGGCTACAGAAAGTTTGTTGTCAATCGCATTGCTCGCATATATCCTGCCTACGCATTTTGCCTTGCGATTCTTCTTTTCATGGTGCTCGTGGATCGCACCACAGGCAGAGGAATGGCGGATCCGGAAAGTTACCCTCTTTCCGGTATGATCTGGCATCTGCTGATGGTGCAGGCTTGGCCGTTTGTCCCGGCAAATTGGAGTAACTGGAATACTCCTGCTTGGTCTGTCAGCGCGGAATGGTTTGCTTACTTGTTTCTGTTTCCTGCGTCCTTGCTGGTGGCAAAAGCGAAATTCAAATCAATATGCTGTGGGCTGCTCTCACTTGGATTTCTTGTGGTCTATTTTGTTTTATCTGAGAGTGTTCAGCTTGGGCAGTTCGCTATTGTAACCCAAATAGCAGCGCAGTATGGGGCGGGTATCATGGCTTATTTATGGTATAAAGCGAATCCTGAAAAGGTGGAATTGTGCGCCAAACATTATGATTGGGTCATATGTGCGTTCGTCGCCTGCGTTGCTCTGACGTCATGGATGCCCTCAGTCCACTTGGCAGTGCTTTGTCTGACGCCGTTGTTGATTGTGGGAGCGACTCGCGAAAGCGCTTGGACATCACGCTTGCTTGCTACAAAGGTTGTTAGATATGTGGGCGTTGTGTCCTACTCCCTGTATCTCATCCATGCGATCGCGCATCGCATTCTGCATGTTGTGTTGCCAGTGGAGAGTTTCGTCGACGCGAGTTTCCTCGTTAGAGGCTTGCTCTTCCTGGCGTATCTGGCAATTCCCCTCGGAATGGCTGCTGCGATCTACCATTTCGTTGAGGAGCCATGTCGAATCAGAATTCGCCGTCTGGCGTGAGCCCCGTGTCGTGCTGATGATGTTGCAACAGGCTCAGCATTTGCGCCCCAGGGAGAACGGCAGGCACGGTCTGCATCTGTGTAAACGATGCGGAGCAGCGGTGTTCCGAGACGCGCGACTATGATCAAACGGTGCTGCATCTTTCCTTGGTCTTCACCAGTGCCGGTCCTCGGCTTCGGCACGACCAGCTTCATGTCGGCCGATTCGACCAAGGAGCGGTTGGCGCTTCTGGGGTGCGCGCTTGATGCGGGCATCACGCATTTCGACACCGCGGCCTACTACGGTTACGGCGAGGCGGAGCGGTTGCTCGGGCAGGCACTAGCCGGACGCAGGGAGCAAGTGACCATCACGACGAAATTTGGCATCGAGCCATCCGGTGCGGTCAAGAACCGCTGGGTCAACCTCGCGGCGCGCCGTGTGCTTAAGCTTGCGCCCTTCGTCAAGACGCTGATACGTCGCAAGCCGGACACTGGATCCAGTTGGGGTATCTTCGATCCCGCATCGGCCGCGCGCAGCCTCGATCGCAGCCTTCAGGCGTTGCAGACCGACTACGTCGACCTTTTCCTCCTCCACGAGCCGAGTTCGGAGTCCGCGGCTTCGGAGCCGCTCATCGAATTCCTTGAGCGGGAGGTGCAGCGCGGGCGCGTCCGCGCCTACGGCTGCGGGGGGGAGTGGAAATCCATCGGACCGATCGCTGCGGCCAACTTGCCCACCAGCCGCTGGCTGCAGTTCGAGGATAACGCGATCAACCGGCGGATTGAGGTGGCCGCGGCCCACGGAGCCAATTGCATCACGTTCGCGCCGTTCAACAACGCCCTTAGGATTCTTACTGGCTGGCTGGATGAACAACCAGCCGAGCGGGGAGCGTGGAGCAAGCAGCTTGGACTCGATTGTGGGGACAAGGAGGTGCTCGCCGGGCTCCTTCAGGCCTCGTGCCACGCACGCAATGCAGATGGAATTGTGCTCTTCTCATCAAAGAATCCGGAACGGATCAAGCAGGCCGCCCGCATCGCATCGGGAGCAGTCTTCACTAATGAGCAGGTGGCGAGGTTCCTTGAACTCACCAAAGAGACTCTCACAGAGACACCGGGGCACTGAGGGGGGGGCGAAGTCCTTATTCTCTGTGATTCCGTGCCTTCGTGAGAAAAGTATGTTGAACCATGTTTGTTGAATCCATCCATGAATTCGCCGCTGGCGATCCTAGCCGTGTGGTCATCGTCGGCGGTGGAACGCTGGGGATCTACCTCGCCGTCCTGCTTGCCCGTTCCGGTCGGGAGGTTGTGCTCATCGAAGCGGGGTGCGAGAGCCTCGGCAACTTCGATACCGACACTTACTCCTCCGTCGGATTCAAACACGAGGGGATCAGCATCGGCCGGAGCAAGAGTCTGGGGGGGGCGAGCAATCTTTGGGGGGGGCAACTCGTCGAGTTCCAGCAGGTGGATTTCGAGGGGCGCGACTGGCTGCCGGATTCCAAATGGCCGGTCGACTATGACGAGATCGCAGCCTTCTACGAGCCGACCTACAGGAATCTGGGCGTGGCCGAGGGACGCCTGGACGACCGCACGGTCTTCGACCAGTTGAAGACGCAGGTTCCGGATTTTTCCGGTGGGGTGGAGTTGTTTCTCACACGTTGGCTCAAGATTCCAAGCATGGCCGGGGCGTTTCGACAGGAGTTGCACGACTCCGAGCGGATCAAGGCGTTGCTTGATCACGTTGTCGTCGGTTTCGAAGGGACAGGCGGCCGGATCTCTGCGCTGATGGTTCAGGATCCGGCGGGCGGGCGCCACCGGGTCATAGGCGGTGAGTTCATCCTCGCCGCGGGCACCATCGAGATTTCGCGGCTCCTCCTGCACGGGGCTCTCTCCAGCGAGTGGGAATGCCCGTGGCGCCACAACGACAACGTGGGGCGCTACTTCCAGGACCACATTGGCGGGCGCGTCGCCTCCGTGCACCCGCTCGACAAGAGACGGTTTCTCGACCTTTTCTCGTCCATCGTGCTGGCCGGGGATAAATTCCAGCCCAAGCTGCGGTTGCGGAACGAGACGCTCTCGAAGGACCATGTTCTGAACATGCATGCGATGCTGCACTTCGAGAGTGCCATCGGGGAAAACCTCGTGTTCCTGAAGCAGTTCCTCAAGGCGGCCGTTTACAGCCGCAAGATCGAGGGTGTCGGAGAGTTCCTCCGCAACATGGTCGCTTGCGGCCGGCACCTTCCGCCACTCATGTGGCGCTACATGGTGCAGAACCGGGTGTTCGTGCCCTCGGGGTCGAAGATTTCCTTCGTGCTCCAGAGCGAACAAACGCCATTGGCGGACAGCCGGATCACGGTGGATCCGTCCATCCGTGATCACTCCGGCTTGCCCAAGGTCATCCTCGACTGGCGCCTCGGCCGCGAGGAGTTCCCTGCCATGAAAGACTTCGCGACTCGCTGCAAGCGGGCCCTCGAGTCATCCGGACTTGCGGAACTCAGGATTCTTGAGGGTTTGACCAATCAGGATCCGGAGTTTTTCAAGACGCTCCGGGACAACTACCACCACGTGGGCGGCGCGCGCATGGGGTGGTCGGATGCCGATGGGGTGGTGGGTCGCGACCTGCGTGTGTTCGGCACGGAGAACCTGCATGTGGCTGGCGCGGCAACCTTCCGCACGACGAGCAATGCGAACACAACTTTCGTCGCCATGAGCTTCGCCACGCGGCTGGCGGAAAAGCTAAGCCGGAAATGCTGACATCCTGAAACGGTGAGAAGCTGAGCCGAGCGGAGCGACGACAGCCTGGAGCTTGCGACAGCCGCGCAGCGGGATCGCCGGCGGGCGAAGTTAAAATTGACTCGCTGAGATTGCGTCCTTTTCAGGCCTGAAGTTTTAGCTTTTTGCCTTCTCCCATGTCCTGGGCCTGTCTTCAACTCGGTTCACGCGAGCACTATGCGGTGCCGCTCGCCTTGCATCAGGAGGGGAAGTTGTCAGCACTCCTCGCAGATACATGGGTTACACCAGGCGAGGCGCGCCTCCTGCGACATATCTCCCCGGCGCTGGCTGCGCGAAGGCATGACGGAATGCCGGACGCATTGGTCCGGCGGGCCAACATCGGACGTTTCCTTCATGAGGCGCGGGTGAGGCTGCAGAAGCTTGATCCGTGGCAAGCCTGCATGCATCGCATCACCTTCTTTGGTGAGTGGTGCGCCCGGGAGTTGGAGAGAGTTGATGCGCAGACCGTCTTTTCCTACAGCTACAACGCGCAGTGGCCGTTCCGCATCGCCAAGAAGCGCGGGATGCGCACGATTCTCGATCTGATCGACCTCGGATGGATCGAAGAGGACCTCACGCAGAGTGTGGCCGCACGATACCGTGATCTGGCGCTGCATGAAACGCCGGCGCCACCACAGTATTGGGATGGACTGCGGCAGGAAATCGATCTCGCCGACCGCATTGTCGTCAACTCCGCTTGGTCCAAATCCGTGTGGATGCAAGCCGGTGTTCCGGAAGCAAAGATGGTTGAGATTCCGTTGGTTTACGCGCCTCCGGCGCGTAGCAGGGGGCATGGAGCGGAGGGCAGGGAGAGGGAGGAGGGAAAAAGGGAAAATCTGAAAAGAGGACATCCTGAAAAGCTGAAAATGGATTTCAGCGTGTCAGCATCTCAGCGTGTCAGCGTTTCGCACAGCCGCCCGCGGCTGCAGGCCCTCTTCCTCGGCAGCGTGATCCTGCGCAAAGGGGTAGGGCAGTTGTTCGATGCGATCCGCCAGTTGAGAAGTGAGCCGGTGGATTTCACGTTTGCCGGGCCTGTCGGCGTGCGAGTTCCCGAAGACATCCGCGCGATGCCGAACGTGCGCTTCCTCGGTCCGGTGGATCGTGGAATGGTGGAACAGCTCTACCGAAAATCGGACGTGTTCCTCTTCCCGACGTTGTCTGACGGCTTTGGGTTGACCCAACTCGAAGCTCTGGGCCACGGGCTGCCGGTCATTGCCTCGACGAATTGCGGGCAAGTTGTGGAGCACGGAGTCAGCGGTCTGGTTCTAGAGGAGGTCACCCCGGAGGCCATCGCCGAAGGCATCATGTCCCTTGTGCGGGACCGGGATCTCCTAGCGCGGCTCAAGGCGAGTGCCCGCGCGCCTGACAAATTCCATCCGCGGCACCTCGGGGCGGCACTCCGGGCCTTGGAAAGCTGACGCTTGTGGTGTTAACTACCTGACGAGCGCCACATCCTGAACGCCGAATCCCAAAAGCAAGCAACTCCGTCTCCTCCAGAAGCCCTCGATCACTGCCTCCTGCCAGCCGAAGTCTTCATCCTTTCCCAATGAATTACGGAGCTTCCGATCGCTATCAAAACAGCAAAGGCGCGGAATATCTCGCCTATCAAAAGAACTCTGCTCCGGGCGCGGTGCTGGAGGCGCGCAAGTTCGCGCCTCATATCCGGCCGAACGACCGAGTTCTGGACTTCGGCTGCGGCGGAGGGTGGATCCTCCGCCACTTGGATTGCGCTGAACGGGTGGGGGTGGAGCTCAACGAATCGGCCCACGTCTTTTGTCGTCAAAATGGAGTGGACGTGCACCGCACTCTCGATGAGGTCGAAGCCACGGAATTCGATGTCGTGATCTCGAATCACTGTATGGAGCATGTGCCCTGCCCGGTGGAGGCCCTGCGCGGGCTCTGTGCACGCATGGGCAAGGGCGGAACACTCGTCCTTGTTCTGCCTCTCGACGATTGGCGTGTGCAGAAAGACTTCACCGGCGCCGACATCGACCACCACCTGCATACGTGGACGCCGCGGCTTTTGGCCAACACACTCGTGGAGGCAGGCTTCAAGGTGGACCGAATCGACGTGCTCACCTACGCGTGGCCGCCCGGTTGGCAGAAACTGATGAAACTTCTTCCCGGCCCGCTGTTCGACGCCATCTGCTGGCTCATGGCCACGGTCAAGAAGCGCCGCCAGTTGGTTGCATTGGCAACTAAGTAGCTGCCGAAGCCATCATGTCTCTCGTGCGTGACCGGGATCTATTGGCGCGCCTCAAGTCCGGAGCCCGCGTTCCCGACAAATTCCATCCCCGCCACCTCGCACCGGCTTTGCTGGCGCTTGATCAGTAGCCGTATCTACCTGTTACCTTCCCACCTTTAACCGGTTACTGCCTCCATGGCTTTTCTGCTGACGTCCGCATTCCTGCTGCTGATCGCTTACCCGATGATCGGGACGCAAGCAGTTATCTGGGTGCTGGCGGCAAGCCAGTTGATCCTGCTGGTTCGAGAGGTGCGGAGCGGTCAGGTTGTTGGCGCTGGCGGCTTCATCTTCATGTCATTTCTCTTTTTCGGCATCCGCCCGATGTATCTGATCTTGGAGAAGGACCACAAGCTTCTCATCGCAGGCTACCAAATTCGTCCAAGCACAGAAATGATCGGCTCTGCGATGTGGTGGGCTAGCGCTGCGCTGTGGTGCTTCGCCATCGGCGTATACGCTGTCCCGCGGTTCCAGCGCCGCTGGTTAGAAAAGAGGAATCGCGCCAGTCGGGCGGAGGCCCCTCGCACGTATTTTGGTGGTCAGGTTGCCAGGGGCTTGATCGTGCTTCAGGTGCTGACTCTCCCGATTATTTACCTCATCGCCAGCAGGGCTGGTCGCACTGTCTACCGAAGCGGCTTTGGAGCCTACATGTATGACCTTCCGGTCCCGTTGCACGCCGTGCATATTTTCGCCGTGGTTGTGTTGCTGGGGTGCTGGCTCAAGAAGAAGGACCTCCTCGCCCTTGGGCTGCTTGTGATATCGATCCTCCTTCTACTCGTGTTTACATGGATGATGCGCGAAGTGACCGTGTTCCGAGGATTTTATGTCACGGGGATTATGATGGCGGCGATCGCCGGGCTGCATTTGTGGAAGAGGCGCGTGAGTTATGCCTGGCTCATCTTGCCGGTCGTGCTCTTGCAACCATTTTTTCAATACTTGGGCGGCGAACGAGCAAAAGCCAACGAGGAGTTGGTTGAAGCGGGCGTTATTGATGAGGTGTTCAAGCACGAGACGCTGGTTGAGAGTTACTGGGATTTCTACCGATCGAACGGCGATATGAACATCTTCGACACGTTTGTCGCCGCCAAAAAGTCTGAGCCGGCGTGGTATCCCTACGCATGGTCTTGGCTTTACGTGCCTCTGCATTTTATTCCGCGTGCTGTCTGGCACGGGAAGCCGGAAAAGGGTGTTACCATCGATGGTCGCTTCTCCAAAGGCCTCCCAACGAGTCCGGGAATAGCCGGATTTTTTCTCTTGGATGGCGGCCTCGCGTGGATGCTCATCAGCATGGCAGTGCTCGGGTATCTAGTGTCGTTGGCGGATTGGTATGTTCTGACTATGCGACGAGGAATCCTCCAGTCGTGTCTCATCGCGATCCTCGTGGTTACAGCCATGTTCCTATCCCGAGTGTTCCTCTGGCAGTATTTCTACCAAGTGCTGTATTATCTCGTGCCCGTCCTCGTGCTTTATTGGTGGGCCAACAGAGTGTCTGGTGGGCATGCACACGGTCGCCGCAGGGTTCAGGCCCCTGATGGCAAGCTGGCGCTTCCGGCCCGGTAGTGTGTCCGTAAACATCTGTTGAAAAGAACGTTCGTTTGACAGGCCGGAATTCCTCTTTACGGTTCCACATGGAAACGATCATTGAGCTTCCGGATGAGCTGTTGGCCAAGGCAACCAGTGCCGCGATCGAGCGCGGCGTAACGCTGCGAGTGTTGGTGGATCGGGGTCTGCGACGTGAGCTTGGCCTGGCGGCAGATGCCCGTGGCAACGCGGACGCCGGAGCCCACACCGTCGAGGCAGCCGACTCGGGAGACGGACAATGCAGCCGCCTCCGCGTCGGGTGGGGGTGAGGGAGCAGCAGGGAAAGCTGAAAAGCTGAAATCTGAAAGCTGAAATCTGATCACCGGCGCGAGAGGTCGCGCGGGGAAGCCTACCGAAGGTAGCCCGAAGGGCGAGACCCGCGGGGCGGGCGAGGCAACGCACAAAGCGTGAGGCGGGAGGCGGGGGATAGGCGAAGGGACGAGTGACCAGTGGCCAGTGACGAGGCGCAAAGAGGAGGCGGGAGGCAGGAGACGGTTGGCAGAAGCCCGAGTCATGGGCTGCCTTGCACTGAGGAATCCGGCGTGTTAACTGGTCGCCATGACGATTGAAATCGAGCGCGAGGATGATGGGCGCTGGATCGCGGAGGTTCCCGCGCTTCCCGGTGCCATGGCCTACGGAGTCAGCAAAAGTGAGGCGGTGGCCAAGGTCGAGGTGCTCGTGCTGAGAATTCTCGCGGATCGGATTGAGAACGGGGAGGCAGCGCCGGAGTTGGATGCGGTTTTCACGATCGCGGCATGAGCCGGTGGGGCGCCCGAAAAGCGCGGGTGGTGCTCCGTGCGCTGGAGAGGATAGGTTGGCACGTCAAGCGGCAGTCTGGTTCGCACAAAGTGCTCTCCCGTGAGGGTTGGGAAGACTACGTGTTCGCGTTTCATGACGGAGAAGAGATCGGGGCGAAAATGCTGCCTCGCATAGCGAGACAGACGGGTCTGGAGCCGGAGGATCTGTAGCGCACTGCGAAACACGTGTTTCTGCCTTGAGCGAGAACTCCGGCAGGCGCGGAAGGCGAAAGGCTTGAGGCGCGAGGCATGAGGCAGAAGGCGGAAGGAAGAGCGAAGAATGCGGAATGCAAAATGATGAGTGCGGGGGGACAGGAGCCAGGAGGCAGCCTCTCTCAACGCTCATCCCTCAACCTTCAACTCCGCAGCTGGCATGAGGCGGAAGGAAGAGCGAAGAATGCAGAACGCAAAACGCAGAGTGGAAGCAGTATGAGGCGGGAGGCAAGGAGAGCTTGGTAGAAGGTGGAAAGTGAGTTGGTGGACAGGGGGCAGGGGGCCGGAGGCCGGATCCTCTCGCAACGCTCAACTTTCAACTCCGCCAAAAGTCAGTTTACAGGAGTCAGGGCGGGGGAGG
>CAZSUJ010000028.1:5369-38466 GCA_964609925.1 uncultured Chthoniobacter sp. | reverse complement strand
CCCCACAATCCACCGCGCCCGACGGTCAGAAACTGCCAACCGACTCCGCATCCAGTGTCCATAGGGGTCAGTCATGGTTTATTGACATTTCCAAAACCCGCCGCCGCATTTCCTGCCACTCCGCGCTCCCTGGCAGCCGCTCCCGCGTCCGCCGGATCAGTCGGCAGCAATACGAACGATCCCCCATCCCCAGCCGGTCCCGGATCCAATCCAGCTTCATCGTCGTCTCCGCCTGCAACACCTCCGCCAGCAATCCCTTGCGCCAGTCATTGCACCGCGCCCGGCGCAGCCCCTCTGCGTCCAACCCCAACACCTGCAGCCCCGCCGCCAGCAACCGCTCCGCCCGTTGCTCCCCGTGCTCCTGCACCTCCTCGCCAGAGTAGCCATCACTCCGCCGCAGCGCCGTCCGCAACGCCACCTCCGGCTCCCCCTCGCCCTTCCGGAACTCCAGCCCCGCCCGCCCCGGCTGCTCCCAATCGATCCGTTCCTCCAGCACCTCCAAAAACCTCCGCCGCCCCGCCGCCGTGTCCTCGCACCCCGCCACCTGCAAGCCCAGTCCCGTCTCCAACCACCCCGGCCGCTGCCCCGGCTCCTGCCCATACCCCGGCAGACTGCTCCACGCATAGCTCTCCAACCCCGCCCTCCGGGTCACCATACCCGCCCGCACCGGATTAAGATGGATGTAATCCAGCACTGCCCAATAGCAATTGCCCGGCTCCACCACGATCGCCTTGTAGCGGTCGCCAAACACATGCCCCCACAGCCGGTGCCGCGTGTTCAGACGCCGCGTGAACGCATTCTGCATCCACGCCATCCCCCGCGACAGATTCCCCTCCGGCGTCTCCAACAGCAGGTGGTAATGGTTCGTCATCAACACCCACCCATGCACCCGGAACCCCGCCCGCTCACACGCCTGCCCCAGCGTCCGCACAAACGTCCGCCGATCCTCATCATCCCGCACAATCGCCTCCCTGCAGCGCCACGCCGCGTATCGCGGCTCGACAAATTTGCAGCCTCAAACCTGCACAGACTGCAAAGCAGTCAATCCCCTCGCGCCATCACGTGATACATCGCCCCAGGAAACTGAATGCGAACCTGCCTCGGCATGCGGCATATCTCAACGCGCCTTCAGAGAAATGTCAATAAACCATGACTGACCCCTATGGCTGCTCCTACTCGCGCCAGCGGTTCCCGCGTTGCTGCACGTTGACGGCTGGGAGTTAAGGATTGGTGACGGTTTCCGCATCCTTCAACCCTTTGAGCAAATTGCGCTTCGGATCAAATTCCATGTTCCGATCATTCGGTGTCGGGTTCAGGTAGTAAGTGAAGAACAACAAGGCCGTGTCTGAGTTGATGATGTCAAAGTCGATGTCGCGGTCGATTTTGCCGTAATTGGTGCTGACGATTTTGTTGTCCTTCTTCACCGTGCGGACACGGAAGAAGTAGTTGAGATCGTCCTTATTGGCGGGAACGATCATCTGATTGGCCGCCGCCCGCGATGTGCTTTTGACCAACTTGGATTCATAGCCCGCCTCCGGCGCAAAACGCGGCAGCCGCAGTTCACTGCCAACATGCGGCGCGGCGATTGTCGGTTGGATGCCGTCGCCTTCATTTGCGAAGGTGATCGTCAAGGATGCTTCAAAGGGTTTCTCCACGTCCACGAACGTCTTTTGCAGCGTGAAGATCAGATCGGAAACGCTGCCCTTTCCATGCGGAGCAACCCAGTCGCTTACCACCAAATCAAAACCAACGGGCTGCCCAACCACGGGAACACGGAGCATTTCCACCTTCCGCGCAACCATCGGGATCGGCTTCAAGATCGGCTTGAGGACAAGCTCAACGGTCGGATTCCATGGCTCCCAACGACCGCTTTTAACCTCTTTAAACAAGACATCGGATCCATAAGTCCGATAGAAGCCGTCCTTACTTGCGCCCAATCCTGCACTGCTGCCACATTGATCTTGAGCTGTGAAAGTTCCATCGCTTCCGCTCAATCCTCGCTGCTCCAGAGTTCGAGTTCCTGGCCCTTGACCTGGAAGATTGCCAATCATAAAACCTATACCCACTTCGGCACCAGTTACGGGTTTTCCATCCTCACCGATAACTTTGGCAGTAATTTTCGCTTGAGGGCGTAGCGGCAGTTGTGGGGTTTGCTGAGCAAAAACTGAGTCCATGCCACAGATTGCCAAGGCAAGTAATACCGCCGCACAAATGGTCATTTTCATTGTTTTAATTCTCCTTCATCGATGAAGCGTTTGTAGAGCCGTTGGGTGAAGTAGAAGGCCACTTCACGAAAGTCGCTGTGCCGCCATTGACCATTTCCACGGGGCCATGTGCCCGTCTTCAGATTCATTAAATCTACGTTTCTGGCCGTGCCAAAAGGCGTTAGCGGATTCGAACCAGCCGGGAAGGAAAGGGCAGGCACGCCCTCCGCCAACATCCGAGCACGATTCTCGTTGGCAGCGGCACTGCCCTGGCTGGCATTGTAAAGCCGATTGTCGTCGAAGCGTTTGAAGAATGAATCGGACTGGAGTTGGGCATCAGTGAGGGTGTCGGCTTCGGCGGGTGTTCGCCGCACGGTGATCGGTGCCCCGGTCTGCGGATCGTAACCGATGATATTATCCCAATTCGCATTGAAGCCCCAACCGCCGTGACTATCCAGCGTCGATAAAAAGGCGAGCAGCGTTCCCTTTGCTTTTTCCTGTAGAACCCAAGCTAAATCTCCATCCGTCGATGGTGTAGGCACTCCACCATCAGGCGGATTGCGCAATACTTCTTCGCCAGTTGAATGAAAATTGATCGCATTACTAAAAGCCCCGAAGCGTCCACGCCATGTAAGTTTGTTGCGGCCATCACCCGAGCCAAAAAGCTTATGCCATTCCGAACTCCAGAGCCGCGTGTTGTAATTTTGCCAGTCGAAATTTCGCATCAAGTCCCGCATTCCGGCATTTCCTTCCAAGCTGGCATCGTAAGCTTCCATCGCCACCGCCGCATCGACCGCGAAGTATTTGCTGACACTCATTGAGCGGTCTTTGATCGCACTGCTGGCCAACATATTTCCCAAGCTGTGCCCAAGGATGTATTTCTCGCCAGAAAGTCCATTCACTGCCGCTGCCAAGTGCTCAGACGTTTCGAAAGCATGAGTGACATTTTCGTGATAGTCTGGTGTTCGCCAGCCAAAGGCAAATTGGCTGCTGTCGTCGCCACGCCATGTCACCGCTACGAATTTAGCCTTTGATCCAAGCTGGTGCAGACGCTTGAACACCTCGGCATTCCAGCCACGTGCGCCCTTTTCGCTAACGTTGTAGCCGTGAACTTGAATGAAGTTTTTCGAGTTGGTCAAATCGTCGGGATAATTCTCCGGTTGGCCGAGATTCGTGGGCCGTTCCTCGCTCGCTCCGATCTCGCCCCGCAGGTTCACCCAGCGATACATTTTTTCCACGCTGTCGGCTTTGAGGAAGAACTTTACTTCGGTCAGTTTCTGGCCGTCCTTAGTGACTTCGAGGATGAGCGGCTTGGTCGTGGCTTTGCTGGCCTCGAAAAGCAAGACGCCCTTGCCATCATCCTTGATCTTGTTGAGGAACGCGGTGCTGAGCACAACGCCCGCGCTGGTGATCTTTGTTACCGTGGCATCCTTGGCGGGTTGGGTGAAGTTCGGGCCGTAACCTGTGGTCGCATCCTCGATGCAAAAATCGTCGGCCTGGTCGGGCGTCAGGTCAGTATAAACAAAGCCAAGGGCATCTTCTTCGTGCTTGAACTTGTATTGAATCGAACCGCTTGGCGGCAGCACTTCGATCATTTGCTTGAGGTCGAAGAACAGCGGGAAGAAGTCCGGCAAATCGCAGCGCCCGTTGACCTTGGTATCGTCGTGATTCGGTGTGCGGCCATCCCATTCAAACCAGCCTGTCAAAGCACCGGGCACGTCGCTATCACCGCTGGCGATGTCGCCATTATCCGAATCGTCATTGATCCACCAACGCAGCGGTTTCTGTTCGGTGACTTTGCCGCGATCTTTGCTTCCCGTTAAATCAATCGTCTCATCACGGTTAAAGTTTGGGATAATATCAAAAGGCAGGAGGTAGAACACACCATCTTCCAACCCTGACTTCAAGGTATCAGGATCAAAAGAAAATGTTTCAGACTCAGCGCCAATCCCATCCCATTCGATTGAATCACCAACAACTTCCGCATTTTCCTGCGACTCATCTTCCGGGGTCTCCGGGTCATCTTCCGGTTGAAACACAATCAAATAGCTTACAGCGCGCTTGTCTTCCTCAGGAGCATTGCCGCTCCACTTCAACTTGAATTCCATCCTTTGATAGGAATATCCGAGTTCATCCTCCCAAAGGTCCCGATAGGCAAAAGCATTCTCTTGCACGAAGTTGCCCGTGTAATCCGGCACCAAGCTCTTTCCCAAGGCCCTTACGGCGGCAGTCTTGTTCTCAGTCGAGAGCGTAACAGAATAGGTCATGGTGCCAGGCGTATCTTCTTGTCGATTCGGCGGGTCATCATACGAACTAGAAGTCCAAGTATCATATGAATAGGTGGGGGAGGTGCTTCGGAGATTGCCCGTAAAGTGTCGTGGATCGCTTTGGCCATCGATAGCGCCGGTTTCAGGATCGATCTCCCACTCACCATCACCACCAACCCTGCTTTCCGGGCTGCCGCCGCTCAAGGCGCTGAACTCTCTCTTCCTGAGATAGCGACGTGGCGGATCGGTTTCTGTAAAGGTTGCCCAGCCGTATTTCGGCAGCTCTTTGTTGGCTGATCGCACCCAAACTTCGATGTTGGCAATTCCGGGCGGAGTGGGATCTGCCGGGGGACTGGGTGGAGAGGGTGCGGGGGGTGGACCGGACGGCACGGTCGGTGGTTGAGGATCTTCTGGCCCGGGGAGCGGAGGCAGCGGAGGTGTCCCAGCCGGAGGGGAACTTGCCCTATCGGAGGGATCAGTGCCGTAGGCGATCTCCGCCCCATCGGGAGACCCGTCCCCATCGGAGTCCGGCTCAGTGGGATCCAGCCCCAAATCAATCTCAACCCCCAAGGGAAGTCCGTCTCCATCGGTATCGAAACTGAGATCGTCCGCGGTATGAGGGTCCAGACCATATTCCACCTCTAAGCCGTCGGAGATGCGATCATCATCGGTATCAGGATTCAACGGATCGGTGCCCAAACCGATCTCTTCGCCATCACTAAGGCCATCCTTGTCAGTGTCACGGATAAACGGATTGGTGCCGTGAGTGGTATATTCCTCCAACGCGCTCAGGCCATCCTGATCCTCGGCACCCTCTGCCCAGTCCGGCAAGCCATCCCCATCCCCTGTGCCATTGGCATCCTTGTATTCATCCGCCCCGAGGTCCGGTGTCGCTCCAGCAGGACGGGCTTCGCCATGGATGTCCACCCGGCTCACCACCGCCGCTCCCGCACGGTTGATTGCGGGTGAGGTCGATTTCAGCCACCCGGCCGGGGTAAGCAGCGGGTCCAGATTCAGCCCACCGTGTTCACCACCTGCCAAGATGCTTGTGCTGGCGCTGATCTGCGGCGTTCCCCAAGTGGCGTTGTAGATTTCCTCCGCGGCTGCACCGGTGTTCCCCCACACGATGCTGTTCACCAAGTTCAAGATCCCGGTGTTGTAGATGCCACGCCCTGCATAGGTCCCCTTGTTCCCGAACACCGTGCAATGCACCATATCCAACCGGGGGCCATCATTGTAGGCAGCCGCACCGTAGCTATCCTCGTTCCCACGAATGAGGCAGTTCACCAGCCGGGCGTTGGATTGCACATACACCCCGCACCCCTTGCGCCCGGGCACCTTCCCGATCTCAAACCCGTCCACCACCGAGGCACTGTATATCTCCAGCGAGTTGCCATCCGCGTCCGGGCGGCCCAAAATTGCCGGTGGTCCCGTCTGTGCGCCCAACTCACCGAGCAGCACCACCGGAACATTGCCCAAAGTCACCTTCTCGGCATACGGCACCGCTTTCACATCAATCACCGCATACGCATTTGGCCTTTCGTATTGTCCGGTCTCCCAATTGTAAATCTCCTCTTGGGCCTCGCTTACCGCTTCCTGAATCGTGGCATAGATATGGTCCGACGCGCTATTGTCGCCGGTGGCGGGGTTGACCACAAAGGTTGCCGCAGGCTTGGACGCCGCATCATCGGCCAAAAAGCCCCGCTTGAACTCAAACACATTGGGAATGCGGTCTCCGTCATGGTCCTCCAACGTGTCGTCTGCTAGTGGGTTCAACCCGTTGACCACTTCCCACATCTCGGGCATGCCGTCGAAATCCGTGTCGGGATTGGTCGGGCTTGTCCCTAGCTCCACTTCCGCGCCGTCGTTAAGGCCATCACTATCGATGTCGGCAATAAACGGATTGGTGCCGTGAGTGGTATACTCCTCCAACGCGCTCAGGCCATCCTGATCCTCGGCACCCTCCGCCCAGTCCGGCAAGCCATCCCCATCCCCTGTGCCATTGGCATCCTTGTATTCGTCCGCCCCGAGGTCCGGTGTCGCTCCAGCAGGACGGGCTTCGCCATGGATGTCCACCCGGCTCACCACCGCCGCTCCCGCACGGTTGATTGCGGGTGAGGTCGATTTCAGCCACCCGGCCGGGGTAAGCAGCGGGTCCAGATTCAGCCCACCGTGTTCACCACCTGCCAAGATGCTTGTGCTGGCGCTGATCTGCGGCGTTCCCCAAGTGGCGTTGTAGATTTCCTCCGCGGCTGCACCAGTGTTCCCCCACACGATGCTGTTCACCAAGTTCAGGATCCCGGTGTTGTAGATGCCACGCCCGGAATAGGTCCCCTTGTTCCCGAACACCGTGCAATGCACCATATCCAACCGGGCGCCATCATTGTAGGCAGCCGCACCGTAGCTATCCTCGTTCCCACGAATGAGGCAATTCACCAGCCGGGCGTTGGATCGCGCATAGACCCCGCGCCCCTTGCGCCCGGGCACCTTCCCGATCTCAAACCCATCCACCACCGAGGCACTGTATATCTCCAGCGAGTTGCCATCCGCGTCCGGGCGGCCCAAAATTGCCGGTGGTCCCGCCTGTGCGCCCAACTCGCCGAGCAGCACCACCGGAACAGTGCTCAGAGTCACCTTCTCGGCATACGGCACCGCCTTCACCTCAATCACCGCATACGCATTTGGCCTTTCGTATTGTCCGGTCTCCCCATTATAGCTCAATTCCCGCGCCTTGTTTACCGCTTCCTGAATCGTGGCATAAATATAGTCCGACGCGCTATTGTCGCCGGTGGCGGGGTTGACCACAAAGGTCGCCGCAGGCTTCGACGCTGCATCATTGGCCAAAGTGCCACGCTTGAACTCAAACACATTGGGAATGCGGTCTCCGTCATGGTCCTCCAACGTGTCGTCTGCCAGCGGGTTCAGCCCGTTGGCCACTTCCCACCCATCGGGCATGCCGTCGAAATCCGTGTCAGACAGCACGATTAGGGTAATGGGAGCAGAGACCATGACAGCACCCAAAGAGTCGGTGGCGCGCGCGGTGATCGAATGAACACCAGCAGGCGGATTATCCCATTGCAGTGCAAAAGCCACGGTCAAGAGGTGTCTCGGCACTTCTCCTATATACTCTGATCCTTTGTAAAACTCCACTTTGTCGACGCCTTGGAGGTCATTGGCTTCGGCAACCAGCGCAACCGAGGAGCCCTGAATAATCTGCGTCCCAGATGGAGGGGAAGTCAGTGCGATACGATCAACGGTCTCGCCAGGCCTGCTGTAGGGGTTCGTCGGGTCGCTTTGCTCCAAGAATTCATGTATATTCTGGAACCCATCCCCATCTTCATCGCCGTAGGGCTCTATCCCGGCTAGACTTGGAAAAAAGTAACTTACCCACCACTCAGGCAACTCGCCTTCCGGGGCACCCAACTCGAATCCGAAGAGGTTTTTCACTTGGCCGATGTTGGCCAAGGCAAAGTCATTCGCGGCGTTGGTGCTGCCGACCCAAGGATAGTTGGTGCTGATGCCGAAGTGTTGCAAGCGGTCGTAGAACGGCTTGGCCACATTCTTGAGCTGGCCCAAGTTGACGGGCGCGAAGTCATCCGTGTTCGTCCCCGGGGTGGACCAGCCTTGGACCAATGAAAGAACATTGGTCCCCGCCCCGCCCGGGAGGCGGGTGTCCAACTCCAGCGATGCCTGCTTGGCGATATTCTTGAGCTGGCCTTGGTTGACTGCCGCGTAGTCGTCGGCGGTGGCTTGCGGATCAAGAACCCCGTTGGACCACCAAGAGGGAGGAGAAGCCAACAGCGTAACCACGGTCGAACAAGCAACCGCGGCGATCAGGGCTGCCTGCAGCACGCGGGCGAGGCCGCGCTTGGCCTTGCGCCTGTTTGGAGAGGTCTTCACCGGAGCCTTGTGGAAGGAAGGAGTTTCTCAGGTGCTTAGGGGGCGTTGGTGTAAACGCCCATGCTCAGATCGCCTTGGGGACTTATTCGAAGCGCCCCATCAATCCGCGCATTGCCAGCCACATGCAGGGTGGCGGCGGGAGCGTTTGTGCCAATGCCTACTCGGTTCGTGCCAACCGCGACGTAAAAGAGGTTCGTGTCTACCGCGCCCATGATCTGGAAATCGGCGGTGTTTGTTCTGGTTTCGTTAACGATGATCTTGCCGTCGCCAAGAATGCTGAGGCGTTTGCGGCCCCAGAAGCCATTGGTCGTGTGTAGAGCCGTCCCGAAGTGCAAGCTTGTCAGAGAGCGTCCTGCACCACTCGACGGAATACCCAGAGTTAGTGATGCGTCGTTTGAGTTCACCACTCCCGACATCACTTGAAGTCCAGCAAGATTTGTATTGAACGGAGCCATCAGAATATGCATCCGCTTCTGGGTTCCGTCAGTGCGCGTCCTGTTGGTCAGGGAGGCATCGCTGCCAAGCATGACTGTTGCATGGCTGGCAGCGACATCCAGAGTGGCTCGAATGCCAGAATAGCCCGAAAGTGTTCCTTCCCCGACCCCGAGAGAGGTGGTGTTCGTCGGAAAAGGCTCTGCGGATGAGATAAACAGGCCCTTGAAGGCGGGGGTGGCGGTGAACCCGAGACCGAGATTGGTGCGTGCTTGGCCGCTCGATATGGCGGCGGTGCTAAACCCGTCCCATCCATAAAACCTCGGCTCACCAGAGACCGCCTCGGCACCATAGAGCACAATGGCACCACTGGGATCGCGCCCCAAGAATCCAGAACTTGATCCGCCGCTAATCAGGGAGGACACCTTTACCGTCTTGAACTCGACGTCGCTCGTCTCGCCGAGGCCAAGGTTTGCTCGGGTGGTGGCGGCGTTTGTGCCAGCCCAGCCGAGCTCAAGATTGGTCCGCGTTGTAGCGGCATTGGTGCCAAGGTAGCCGAGTTCGATGGCGCTTCGCAAACCAGAGGGATCGCCCACCAGCCAACCGTCGCCGCCGAGTGCGTCATAGTTGAGCATTGCCCCGCCTGTATCATTATTCACGATGGCGATTGCTGAATCCGCGGCTCCCACATTGTTAGAAGCAGCCGAGAGATAGCGGCCATCCGCCTGCCCCACGGTGATCGCGCTGGCAGAATTTGTGATTGTTTGGTTGGGCAAGGTCAGCGTGCCATCCACTTGAGCTCCGCCTGCAACATGAAGGGTCGCCGCCGGCGCATTCGTTCCGATGCCGACGCGGTTCGTGCCAACCGCGACGTAGAAGAGATTTGTCTCGACCGCGCCCATGATCTGGAAGTCGGCGGTGTTTGTTCTGGTTTCGTTAACGATGATCTTGCCGTCGCCAAGAATACTTAGTCTCCTGCGTCCACTGGAGGTTGTGTTCGTGGGATCAAGGGAAGTTCCCAAGTGGATGCTGGTGAAAGCGCGGCCGCTTGGGGTGACTCGTGAACCGATATGAAGTGACGCGACGTTCGAGTTAACGACGGCCGACATGACCGGCAATGCCGGCGTGTTCGTGTAGAAAGGTGGCATAAGGATTTCCATGCGTTTTTGAACCCCGTCTGTCCGGGTTCCATTGGTGCTATAGCTCCCGTCTCCGCCCAGCATCAGCGTGCTCCCCCCGCCCGACACGTCCAGAACCGCACGGTTTCCGGTGTGGCCTGAGAAGGCACCCGGTCCGATGCCGACAGAGCCCGCGCTGTCGATGCGCATTCGGGTTATCGCAGAGTTGTTGGATGAACCAGGCACGCCGGCTTGGGGGGTCTGGAAAAGGATCTCACCGGTGCCGGCTCCACTCGACGCTCCTGCAGACAGAACCAGCGAGCCACCGGCAAGATCAGACCCGGCACCGGCGGACCCGGCTGAGATTGTAAGGTTCTTCCCAACACCACTGCTCGCTCGTTCCACGGAGATAGTCTGGTTTGCTTCGCCATCCAGAGACAAATCGAAACTCGGACTAGCCGTTCCCACGCCAACCCGACCATTAGTTGCGACCACTAGATTGGTTCCTCCCACGGCAATTGCTCCAAGCCCCGTCTGAAGATACCGCTGATCGGCCAATCCCCGGGTGAGAATACTGTCGCTATCCGTCAAGGTCTGAGCGGGCATGCGGTTGTTTGTGCCGCTGATAACCACGGAACCGACAAAGGAGCTGGTCCCGTCGGGCGATAGAACAACACCTTCTGTAGTGCCGTTTGTTTGGAAGAGGGTCAAAACGTTTGTGCTATCAAGTCGCATCTTCAACCTGGGGGTGCCGGTCGCATTGTCCCACCAGAGGAACCTCGCACCCGGACGCGTGGCGCTAAGGGTAAAGGTAGAGTTTGTTCCGTTCGTGCCGTCATTGTATTGCCAGGCTACGGCGGAATTCGTGGAGGCGGTAGTGCCGAAATCGAACACGTTGCCGCCAACGCTAAGATTGCCTAGGACCTCGAGCCCACCGTTCACGGTGGTCTGTGCCTTGAGGGAAGCGACGGACATCAGCACGCCCGAGGCCGTTATGAGGATGGTGTGGAGTTTCATGGGCTTGGATGTGGGTTAGGGCAGGATGAAGGAAAACCGCGGATGAACTGCAAGGCCGGGCAAAACACGAACGCAATCTCGGACGCAACGCCGGCGGGGAGGGAGTGCGGTCGCCATGGGATGCAAGAGTCGCAAAAGTTGGTGAGAATGTTGTCTGGTTGACGATTCTCTGCGAGACTCAAGAACGACGTTTGCAGAAAAACACCATCCAAAGCTGACGGGCGACCTTTTGGCGGACGGCGCGGCGGAGGGCAAGAAGAAAATGGAATTAATTTACGCCACTCGCGACGCAACGGAGGAACTGTGGCTACGGCGGGCCCGCTCGGTGCCGATGAGACCTTGCTTGCTCCATTCAGCACCCGCCAAGCATGAGCGTTCGACTCAATCACCCCCGGATGCTTGGGAAGCCCCAAGCTGGCCTTGAGGCATGGGCCCGAGTGCCGGACGTTGCGCCCCGCGCAGCAAGGGGGACGAGATCCGCACGAAGACGCAAGGCGGTGACTCGTGCAGCGCACAGCCTTGGCGCTGCGGTCGTGCGCGGGATGGGTGGCTTTCCCGACGGCGGCCGGGGCCGGCCGCCCTCCGATGCGGCGTGGTTCGGGGCGGAGGCGTCGCAGCATCGAGGGCGCGCAGCCGGTCCGCTGCGGCGGAGCCTTGCGCGCCGCGGACGCAACGCTTCCACGTTTTGGATTGAAGCACCCGCGGTGGGGCGGTAACCGTAGATGTTTCGGCGGCTGGGGCCGCCCTCTTTTATGCCGAGTCTCGAAATCTTCCTGCAGCCCGAGGTGCTCCTGATCTGGACGTCGGTGCTCAAGACCTCGGTCCTCCTCGGCATCGTCCTCACCATGGTGGCCTATTCCGTCTGGGCCGAGCGCAAGGTGAGCGCGTTCATCCAGGACCGCGTGGGGCCGAACCGCGTGGGCTGGGCGGGGTTGATCCAGCCGATCGCCGACGGCGTGAAGCTCCTGCTCAAGGAGAACTTCGTGCCGGCCTCGGTGAACAAGTTTTACTTCAGCATCGCGCCGAGCCTGGCCATGGTGCCGGCCATCCTCGTGCTGGCCGTGCTGCCCTTCGGCAGCGAGCTGTTCGGCATCCCGATGGTCATCGCCGACCTGCAAATCGGCGTCCTGTGGGTCTTCGCGGTCTCGTCGCTCGGCGTTTACGGGATCGTGCTGGCGGGGTGGTCGAGCAATTCGAAATACCCGTTCCTCGGCGGGATCCGGTCGAGTTCGCAGATGATCTCCTACGAGTTGTCGCTCGGGCTTTCGGTCATCCCTGTCTTCATGATCACGGGCACGCTGAACCTCGGCGAGATCGTGCAGTTTCAGGCGCAGAACGGCTGGATGGTGCTGCCGGCGTGGATCAACGGGTTCAGCTGGGAAAAGCTGCTCCTGTGGATCCCCATGCTGATCTCGTTCGTAGTGTTCATGATCGCCATGTTCGCCGAGACCAACCGCCTTCCCTTCGATCTGCCCGAGGCCGAGCAGGAGTTGGTGGGCGGCTACCACACCGAGTATTCGTCGATGAAATTCGCCCTGTTCTTCCTCGGCGAATACGCGGCCATGATCGCGGGTGCGGGCGTGATCGTGACGCTCTTCCTCGGCGGTTGGAGCCTTCCTTTCGTGCCGGACGGCTCGCAGGGCTGGTTCTGGGGGCTGGTCAACATCGGGACGTTCTTCGCGAAGGTCGCGGCCATCATCTTTTTCTTCCTCTGGGTGCGCTGGACGCTGCCCCGTTTCCGCTTCGACCAGCTGATGAAGCTCGGCTGGTATGTGTTCTTCGAGCTGGCGCTGGTGAACATCTTCCTCACCGCCGGCATCCTCGCCTTCCTCAAATCCTGACCATGGCCCTCACCGTCCAACGTCCGAAGCTCAACCTCGCCGAGCGCTCCTACATCCCCGCGGTGCTGGGGGGCCTGTTCATCACGCTGAAGCACTTCATCGCCATGTTCTTCGGCAAGACCAAGGTGACCATGCAGTATCCGGAGCAGAAGTGGGACACGGCGATGCCCGAGTGGTATCGCGGCGCGCCCACGCTGGTGAAGGACGAGCACGGACGCGAACGCTGCGTGGCCTGCCAGCTGTGCGAGTTCATCTGCCCGCCCCGCGCCATCACGATCAAGCCCGGCGAACTGCCGGAGCAGAGCAAGTGGGCCAAGGTCGAGAAGTTCCCGGAGAAGTTCGACATCGACATGATCCGCTGCATCTACTGCGGGCTATGCGAGGAGGTCTGCCCGGAGCAGGCCATATTCCTGCGCAAGGACTACTCCATCACCGGCCTGACCCGCGCGGAGATGGTCCACGACAAGGCGAAACTCTACGAATTGGGCGGGGTCATGCACGGGCTCGTCCACAAGTGGAACGAGAAAAAATGATCGAAACACCCCGCACGGGGATTTAACCTCGCGGCTTCCGGCGAAAAAAGCGGCGCGCCAAGCGCCCCCGGGCGCAAACCACCGCATGCTCACCATCCTGTTCTGGGTTCTGTCGGCCTTGATGCTCGGCTCGGCCGTGGCCGTCGTGCTCTTCCGCAACCCGGTGAACAGCGCCATGAGCCTCGTCCTCTCGTTCCTCGCCCTGGCCGCGCTCTTCGTCACGCTGGACGCCTTCTTCATCGGCATCATCCAGGTGCTCGTCTATGCGGGAGCCGTCATGGTGCTCTTCCTTTTCATCATCATGCTTCTCGACCTCAAGGCCGAGGCGCGCCGCAGCCTCAACGTCGCCGCGCTGGCCGGCGGCCTCGCCGTGCTCGGCGGATTCGTCCTGCTTGTCGTCCAAGTCGTGAAGTCGCTCCCCGCGGCCAAGCAGCCCTTCCCCGCCCTCGCCTCCGGCACGTCCTCCGATGTCACGGCGGTCGGCTACGCGCTCTTCGGGAACTTCAACCTCCCCTTCCAGGTCATCGGCGTGCTCCTGCTCGTCTCGACCGTGGGCGTGGTCATCCTCAGCCGCCGGAGCCTCCGCTGACGCCATGCCCGACCTCGGCGATTATCTTTTGGTGAGCGGCCTGCTTTTCGCGGTGGGCCTGGCCGGCGTCCTCCTGCGGCGCAACCTCCTCATCATCTTCATGGGCCTCGAGCTGATGCTCAACGCGGCCAACCTCTCGCTCGTCGCCTTCGCCCGGCACGGCGCCGCCGCTTTCGGCACGCCCGACCCGAACGCGCAGGTCCTCGTTTTCTTCATCATCACGGTCGCCGCGGCGGAGGTCGCCGTCGGCCTTGCCATCATCGTCGCCCTCTACCGCCTGCGGCAGACCACGCATGTCGAGGACCTGAACCGGATGAAATTCTAGCCCGTGATGGACCCGCACCTTCAGCCTTGGATCGTCCTGTTCGCCCCGCTCGTCGCGGCCGGCACGATCCTCTTCCTTCTCCCGCGGAGCGAGAAGGGCGCGATGGTCGTGGGGATCGCCACCGCCGCGCTGACCTGCCTGCTGAGCTGGCGCATCTTCCTGCACCCGGGCGCGGCCCCGACGGCCGAGTTGCCCTGGCTCGACGTGCCGGGCGTGTTCTCGGTGCCGATCAGCCTGATCCTCGACGACCTGAGCCGCGTCATGCTGATCGTGGTGACGACGATCGCGTCCCTCGTGTTCATCTACTCGGCCGGCTACATGCGCGGCGACGAGGGCATCCCGCGCTACTACGCCAGCCTGTGCCTGTTCCTCTTCTCGATGCTCGGCATCGTGCTCGCGGGGAACTTCATCATGATGTTCATCTTCTGGGAGCTCGTCGGCGTGAGTTCCTACCTGCTCATCGGGCATTACTTCCGCAAGGACTCCGCGGCCGAGGCGGCCAAGCAGGCGTTCGTGGTCAACCGCGTGGGCGACTTCGGCTTCATCCTCGGCATCCTCATGCTCTGGCTGGCCACCGGCACGGTCGTGTTCTCGGGCATCGAGGAGAACCTCGGCGCCGTGACCATGCATCCCGGCTACCTCGCCGCCGCGTGCCTCCTCGTCTTCTGCGGCACGCTGGGCAAGTCCGCCCAGATGCCGCTGCACGTCTGGCTGCCCAACTCGATGGAAGGCCCCACGCCGGTCTCCTCGCTGCTCCACGCGGCCACCATGGTCGCGGCGGGCGTCTACATGCTGGCCCGCATCTTCCCCATCCTGCTGGCCGCACCCGAGGTCGTGCGCGACGTGATCATGTGGATCGGTGCCATCACGTGCTTCGCGGCCGGGCTCATGGCGACGCAGCAGGACGACATCAAGCGCATCCTCGCCTACTCGACCATCTCGCAGCTCGGTTACATGGTCGTGGGCATCGGGGTCGGGCCGACGGCCGACGTGGCCATGTTCCACCTCTTCACCCACGCGTTCTTCAAGTGCCTCCTCTTCCTCTGCGCGGGCTCGGTCATCATCGCCCTGCACCACGAGCAGAACATCTGGAAGATGGGCGGCCTGCTCAAGCGCATGCCGGTCACCTCGATCTGCATGATCGCGGGCGGCCTCGCCCTGGCCGGCACGCCGTTCTTCAGCGGCTATTTCAGCAAGGACAACATCATCGGCTACGCGTGGCTGGAGAACGCACCGATCTTCTGGATCACCGCGGCGGGCGTCATGCTCACCGCGATCTATACCCTGCGCCTCCTCCTCGTTGTCCTCTTCGGCCAGCCGCGCGAATCCCACGCGCAGCACGCCAAGGAATCCCCGGCCGTGATGATCGTCCCGCTCATCATCCTCGCCATCCCGGCCGTCATCGCGGGCTACCCGTGGTTCATCCACCACTTCCTCGAGGTGCCGCACGCCAAGATGCCGCACACCGCGCACCTCATCATCTACGCGTTCCTCGGGGCCGGCGCGCTCATCGCCGCCGCGCTCTACCTGCGCGGACCGGCCAACGACCCCGTCCGCATCCCGCTCTTCGCCAACCGGCTCTACATCGACAATTTCTACGACTGGCTCGTGGCCCGGGTCCAAGGCGGGCTGGCCGTGGCCGGTTCGTGGTTCGACCGCTGGATCATTGACGGCCTCGTGGTCGGCGGTTCGGCGCGCACCGTCTGGGCGGCCGGCTACGTCCTGCGCCTCCTGCAGGTCGGCAACCTCCAGACCTACGCGTTCTTCTTCGGCGCCGGCGTGCTCGCGCTCCTCTACTTCCTCGTCTTCCGCTGATGAGCCCGCTGCTTTCCCTCATCCTCATCCCGCTGGTCACCGCGGCCTTCTGCATGGCCGGGGCGGCGCCGCGACGGCTCTCACTTTTCGGCGCCGGGGCCAACCTGCTGCTCAGCCTCTACCTCATCGCGTCCTACAACACCGAGATCGGCGGCTTCCAGTTCGTCAGCGAACACCCGCTCTTCCCGTCCTACGGGCTGAACTTCTCGCTCGGGGCGGACGGACTGAGCCTCACCCTGCTCCTGCTGGCCACGCTGGTGACCTTCGCCGCGATCTGGGTGACCCCGAAGGTGGACAAGTTCGCCGGCATGTTCTACGCGTGCCTCCTCCTGATTTCGACCGGCGCGATCGGCGCGTTCGCCTCGATCGACCTCTTCTTCTTCTACGCGTTCCACGAGTTGGCGCTCATCCCGACCTTCCTGCTCATCGGCATCTGGGGATCCGGCGAGCGCCAGCGCATCGCGTGGAAGGTCACGATCTATCTCGCGTTCGGCAGTTTCATCCTGCTCCTCGGCCTCATCGGCCTCTGGCTGGCCGTGCCGGAGGGCCTGCGCACGCTGGACATCCGCCTGCTCCAACAGCTCGGCGCGGCGGGGATGGTCGAGCCGGGTCCCGCCGTCTACCTGCTCATCCTCTTCGGTTTCGGCATCCTGATCGCCCTATTCCCCTTCCACACCTGGGCGCCCGAGGCCTACGCATCCGCTCCCGCCCCGGCGGCCATGCTGCACGCGGGCGTGCTGAAGAAGTTCGGCCTCTACGGCCTCCTGCGCCTCGCGGTGCCGATCTTCCCCGCCGAGGTCCAGCAGTTCGCGCCGCTCCTGCTCACCCTCCTGCTCGGCAACATCCTCTACACCGGCTTCGTCACCATCGCGCAGAAGCGCCTCGATCTCATGCTCGGCTACTCGAGCGTGATGCACATGGGCTACGCGTTCCTCGGGCTCGCCGCGCTGAACCAACTCGGGCTCGGCGGCACGTCGCTCATGCTCTTCGCGCACGGCCTGACCATCGCCGCACTCTTCGCACTCTGCGGTGAGGTGGCCCGGCGCACCGGCACGCTGGAGTTTTCCGAATTGGGCGGTCTCGCCTCGCCGGCGCCGAAACTCGGGCTGCTCTTCGGGCTCGCCGCCATGGCGTCGGTCGGACTCCCCGGCTTCGCCACCTTCGCCAGCGAGATCATGATTTTCTTCGGCGCCTTCGCCCGCGGCAATGTGGGCGCCTTCAATTGGTTCCAGACCACAACCGTCCTCGCGCTCTGGGGCGTGGTCATCTCCGCCGTTTACATGCTCCGCGCCTACCGCCGCGTCTTCTGGGGCACCCGCGGCAGCGCGGTGAAGGACGACCTACCCGATGTCTCCTCCGGGGTCCGCTGGGCTGTGATCATCCTGCTCGCCGGCCTGCTCATCACCGGCTTCCGTCCTTCCCTGCTGCTTGACCTCATCAACCCGGTCTTCGCTTACCTGCCGAAATGAACCCGCTCTACCTTGAGGTTGCCGTCGTCGTCCTGGGCATCGTCCTGCTCATGGTCGAGGCGTTTTCCGGAGCGGGGTCGAAGCGCGGCATCGCCTACGCCGGCATCGTCGGCTTGCTCGCCGTTCTGGCCGCAACCTTCTGGGCCGACCCGGCCGCGATGAATGCCGCCGCGCCCTACGCCAAGTTCTACGCGGCCGACGCAGCCGCCATGTTCCTCAAGCAGATCGCTCTGCTCTCCACCATTCTCGTCCTCGTCATCTCGCTCGAATTCGCCCCGACGGTCGAGGCGGCCATGCCGTCCGAGCGGCGGGGGGCGGGGCTCGGCGAGTTCTTCACGCTGCCCATCCTCGCCTGCGCCGGCCTCATGTGGATGGCCTCGGCCAAGGACTTCGTCATGATTTTCGTCTCGCTCGAACTCGTGACGATCAGCTTCTACATCCTCGTCTCCTACCTGCGCCGCGATCCGTCCAGCCTCGAAGCGGGAACGAAATACCTCGTGCTCGGCGCGCTTTCCACCGGCTTCCTCGTTTACGGGATCACGTGGATTTACGGCGTGACCGGACAGACGAATCTCGAGGCCATCGCCGCCGTCCTGCCGGGATTGGACCGCGCGGTCGTCCCGGCCCTGCTCTTCGGTGTCGGCCTCGTCCTGATCGCCCTCGGCTTCAAGGTGGCGGCCACGCCGTTCCACTTCTGGGTTCCGGACGTCTACCAAGGCGCGCCCACACCCATCACCGCGTTCCTCTCCGTCGCCTCGAAGGCCGCCGGCTTCATCGTGTTGCTCCGCGTCGTCCAGACTTTCGCCTCGGCCCCGCTGCTCGAGTCGAAGCTCGTGCCGCTCCTCGCGCTGCTGGCCGGAGCTACCATGGTTTTCGGCAACCTCGCCGCCATCCCGCAGACCAATCTCAAGCGACTGCTCGCCTACTCGAGCATCGGGCAGGCGGGTTATCTCCTGCTCGGCGTCACCTCGATCGGCGCGACCTTCGCCGGCACAGCCGTCCTGTTTTACCTCGGTGCCTACCTCCTCATGACCATGCTCGCGTTCCTCGTCATGACCGTCGTGACGCAGGCCACGGGAGGCGACGACATCTCCGACTTCAACGGCCTCGGCCGCCGCGCGCCGCATCTGGCCTTCGCCATGCTCCTCGCCATGCTCTCGCTCGCGGGCATCCCGCTCACGGCCGGATTCCTCGGCAAGCTGTTCGTCTTCGAGGCCGCGCTCCAGCAAGAGCATTACATCCTCGCAGGCATCGGCGTCGTGACCGTCGCCGCCGGCTTCTACTACTACCTGAAGGTCGTCCGCGCCATGTATTGGCAGCAACCGACAGACCCCGACGCCCCCGAGATCCCGGTCGGCCCCGCCGCCAAACTCGCCATCGCAGCCCTCTGCGCTCTCATCATCTGGCTCGGCGTCTATCCCGCCCCGCTCCTCGCCCTGCTGCCGTAGCTGTTCTGAAGATGGCGCGCGAGACATGCCGAAGGACAATGAACTTGACGCGATAATATAGCGTTGCTATATCTACGCATGATTCAATCATTCGCCTGCAAGGAGACGGCGAAGGTCTTTGCAGGGGAACGGTCGAAGCGACTTGCGCACGACATGCAGGCGGCGGCGTTCAGGAAGTTGGCCCAGATGGATGCCGCTGCGGTTTTGGACGACCTGCGGGCGCCGCCGGGGAACCGGTTGGAGGCGCTTCGGGGCGACCAGGCCGGACAGCATTCGATCCGCATCAACAACCAATGGCGCATTTGCTTCCGCTGGACCACCCAAGGCCCTGCGGACGTGGAAATCGCCGACTACCACTGACACGACATGAAGACAAAGACCGACAAACTCCCGATCCCCCATCCCGGCGATGTGCTGCGCGAGGACTTCATGAAGCCGCTCGGACTTTCGGCCTATGCGGTGGCGAAGGCTCTGGGCGTCGCCCCGATCACGGTCAGCCTCCTCATCCGCGGCAAGCGCAACGTCTCGGCCGAGATGGCGCTGCGGCTGGCCCGGTGGAGCGGCTCCACGGTGCAGTTCTGGATGAACATGCAGTCCTTCCACGATGCGCGCGCTGCGGAGCGGAAATCCGCGGCACGAATCAAGCGCGAGGTCACGCCCCTCGGGGCCGCAGCGGCAGTTTAACTTCTCTTCAGGCGCAGACCGTGGCGGCTCCACCGCAGAACCCGCCATCGCTGCCCGCTGAACTCTCAGCCTTCCCTCGCCGTCTCACCCCGCTGCGGGCGCCTCGGAAGGCGTTGCAGCAGGTTCGGGCGCAGGCGCGGGAGTTGCCGCGGGGGCCGCATCGGCGGGTGCAGGCGCCGTCTCGGCCGCAGGCGCAGCCGGAGTGGCGGATGGCGTGGCTGCGGGCTTCGGACGCGGACGCGATGAAGCCGGCCTAGCGGCCACTTCGCCGATCACGACGCTCTCCAATCCGACCGGGCCGCCGAGGGTGGCCGAGAAGGAATCGACTTTGACGGGCGAGCCGACTGCGAGAATGCGGAACAATTCGGCGGCGGTTTCCTTCCGCAGCCGGATGCAACCGTGCGAGGCCGGACGCCCGGGCACGTAGCCCACATGCATGCCGACGCCGGTGGTGCTCATCCGCATCCAGTAGGGCATGCGCGCGCCGACGAAGCGGCCGCCGGGCGGAACGGCGTCCGAGCGCGAATCGGCGTCCGAGACCACCGTGTCGCCGGTCTCCGAGACGATGCGTCCGTAAAGGTTCGAGGCGTAGTCCTGCTTCTTGTCGAGGATCTTGTAGTCGCCTTTGGGCGTCGGGTGGCTCGACTTGCCGGTGGCGACAGGAAAGTCCATGGCGATGCCGCCGTCCACCACGAGGAGACCGCGCTGCTCGCGGAGGGAAATTTCCACAGCCGAGTTGGCCGCGGTGGCCTTGGCCAGCAACGCGTCATCGCGGTAGGTGAGCTTGCGCCAGCCCGGCTGCGAGCGGAACGCGGTGTGAGCCTCCCGCATCTTCTTCTCCTTGCCGGTCAGGGCGCGCTTGGACGCGGCGGACTGCCAGCGCTTCTGGAAATCCTCGAGGGGCGCACAGCCGGGGCCGGCGAGCGAGAAGACAATCGCGAGCAGGAGGAACCCGGCGGCAGGCTTGGTATGGCGGGGGGCGGCGGACAAGGACGGTCTTTTAACCGCGAAGCGCCGCCGCTCACCAGCAATTTGCGCGGGCCGGCCGCGGAATCAGACGGTGGGCGTCCCGCCGGAACGCACCTCGGCGAGGATTTTTCCGAGGTCGAGACCGGCCGCCTTCTGCTGGATCTGGGGCAGGTATTGCTCATGCATGCCGCGGGCGCGGGAGACAGTCGAGTTGAACAGCCCCTTCAGCTCGGCCGTGCCCATGCGGCGTCCGCCCGCATAGTAGAGGTTCGCCACGTGCCCGAGGGCATACGTCGAAGCGAACGAGAAGGCCGAACTGGTGACTTGGTCGGCCACCCGCCGCACCATCCCCTTCTTGCCGAGCACGCCGCCGAGGAGCTTGCGTGCGAAGCCCTCCACCACCTGCGAGGTCAGCCCGACTCCCGCCGCAGCGGCGAACTCCTTGATGTGACCGCGGTCGAGTTCGACGCCGTGCAGTTTGCCGACGCGGTAAACCATCTTCATCTGCATGGGAATGATGGCCATGGTGGCCAGCGTCTCCGGGAGCAACTCGAGCGCGCCGTTGAGGATGGCGTAATTCAGGATCATGCCGTCAGCCTCCGGCGCGGCGGGCGGTGCCGCGGGTGCCGCTTGGGGCGCCGGGAGAGGAGGCGGGGCCACAGGCGCGAGGGCGAGCGATTCGACCCCGGACTCGGTCTGCGCCGCCGCCTGCTGGTCGAGTTGGAGCGCGCCGCGCAGGCGTCCGAGAAAATCCTTCTCCTGCGGCGACTGGGCGTCATCCGCATCGCACACGCACACGGCCATCTCGTAGGCCAGTGCCGCCGCGGGGCTTCCGGCCAGACCGGCGGAGGCCGACTGCAAATCCACCCGCCCGAGGAGGACATCCTGATAGAGCGTCGCCGTGTGCGCATCGCCGCCGAGCACCGAGTCGGCAATTTTCTTCACCTCCGCCCGCTCGGCATCGGAATTCGAGCCATCGGCGAAGGCCGCCATCAGGCAAATGGTGAGGATGGACTCCTCTTGGGAGGTGGTGAGGGATGGTGTCATGGGAGCAGAAGGTGATTAGGCCAGCCGCGCGGGCGGCCGGTCAACCCCGAGGGCGACCTCAGGCCGCGCCCGCGAGCGCCGGATTGCGTTGGAGCACGCGGGAAACGATCCACGCGTCGTCCGAGAACCCGATCCCCGGCACCACGTCCGGTATGATGTCTATGCCCTTCAGCAGATACGCGGCGGCCACGCCCGCCTCGGCGAGGTGCGTGGGCAGAGGGTCGGAGCAGGCGTCCACCTCCCCGGAGAGAAGGGTGCGCTCGAGCACATTGACCCCTTTAACGAGATCTCCTTGCCCAGCCTCCCCGGCGGACGCAGCTTTCGCGCGCAGTTGCGGGATGAAGGCGCGGAGAGCGCGGAGGTCTGCGGCGTGGAAGCCGGCCTTGAGGTGTTCGATGTATTCGTCGAGCGAGACAGCTTTGTCGGGTGCTTTCATAAATGATGGAGTTTGCATGGCGGGTTACTCCCGGCGACCGGCCAGCAAGGGCAGGAGATGCCAGAGGAAATAGGCCAGCGAAGTGATGAACGCCGCGACGTAAGTCAGGGCCGCGGCATTGAGCACGCGATTCACACCAGCCTCCTCGGACGGAGAAGCCACCACGCCGCTGGAACGGAGGGCGAGCCGCGCGCGACGCGAGGCATCGAACTCCACCGGAAGCGTGACGAGGTTGAAGAGCATGATGACGCCCCAACCGGCCGCCATGATGATCAGAGTCGTCGGCGTGTTGAGCACGCCCGTGAAGAGGCCCAGGAGGGGGAGCCACATCACGATCTGGCTCGCGAAGGTGGTGGCGCCGACGGCGGCCATGCGCAGGTGCAACGGCGTGTAGGCGCGCGCATGCTGGATGGCATGACCGGCCTCGTGGGCGGAAACGGCGAGCGCGGAGACGGACGTGCCGTGGTAATTCCCCTCGCTCAGGACAAGGCGGCGGTGCATGGGGTCGTAGTGGTCGGTCAGCTCACCCTCCTGCGCCACGATGTCCACTCCGTCCACGCCCTCATGCCGCAGGATGCGGTGGGCCGCCTCGGCACCGGTCAGGCCGGACAGGGACGGCTGCTCCGAGTGCACCCGGTAGATCCGCTTGACGCGGGACGAGGCCCAGAGCGACAGCGCCATGGTGCCGACGAAAAGGATGATGGCAGTGATTGTCATGTCGGTATTAGACCAGTTCCCCTTGATGTTGTTATTACGAATAACGGAATGATCTGTTAGGATTTCCGTCATGAACCTCCAGCTCAACTACCACCACCTCCGCTATTTCCTCGCCGTCGCCTCGGAAGGCGGGGTCACCGCGGCAGCCGCGGCGCTGAGCGTCTCGCCCCCGACCCTGAGCGCGCAGGTGCGCGCCCTCGAGGAGTTCCTGGGCGCCCGCCTTTTCCACCGGGAGGGCAAGGGCCTGGCACTCACCGACGCCGGGCGGGTGGTCAAACGCTACGCCTCGCGCATCTTCGACCTCGGGGACGAGATGGTGGAGGTGGTGATGCGCGGTGCGCCGGCCGGACCCGAGACGGTGCAGGTCGGCATCGTGGACGCGGTGCCGAAGCTGCTGGCCTCGGCCATCCTGGTCCGCGCGTGGAAGGAACTGCCCGGGTTGCGGGTGGTCGCGCGCGAGGGCCTGCCGGGCGAGGTCTTCCCGGCGCTCGCCGCCCACCAGCTCGACATCGTCATCAGCAACGAACCCGCCCCCTCGTCCCTCCAGACCCTGCTGCACAGCGCGCGCGTGGGACGCTTCGCCGTCCACTTCGCCGCCTCGGCCGCCCTGGCTGCGCGTTACCGGCGCAAGCCGGGCTTGGACGGATTCCCCGTGCTGCTGCCGACGCGCGAGAGCCCGCTGCGGCGCGAGTTGGACCGTTGGTTCTCGGAGAACGGCGTGCGTCCGGAAATCCGGGCCGAGTTCGACGACGCGGCCGCGATGTGCGAGATGGCGGCAGCCGGGGCGGGCGCAGCGCCGGTGCTCAGCCCGCTGCTGGCAGGCGTCCGGGAACGCTACGGCCTCCGCCCGCTGCCCGTGCGCACGGGGGTGCAGGAGGAGTTGTTCGTCGTCACGGCCGAGCGCCAGTTCTCGCATGAGGGACCGCGCGTCATCGCCCGACTGGCCCGCGAGACCGCCGGGGCGGTGGGGACGCGGGCCGCGGTCAGGACGGAATGAGCCACTTGGCGAACGAGTAGTAGAGGGGGATGCCGACGACCACGTTGAATGGGAACGTGAGGGCGAGGGATGCGGTGAGGTAAATGGCCGGGCTGGCCGCGGGCAGGGCGACGCGCACGGCGGCGGGCGCCGCGATGTAGCTGGCGCTGGCGGCCAGCGTCCCGAGCACAGTCGATCCCCCCAACCCCATGCCACTCATCCAGCCGAGCCAGACACCGAGAATCCCGTGGAGGAAGGGCATGACGATAGCGAACACCACGAGGCGCCAACCGGCCTGGCGCAGGTCGCCGAGGCGGCGTCCCGTGACCAGCCCCACCTCCAGAAGAAAGAGCGTCAGCACGCCCCGGAAAGGATCATCGAAAAGCGGGGCGACCTGCTCCGCCCCCTTGCTCCCGGAGAGGAACCCGATGGCCATCCCGCCCATGAGGAGCACGATGGATTTGCTCGTCACCAACTCGCGCACGACTTGGCGGATGTTGCCCCCGCCCTCGGCCAGCGTCCCCTTGCCGACGAGGAAGATGGCCAAGAGGATGGCCGGGATTTCCATCACGGCTAGGAGGGCCGAGACGTAGGGTTCGCAGGAGACTTTGAGCAACTGGAGGAACACCAGGGCCTCGCCGAAAGTGACGGCCGAGACCGAGCCGTAGTGCGCGGCCAGAGCGGCCGAGTTCACCTTGTCGAAACCGCCGAAGCGGCGCAGCAGCGCGAAACACCACACCGGGATGGCGAGGCTCAGGAGGATGGCGGCGGTCAGCGGCTTCCAGAACTCCGCGAAAGTCACTCCGTCCAGCTTCGCCCCTCCCTTCAGCCCGATGGCGAAAAGCAGGTAGATGGTCAGCGCCGTGTAAATCTCCGGGGGAATCCGCAGGTCGCTGCGGATCAGGCTGGCCACCACCCCGAGGATGAAGGCCAGCACCATGGGGGAAAGGAGGCTGAGCAGAAGGGATTCGAGGACGTCCATGGATGCGCGCGGAATTGAGCCGGGGCGGCCCGTGTGCTAGAATGATGCATGTCACACAATGCGTGACATCCATTTCGTGTATTGCAAGACACTATAAGCTGTCAACACCGACGTGCCATCCCGCCCCGAAAAACCGGCCGCGCCCGGCTTCACCCACCTGACCAACCACACGCACGTGCTGGTGGCGCTAGACCGCGACCCGGAATCACGGGTGCGCGACCTCGCCGTGATCGTGGGGGTGACGGAACGCGCGGTTCAGCGGATCATCGCCGACCTCGAGGCCGCCGGAGTGCTCACACGCGAGCGCCGTGGGCGGCGCAACCGCTACCGCATCAGCCGCAGGAGCCGCCTGCGGCACCCGTTGGAAGAGCACTGCACGATCGGCGGACTGCTCGACTGGGTCCGGAGCGCGGGGGACGGCCGCCAACAAACCGCGGCCGGACGCGCGATCAGGACGCCTTCTTGAGCAGACCGGCGAAGGTCGCCGCCGCGAAGGCCGCCAAGGACGTGAACATGAATGCGAGGGAGAGGAGGTTGCGGATCACCCCTGTTTTGACAGCCCCCGGCAGGGCGGCGTTCGATTTTTCCGGACGCGGATGCGGCAGAGGAACTTGCGCGTCGGGCGTCGGATAAGTTCCGGCGATTCCGAGGCTAGGACTGGAGCCGCTGGAGCGCGGCGGCGGCAGGCTGGTTGCCAAGGTCGGCGGCGCGGCGGAGCAGTTCCCGGGCCTTGGACTTGTCCGGGGCGACGCCGGTGCCCTGTTCATACATGAGGCCGAGGCGATAGAGGGCCTCCGGATGATCCTGCTCGGCCGCCTTGCGCCGCCAGCGCAGGGCTTCCTCGATGTCCTTGCCCACGCCCGTGCCTTCCTCGTAGAGCACGGCGAGCGCCTCCTCGGCCGGGGCGAAGGCCTGCTCGGCCGCCTTGCGATACCAGTCGGCCGCGACCGCGGGGTCCGCCGGCACGCCGGTGCCGCGCTGGTAGGCCACGCCGAGGTTGAACTGACCTTGCGCGTAACCGCTCTCGGCGGCGCGGCGGCGCCACTGGTGGGCGCGCGCGGGATCGGCGACCACGCCGCGCCCCTTCTCGTAGATCTCGGCAAGGTTGCTCTGGGCGACCGCGTATTCCTGGTCGGCGGCTTTGTGGAGCCAGTTCAACGCCTCGGACGGATCGGCCGCGAAGCCGGGACCGCCTTCGACGTAGAGCCAGCCGAGGTTGTTCTGCGCGGGTGAATATCCCTGGTCGGCCGCCTTGCGATACCACTTGGCCGCCTCGGTGAGATCACGCGGCACTCCCGTTCCGCTGGCGAAGGCGTTGCCCACCATGTTCTGCGCGCGGGGTTGGCCGGTGAGGGCGAGGTCTTGCAGGGCCGACACGCCGAGGCCGGACGGGACTTTGCTCCACTGCGGGTAGCGGGATTCGATGTAGGACAAGTGGTAGGCCTCGGCCGCGTTGCGCGGGGCGGACGGGCGTCCGGGCAGAGCACCCACCACGAGGTCGCGCGCCAGCGGGAACAAAAGGTAAACGCCGCCCGAGAAGCAGATGGCGAGAAGGACCAGCGCGGCGACCATCCAGAGACAGCCAGTCGCACGCGCGGGCTTCGCGGGACTCGGCGGGCGCGGACGCCCGCCCGGCGGCCGGGGTGCGAAGACCCCGGCGGTGCGGTCGAAGGTCATGGTCTCCTGCGGCGCGGCCACGGCGGAAACGATGACTGCGCAGTCATCGGCGCGGGGCGAGAGCAGGGCAAAATCCTTCGCCGCATCGAGGGCGTTGCGGCTTTCCACCGTGCGGCGGACGGACGGGCGGTCCTCGTAGTGGGCGTGCCAGCTTTGCGTTGTCACCAGAAAGTGAGTATTTCCCAGTCGTCGTCGCGGGCAAGGAGCGATTGGCGCGGGCGGGCAATCGCTTTGACTCGCCGCGAGCAGCGGAGCACATTGGCCGCATGCTCCGGTTCCTCGCCTGCGGCCTCGCCCTCCTGCTGGCCGGCTGCGCCACGCCGATCGGCAACTCCCAGTGGTCATCCGGCGGTGTGCGCATCTTCGAGATCAGCCCCGGCCGTTTCGAGATCCTCGTGGTGGGCAACCAGCACCGCACTTACGACGACGTAGCGCGCTTGTGGAAGCGCAAGGCCGAGGAGACGGCGATCAAGCACGGCGCGACCAGCTACGACATCGTGTCGTTCGACACCGGGCGCGAGGCGCATTCGCGGCAGATCGCGTCGGAGGGCGGATTCCTCGAGCAGCAGGCGGACGACTTCTTCTTCTGGTTCCCGCGCACGGCCCGCGGGATCATCCAGCTCAACTGACCCGCGCCCCACGGCATTTAGTGGTTTCAATGGCGTGTGACGGGAGCGTAATAAACCCGGATGGACATCGCGTGGACTGAGTGGATCAACGTCCTGTTCCGCTTCGCCCACGTGGTGGCGGGGATCATGTGGATCGGCAATTCGCTGCTCTTCACATGGATGGAACTCAACCTGATCCCGCCGCGCCGCGACCCGAAGACGGGGCAGCCCGACAATCCCGACCTGCTCGGCACGATGGACATGCTGCACGGCGGCGGCGTGTTCCACCTCGAGAAGCGCGCCATGCACGCGCACTCGATCCCCGAGCGGTTGCACTGGTTCAAGTGGCAGTCCTACACGACATGGATGACCGGGTTCGTGCTGCTGGCCGCGCTCTTCTGGACCAATGGCACCACGTTGCTGGATCCGACCAAGACGGGCCTCTCCCCCGCGGCAGCCGTGTGGTGCAGCTTGGCCGGCCTGATCGGCGGTTGGCTCGTCTATGACGGCATCTGGCGTTCGCCGCTCGGCCGCAAGCCGGTGATCGGCGTCATCGTGAGCCTGCTCGCGCTGGCATCGGCCGCATGGTTCTACGGGCAGATCTTCAACGGCCGCGCCCTGTTCCTGCAGATCGGCGCGATGATGGGGACGTTCATGTCGGCCAACGTGTTCGTCCACATCATGGGCAACCAGCACAAGTTCATGCGGTCGCTGCAGCGGGGCGAGCCCTACGACCCGAAGTTCGGCAAGGCGGCCAAGTCGCGCTCGTTGCACAACCACTACATGACGTTCCCCGTGCTCTTCCTCATGTTGAGCGCGCACTTCCCCGGGCTCTACGCGGCCGACTGGAACGTCCCCATCCTTCTCATCACCATCATCGCGCTGATGGCCGTGAAGTTCCTGATGAACTCGCGGTATTGGTTCAAGGCGTGGCTTTTCTGGATCATCGGGACGGTCGCCCTGGCCGCGCATTTCATCGGCATCTTCCTGCACCTCCCCGCCCCGGCGGTGCTCATTTCCAACGCCGCCCCGCCCGACCCGGCCGTCCTTGCGGGAAAGACGCTTTTCCAGATGCAAGGCTGCGCGGCCTGCCACATGCAGGGCTCATCGCAGATCGGGCCGACGCTCTACGGCATCTACGGCACACAGCAGGAACTGACCGACGGCACGAGCGCGCTGGTGGACGACGCCTACCTGCGCCATTCGATCCTCGAACCGGCCGCGCAGGTGGTGAAGGGATACGCGCCCGCCATGCCGACGTTCGCCGGACGCCTCGACGACGCGCAGATTTCCGACCTGGTCGCCTACATCCGGTCTCTCACGCCCGGCGCGGCGGCCGTGGCCGCTCCACCCGTGCCCTGATCAAGCGGCCTTTGGAGCTGTCACGTCGGACGTCTCCTCCACAGACGCCTGTCCGAGGTTGTGCAGGAAGCAGCCGAGGAATCCGAGGCTGCCCACGACGAGGAAGACGGCTCCGAGCCCCAGCATCTGGTCTTCCGCGCCCCACGCACCAACCACGACGAGGCCGGCGCCGACCGCGTAGTTGAAGAACGATGCGAGGAGGAGTTGGCCGGCCACGCGCTCGCGCATGCCGCCCGCGGCTGAGCCCGCGCGAAGTTTCTGCAATTGGAAGATGATGGCGACGAGCCCGGGCACAGCCGTGGCGAGGAGCGCGGTGAGACCGACCGTCCAGTCGAGCGCCATCACGGTGATCGGCAGCGGTCCTTCCGGCGCGGGCGCGGCCGCGGCGAGGGCGGGATCGACCGGCGGCGGCGGAACCACCGCCATGTGGTGCCAGACATCATAAAGCATGAGCAGGGCCGCGGCCGGGATCATCCAGACGGCGGTGAGCAGGATTTTCGAGTCCCAACCGAGCGGGTCGCGGTCGGGACGGCGCTGAAGGATGCCCCAGAAATCGGCGAGGTAGATGAGCGAGCCGACAAGGAAGACGGTCGCGCACACGAGCAGGAACGGCGGGGGACCGAAGGTCGTGGCGGCAAACATCCACGCCACGCCGACATTGAGGATCGAGAGGGCATACCACGCGGCGGGCGTCCGCTCGGACGCCGCGCCGACCACACGCGGGGTCACGCGCAGGGCGAGGCCGAGCATGGTGTTGAAGAACACGCCGCTGATGACGAAGACGAGCCAGCCGGCGCTCCAGTTCGTGGCCTCGAGGAAAGGCAGGGGCGCGCGCGCGGCGAAGGGCACGCCAAGGAACATCGCCGCGACGAGCCAGACCATGATCGTGCTGAGGAAGGCGCTCGAGGCATCGGGCCGGGCGAGTTTGCGCAGGGACATGGACACGTTGACCACGAAGACAACCGCGCCGCAGGCGAGGAAGGTCGCGCCCATGCCGGCCTGCGGGAGATCGGGAACGAAGGGCAGCAGCATGACAACGACGAAGCCCGCAACGTGGAATCCGAAGTGCAGGAAGACGAGCTGCGGGCTGTAGAGCGGGACGCCGAAAGCCTGGGGCAGCGCCCAGTAAACCGCGCCGAAGACGGCGGGCAGGCCGAAGCCGAGCACCATCAACTGCACCCACGCCTGCCCGTGGCCGGTCAGCGTGTCGGCCAGCAGGAATCCGGGCCGGCCGGCCAGCATCAGGCAGCCGAGCGCGAGGAAAACCAGCGCGGTGATGGCGAAGGTGAGCGCCCCGTGCAGCGGGGCGGGTTCGTTGTCATTCGGGTTCATGGTCTTTTCTGGTTGGGATGTTGTCGGAAAACGAAGGGAGGCGGAAGCCCGCGAGCACGATGCCCACGGAGATGAGGGAACTCGCCGGCATGATCACGGCCGCGAGCAACGGGTTCATCGAGCCGGACAGCGCCACGGTGACCGCTGCGACGTTGTAAGTGAGGGCGAATCCGGCCACGGCCAGTGAGGTGCGGCGACGGACCACCGAGGCGCGGAACAAGCTCTCGAGACCGCCCAGACCACGGCCGAGCATGTAGAAGTCCGCCTTGTGTTCAAGTAACCCCGCGTCCACGGCGGGCGTCCCGCGGCAGAGGGCGGCATCGAACGCGAGGCTGTCGTTGGCCCCGTCGCCGAGCATCAGAGCGCAACCTTCCCAGCGGCGCCGCACCAGAGCCTCCTTGCCGGTCGGCGTGAGTCCGCCGAACGCGTGCTCCGCGGGCAACCCGAGGGAACGGCCCATGGCTTCGACGCGCGAGGGCTCGTCGCCACTGAGGAGGTAAACAGGCAGCCCGGCGGCTTGGAATCGCGCGACCTGCCGCGCCGCGTCCGGCCGCAGCTCTTCGCGGAAATGGAATCGCGCAACGGCCGTGCCATCGAGCGAAAGCACAGTTCCGCCATCGGGGTCATCCGCCGCCCACGAGGAACGACCCAGACGCCAGCAGCCCAGCGGGGAATCCCACTGCAGCCCGAAACCGGACTCCTCGCGCACCTCGCCGGATCCGCGTGCCGGCTCGATGCCGCGGCTGAGGAGGACCTCGCGCAGGCAGGCGGCGACCGGGTGCAGGCTGCGCTCGACCAACCGCAGGAGATACGACTGCGTGGACGGCGCGAGCGATTCGAAGACCGTCGGATCGGCCGGTTGCAGGGTTTCGAGGGTGACCGTTCCGGTCTTGTCCAAGAGCAGCGTCTTGACGCGCCGGAGCCGAGCCCAGAGCGAGCCCTCGCGAAGGTAAACTCCATGCCGTTGCAGCGCGGCGGCCGCAAGATCGTCGAGCAGCGGGAGCGCGACCCCGAGCGAACACGGACACGACACAACGAGCACGGAGATCATCACCTGGAAGGCGGAAAGCCATCCGCCGCCGAGAGCGATCCACGCGGCGAATCCGACCGCGGACACGACGAGCACGGCCGAGAGGTAGATCCGGATGAGCCGCTCGAGCCCGGCGTTGTGCCACTCGCGCGAGGCGTCGATGCGCATGAGCGAACTGAGCTGCGAGGACGGCCAGTCCTCCAGCGCCTCGCACCAGAGATCGACAGGAGCGAGGCTCCGGGCACCCGACGGAACGATGCCGCCGGACGCGAAGTGGCGCGGCGCCGGTTCGCCGGTGATCCAGTTCAGCGCGAAGGCGGCACCGCTGTCGAGCAACCGGGCCCGCACCGGGACAAGCTGGTTGCGCGCCACGGCGAAACGATCGCCCGTCGCGAGATCCGCGGCGTCGGTTTCGTGCGAGGCCCCGCCGCGCAGCACGCGCACGCGGCCGGGCGAGAGCTTGAGCCCGAGGAGACGGCGGCGGTTGGCTTCGACCGCACGCTCCTGCAGCCAGCGGCCGAGGAGCATGAGGAAAGTGAAGACGGAGACGAAGTCGAAGTAGTTCAGGCTGTATTGGTCGTGCAGCCACGCGACGACCGACCCGCCGTAGCCGAGAAGCAATCCGAGGCTGATGGGGAGATCAATGTGCAGGCGCCCGTGCCGCAGGGCAGCGAAGGCGCGGGAGAAGAAATAGGTTCCGCCGATGGCGATGCTCGCCGTGGCGAGCGCGAACGACACGAAGTCGAAGAGCGCGGCCAGCACGTCACCCGGCGCCATGCCGAAGAATCGGGGCGACGCAAAGAGCATCGCGTTCATGGCCAGGAATCCGCACAACCCCATCTTGCGCGTGAGCGTGTCGCGGCCGCGGGCTCCGTCACGCGGCGCGGGCCCGAGCAGATAGCCGAAACGCTGGACGTCACGCGCGAAGTCCGCGAGGTCGGCGGCGCCGGAGCGCCAGCGCAGGCGCACCGTGCCAGACGAGGAATTGACGCGACAGGAGACCGCGCCCTCGCGCTCCATGAAGACGGCTTCGATGAGCCAGACGCAGCCCGCGCACGAGATGCCCTGGATTTCGACCGTGGCCTCGGCCACCTCGGCCCCGGAGGACTCGGCGGTCGCCCTCAGGTCTTCCAGCCAGCGGTGGTCGCGCTCATGGAAGACGAAGCTTCCGGCCGGTGAGTGGGTGCGTCCGAATCGGTAGAAATCCTCGAGCCCGCGCTTGTGGAGAAGGTGATGGACGAAGCGGCAGCCCGCACAGCAGAACCCGTCGTCACCGTCCACCGGTGTGAACTTTGTGTGGCAGTGGCGGCACGTGTCGGCCTTCGAATGGGCGTGTGTCTTCATCAGTGGCACATCGGGCACGCGCCCGGGGTAGTCGAGAATCCGCGCATGACGAGGAGCACGACGCTGGCCAGGGCGAGACCGCGACGGAGCAGGTCCATCGTGGTCGGCGACCAGCGACCGCCAAGCAGGAGGACATGCGATTGCAGCAAGAGAAGCAGAGGCACGGTGCCGAGGGCGAACGAAGCCATGATCGCCGCGCCGGACCACCCCGAGCCGGACAGCGCAGCGGCCACAACCACCAGATAGAGCGGCGCGCAGGGAAGCAGCGGCGTGAAGAAGCCGAGGACGCTCGCGCGCGCGCGCGGACCGCAGCGCGACGAGGCGGCCGCCAACCACGCCATGCCGCCGCGCGGCAGGGGAACGCGGAGCTTCTTGTCGAAGCCGACGACCACGGCGAGGAAGAACAGGACGAAGAGCCAGGTGATCCAGCGCGTCGCGCCACCGGAAAGCGCGTCGGCGAGGCGGCGTCCGATCAGGCCCCCGGCAAGGCCGACCAGGGCGTAGGAGATCAGGCGCGCAAAGTGGTAGCCCAGAGCAGGGGCGAATCCGCCGCCGCCGTTCGAGCGCGCGCAAGCCGAGCAGGCGAGCGGTCCGCACATGCCTGCGCAATGGAGGCTGGTGATGAGACCGGCCGCAAGCGCGGCGGCCGGACCGGTCAGTTCATGCACGGCGATCATGGCGCACGCCTCCCTTGGAGCAATGCGGCCTCGGCGGCGGGGGTGAGGCGTTCCGACGGTGCCCGTTGGCTGATCCGGAAAGTGACAACCCAACCCGCGATGAGCACGGCGAAGGCCAGCCAGACGAGCAGCCACGGACGTGAGGTGAAGAAAGATGCGTTCATGGTTGTTCGCGGAACGGACCGAGGAACGGCACCGTGCGCTCCCCCTCGACCGCTCCGCTCTGTCCCAGCACCTTGACTCTCACGTCGAAGTTCCCGCGGAAGTCCGCGTCCGGCAGCGTCATGATGAGCGGTTC
>CAZSUJ010000028.1:0-5269 GCA_964609925.1 uncultured Chthoniobacter sp. | reverse complement strand
TCACGTCGAAGTTCCCGCGGAAGTCCGCGTCCGGCAGCGTCATGATGAGCGGTTCCTGCGCATCCTCGCCGGGCCCGAGGCGCAGCGGGTGGTCCGAAACGCCCGTGGTGGCCAGTCCGGCCAGGGGTGATTCGACGACGACGCGGTATTCATGCTCCTCGGAGCGCTTGTTGGCCACCCGGACGAGGAAGTTGTTCCGGACATCGTTCGCATCGCGGAAATACGGCGCGCCCTGCATCCTCAAGACCGAGACGATGACTGGTTTGACCTGCTGGGTGGCGTAGGCGAAGGCGGAGGCGCCGACGAGGCCGAGGACGAGGTAGATGAAGAGGCGCGGGCGCCAGAACCGCGCCGGGCGCCCGGCGAGGGCGTTGAGCGAGTCGTGGCGGATGAGGCCCTTCGCCCGGTCGAGCTTCACCATGATCTCATCGCACGCATCGATGCACGCGGTGCAGGAGATGCATTCGAGCTGGAGGCCTTGGCGGATGTCGATGCCGGTGGGGCAGACCTGCACACAGCGGCGGCAGTCGATGCAGTCACCGGTCGTGGTTCCCGCCTTGCCGCGCGGTTCACCGCGCACGCTGTCGTAACCGATGACGATCGAATCGTCGTCGATGAGCACCGACCCGAGGCGCCCGTAGGGGCACATGATGATGCAGAACTGCTCGCGGAACCACGCGAAGTTGAAATAGAGGATGCCGGTGAGGGCGAAGACGAAGACGAACGCCCCCCAGTTCTCCGCCGGCGCGTGGTGCATCATCCCGTAGAGGGCGGGCAGGGAGACGAAGTAGGAGAGGAAGAGGTGGGCGATGAGCGCGGCAAGGACGATGTAGATGCCGTGCTTGAGCACGCGGCGCGCGACCTTGCCACCGGTCCAGGGAGCATCCTCGAGGCGGCGGCGGGCGGGGGCATCTCCGTCGATCCACCGCTCGATGCGGCGGAAGACGTGGTCGAGGAAGACGGTCTGGGGGCAGGCCCAACCGCACCATATGCGGCCGGCCACGGAGGTGACGACGAAGAGGGAGAAGGCGAGGCCGGTGATGATGAAAAACAGGAGCCAGAGGTCCTGGAACATCAGGGTCAGGCCGAACAGGTGGAGCTTGCGGTGTAAGATGTCGAGGAAGACGGCGGGCTCGCCGTTGACGTGGATGAACGGCAGCGAGACGTAGACGGCGATGAGCAGGACGGCGACGATGCGGCGCAGCCAAGTCCACAATCCGCGGACGTCGGCCGGATGGACGAAGTAGCGTGACCCGTCCTCATTGATCGTCGTGACCGACTCAATGCTTGGCGCCTTCGGTTTCACGGCGGCCTAGGGCTCGGGCGGCTTCTCGATGGTGGGGTTCTTGCTGATGACGAACGCGGCGACGTCGGCAATGCGCGCCGCGCCGAGCACGGGCCCCCACACGGGCATGCCTTTGTCCAACACGCCCTTCTGGATCACGTTGTAGATGTCGGTCGGCTTGCCGCCGTGGATCCACTGGTTGTCCACGAGGTTCTGTCCGATGCCGCCTTGGAGTTCCGCGCCATGGCAGGCCACGCAGTTGGCCACGTAGATCTTCTCCCCGGACGCGACAACGGCGGGATCGGTGCTGAGTTTGTAGAGCTGGATGTCGGTGGGCGCGGCGCCGCTGGCCAGCGCGTTCTTCTGCATCTCCTCGATCTGGCGTTCGACGCGGACGTAGCCGGGCGTCATGTGGGCCGACCAGTGGTAGTAGGCCCAGTAGGCGGCGGCGAAGACGATCGCGCCGTAGAGGGTGAACAGCCACCAGTTCGGCAGGCGTTTGTCATACTCCTGGATCCCGTCGTAGGTGTGGTGCCGCAGCTCGTCGGACTCGCTCTTCTTGTTCATGGATTTTTCCCGTCGTCCCAGGGCAGGTTCTCCAGCTTCTCGACCTTCTTCTTGGGCATGCGAATCGCGTAGACCACGATGCCGACGAAGATGGTGACCGCCACCGCGAAGGCGATCACGGCGATGATCCCGCTCCAATCGGGCAGTTGCAGTTGCGAGGTCATGGTTGTGCGGCGGCCTGCACCGGTGCGGCGGCGGGAGTCGCGGCGGGCACGGGCTTCGATTTGCCGAGTTGCTGCATGTAGGCGATGAGGGCGATGACTTCCCTGTCGGGCCTGATCTCGACGCCGCTCTTGGCGAGGTCCGCAACAATGGTGCGGCCCTGGGCGAGCGCCTCTTCGCGCCACTCCTCCGGGGACTTCTGGGCGAAGGGCACACCAAGGACGCGGAGCGCGTCGATCCGGCCGGGGACGGCGTCGAGGTTGGCCGCCTGCCGGTAAAGCCACGGGTAGGCGGGCATGTTGCTGCCGATCGAGGTGCTGCGCGGGTTCTCGAAGTGCTGGAAGTGCCAGATGTTGGGATACTTGCCGCCTTCGCGGGCGAGGTCGGGCCCGGTGCGTTTCGAGCCCCACTGGAACGGGTGGTCGTAGACCGACTCGCCGAGGCGACCGCTCGGTCCGTAGCGCAGGACATCGCCCACGAGCGAGCGCACCATCTGGCTGTGGCAGTTGTAGCAGCCTTCGCGGATGTAGATGTCGCGTCCGCACAACTCCAGCGGCGTGTAGACATTCTGAGTGGCCGTCTGGTAATCCACCGCCGCCTTCGAGAAGACGAGCGGGATGATCTGGATGGCGCCGCCGGTGACGACCGCGAGCAGTGTCAACACGGTGAAGGGCAGCCAGCTCTCGAGCAGCTTGTCATACCAGTCGTTCCACTTCGCGCCGGCGATGCTCAGATGGATCATGGCGGCGAGGACGGTCTCGACCATGAGGACGAAGGCGACTGTGCTGAGCGGGCCGGTGGTGAAGCCCCAGACGCAGCCGAAGAGGACAAGCAGCGTCGAGTAGAACATGGGGGCGTTGAAGATCCCCGCGGCCAGACCCATTCCTTCCTTCACGCGGCGCTCCGGCGCGGGCACTTCGACCGTCGTGGTCACGGGCGCACCCGACCGGATGGTGCGCACGAGATTGTAGGCCATCAGGATGAAGCCGAGGAGGAAGAGACCGCCGCCGAGCGCCCGCATGTGCTGCATGGGGCGCACCGAGTTGACCACCTCGAGGAAGTTCGGGTAGGCGAGCGCGCCGTCGGGCGTGACCGCGTTGAGCATCAGTCCGGTCGTTATGCCCGAGACCCACATGGCGGCGACGTAGAGGAGGATGCCGACCATTCCGACCCAGAAGTGGATGTCGGCCAAACGGGTCGAGAAGAGCTTGGTGCCCCAGAGGCGCGGGGCCATCCAATAGAACATGCCGGCCGCCATGAAGCTGTTCCAGCCGAGGGTGCCGCTGTGCACGTGTCCGATCGTCCAGTCGGTGTAGTGGGAGAGCGCGTTGACCGAGCGGATGGACATGAGCGGCCCCTCGAAGGTGGACATGCCGTAGAACGTCACACCCGCGGCGAAGAATTTGAGCACGGGGTCGGTGCGCAGCTTGTCCCACGCGCCCCGCAGGGTGAGGAGGCCGTTGAGCATGCCGCCCCAGGAAGGCGCCCAGAGCATCAGCGAGAAGACCATGCCGAGGGTTTGCAGCCACTCGGGCAGGGCGGTGTTGAGAAGGTGGTGCGGCCCCGCCCAGATGTAGATGAAGACGAGGGACCAGAAGTGGACGACCGAGAGGCGGTAGCTGTAAACGGGCCGGCCTGCCGCCTTCGGCAGGTAGTAATACATGATCCCGAGGATCGGGGTGGTGAGGAAGAACGCGACCGCGTTGTGCCCATACCACCACTGCACCAGCGCATCCTGCACCCCCCCGAAGATCGGGTAGGAGTGCAGGAGCGAGGTGGGGAGGGAAAGGTGGTTGACGATGTAGAGCATCGCCACGGTGAGGACCGTGGAGATGTAGAACCAGATCGCCACGTAGAGGGACTTCTCGTTGCGGATGGCGAGGGTCCAGAAGAAGTTGACCGCGAAAACGACCCAGATGAGGGCGACGGCGATGTTGATCGGCCAGATCAGCTCGGCGTATTCCTTGCCGCGGGTGAAGCCGAGCGGGAGAGTGATGGCCGCGCCCACGATGATGATCTGCCATCCCCAGAAGTGCAGCCACGACAGGAAGTCCGAGGCCAGCCGGGTGCGGACGAGGCGCTGGGTCGAGTGGTAGATGCCGGCGAACATCATGTTGCCGACGAACGCGAAGATGGCCGCGTTCGTGTGCAGCGGGCGCAGGCGGCCGAAGGTCAGCCACGGCGTGTCGAAGTTCAGGACATGCCAGCTCAGCTGGGCGGCGATGAGGACGCCGGCGGCCATGCCGATGATGCCCCAGAAAACCGAGGCCAGCATGAACCAGCGGACGATCTTGTCGTCGTAGGTCACCGTGAGGGTTTGTGTGTTCATGGCAAATTGTCCCCGGGCGGACGGGCCGCAGGCTTGCGGTCCTCATCCCGGTTGAAAGGCAGCAGGCTGTCGCGCATCGCGTCCCCGCCCGAATAGTCGTGGTGGTAGAGGAAGCACCCGGCGAAAAAGAGCGCCAGCATCAGGCTGACGAAGACCGTGAGGAACAGAACGCTCATCGCCCGCCTCGTCCTTCTCCGCGCCCCATGTCGGCGCCGCGCATGCAAATCATGCCGACCAGTAAAGACGGCGCTGGCAAAGTGACTACGCAACCCTTCGGAAAACCTGCGCAGTTCTTCGGAAATCCACTTGTCCGGCCGTGCAGGACAACGCAAATTGCGACTGCGTCTCGTGAGCAAACCGGCTGACATCCTCCGCTCGACCCCCATCGCGCGGGACTACGCGAAGTCGTTCACCGCCGCGACCGGCCTGCCCGTCGCGATCGAGGCGCCGGGCGAGTTCCACCTCGATTCGAGGGACCTGCCCGAGTGCTGCCGGCGCATGGTGGCGAAAGACCGGGTGTGCGAGAAATGCGAGGAGACCCATTCGGGATTGCAGGGCGACACTCCCCGCACGGTGCGCTGCTTCGCCGGGCTGACTTCCTCGGCCGTTCCGGTCGTCGCGCAGGGCGAGACGGTGGCCTACCTCCACACGGGCCATGCGGCGGTCAACGGCGACGCGACCGAGCGGCACGTGGGGGCGCCGCGATTGACCCGTGGGCAATACGAAGGAGCCCTGCGCCTGCTCGAACTCTTCTCCCGCCAGCTCGCGGCCAACCTTCCGGCCGGCACGAACGGTTCCCCCTACCCCGCCATCGACCGCGCGGCCCGGGAGATCAAGCAGGACCCGGGGAAGCCGTGGCGGCTGACGGCGCTGGCCCGCGCGGCCAAGATGCACCCGGCCTACTTCAGCGAGATGTTCCATGAACG
>CAZSUJ010000027.1:0-40976 GCA_964609925.1 uncultured Chthoniobacter sp. | reverse complement strand
CTGTCACCGGCAAGGACGGAAAGTCGGTCGTGGTCGATCTCGAACTCGCCCTCAAGCTGCCCGAGTTGCGCATCCGTGCGCGGAACGCGATCCAGGCGGCCATCGGCGCACGCTAACGCTCATCGGGGCTGAGCACGCGGAAGTTGGACAGGATCGGGAAGCCGCTGACGCGGCAGCCGAGTTCGCGGAGCAAGTCGGCGGCGGCGTGGTTCGAATTGGCGAAGAGGTGGTAACGCTGGGGATCGCTGCTCACGGGCACGCCGTCGGCCAAGCGGACGATCACGCGGGGTTGGTTGGCCGTCCAGCGGGCTTCCAGCCGATCACGCAGCCGCGTGGCTGCTTTCCTTTCCACCTGCAGGCTGGCCGAGCGTGTGCCGCCGGTCTGCTGCGGTCCGAGGGTGCCATCGGGTGCCGGGACCAGTTCCCTCCGCGAGAACGCGCCGCTGCCGAGTCCGGCACCGGCGCGCAGCGTGGAGAGGAAACCCCGCTGCTCGCGGGCGTAGAAGTTCCACTCGCCGAAGCCATATTCGAGGAAGGTCGATCGGCCCGAGGGCAAGGCGACGCGGCTGTGCCTTCCGTATTCGGTGACCCACACGGTCACGGGCTCCTGCGGGGCTGGCGGCGGCTTGACGGTCCATGCGCAACCGGAGGGCCACACCATGGCGGGCGCGAGGCAAAGCAACGCGATGCGGCGGAAGACGGGCAGAGCGGAGTCGTTCATCGCTCAGGCCTGGCCTGACACGGGCCGGCGCACTCGTAGAATCATCAGCCGCAAAACCGCCAGCAACGACACCGCGCCATAAACCGGGTCGAGGACGTAGTCCCAAAAATTGTCGGACTCCTGGAAACCGAGCGCGAAACCCGCGAGAGCGAGGAGGAGGATGAATCCGAAGCGGTTACCGCGCCAGATGAGCCACGCGGAGGTGAGGCCGACAGCACCGATCAATAAGCCGAACCGCGCGTGGAAGAGCCATGGCCAGCCGAGGGCGTAGGAATCAAAGTTCTGCGGCCCGAGGCCCAGCGCGCTCGGGTAGAGCAACCAGCTTCCCACCGTGCCGAAGATCCACGCGGTGTTCCATTCCGAGGAGGAAAGCACGGGGCGGCCGGAGGCCCGGGTGCAGATCGCGCAAACGAGAAGCGCGGCCATGATGACGCTGAAGTTCGCGCTGAGGCTGGCCGACCACCATGGCACGGGATGGCCGAACCACGGGATGACGAGGAGCACGGACGCGGTGACGGCCGAAGCCAGGAGGCCGGCGAGACCGCCCCACGGGATGAGGCGTTGGACGACCCAGAGGAGAAGAAGCCACGGAGCGAGCGTGGTCCAGATGACGACGGAGGTGGTCATGGCGCGGCCTCCTCCTTGCGGCGGACCCACGTTTCGTTGAACTCGGCGTAGATGATCTCCGTTTGCCGCGCCGACCAGACCATGCGGATGCGGCCGTCGGGCGCAGCGAGCATGTAGGGATAGGAAAACTCGACGCCGGTTTCCTCGGCCAACGTGGCGATGGTGCGCCAACTCGCGCCCTCGTCGCGCGAGATGGCGAGGCGCAGATTCTCCCGCTTGCCGGGCGAGAGGTCGTTGTAGGCGCAAAGGAGAGCCCCGTCCGTCAACCGCACGACGCACACGCCCGAGTCGCGATTGGGGAGCGACGTGGCGACCGGGACCGACCACGCGCGCCCGGCGTCGTCCGAACGCGAGACGGACATCCACTTGGCCGGGCGGAAGTCGCGGAAGAAGGCGGCGGCCCGCTCGCGATCGAGCGGGACGAGCGCGGGTTGGAGGATGCGCACGCCGCCGTCCATGCGCGACACGGCGGCCCGCCAGCCGTTGCGTCCGCCGGGTTGGACCCAGAGGATCTCGGGGAATTTCCCGAGGAGCTCCTCATAGACCGGAACGGCCCAACCGCCGCCCTGGAGCAGGGACGGGGGATTGCGCGGGAGCGCGGCCAGATTGGCCAGCGGGTTCATGGTGAGCTTGCGCACGGGTCCCCAAGTGGAGCCGCCGTCGTCCGACCAAGTCAGATTCATCGAACTGCCGGACCAGCGTCCCGCGGCGATCGACACGAAGAGGAGGCCGAGGCGGCCGGTTTCGTCGGACAGCAGGAGCGGGTTACCCAGCGAGATGATGTTGCGGCGGAGGGCGGCGGCGGTCTGTTCGCGCGTCTGCACGGCGCGCGGCTCGGACCAAACCCCGCCGGGTTCGCGCGACGAAAGATAGATGGCGACGTCGGGTGTTCCCTCCCCGCTCCCGGCATACCACGCGACACGCAGCGAGCCGTCCGGCAGCGCGGCCAGCGAGGCGGAGTGGGCCTTGGCGTGGGGGCTTCCGGGGTTGACCAAAGTCGAGACGAAGAACGGCGGGGCGGGCGCGGGCGGGGCGGGCGGCGGGACGACGAATCCGGGGAACGAACGGGCGGCGGGTTCGCGGGCGGACCAACAGGGCGCGAAGGCGAGGGCCAGCGCAAGCACCGCGAGGGCGCCGCGGAGCGGCGTGGGCCATGGTTGGCGGGCGGGTTCCATCAGACGATTTCCACGGGACATTCCGGCAGCGCCTTGAGGAAGGCGCGACCGTAGGATTTGGTGACGATGCGGTTGTCGAGGATGACGACGATCCCCTCGTCGACCGCGGTACGGATGAGGCGGCCGGCCCCTTGGCGCAGCTTGAGGATGGCCTCGGGCAGCGAGTATTCGGCAAACGGGTCGCCGCCGCGTTTCTCGATCTGCTCGAGCCTCGCCTCGACCAGCGGGTGGTCGGGCACGGCGAAGGGAAGGCGCGTGATGATGACGTTGCGCAGCGAGTCGCCGGGAACGTCAACGCCGCTCCAGAAGCTGTCGAGGCCGAAGAGCACCGAGTTGGCCTCGCCCTTGAACTCCTCGACCATGCGGTGGCGCGAGAGGTCGGCCCCCTGCACGAGGAGGGGCCAGCCACGGCCGGCGAAATGCGCCTCCATGCGTTCGGCGAGCCGGCGCATGAGGCGGGCATTGGTGAAGAGGACGAAGGCGTGGCCCTTGGTCTTCTCCGTGAAGTGCGCGATCCACCGCTCCAACTCGGCCTCGTAATCATCGGCCCGCGGGTCCGGCATGGTGCGGACGACGAAGATCTTCATCTGCCGCTGGTAGTCGAACGGGCTGCCGATCTGCACGGCCTCGGCATCTTCGGCGCCGACGCGCTCGCGGAAGTAGAGCAGGTCGGGCCGGCCGACCGAGAGCGTCGCGCTGGTGAGCACGGCCGTGGTTTCCTCGCGGAACAGGATCCGACGCAGCGCCGCGGCAAGGTCCACGGGCGTGGCGTGCGCGGTGGTGAACTGGTCGCGCCGTCCGGACTGCGCGACCCAGTAGACATTGTCCTCCTCGCGCTGGTCGGCGAAGACGGGCAGCCCCTCGACGAATTCGAGCAACCGGAGCGATGCATCGCCGGCCTCGGCGCGCACGTCCTCGTTCGCCTCGGCCGCGGCCTCCTTGAGAATCTGGCGGACTTCCTGCAGGCGCGGAACGAGATCCATGGGCAGGTCGGGCGGTTGGCGGACGCGGACCTCGCGGCCCTTCGAGAAATTGCAGGCGTTGGCGAGGGCGACGAAGAATCGCTCGCCCTCGTCGAGCGCCGCTGCGACTCCCGCCGATCCGGCGCGCGACTTGAGCACGCCGAGCAGGCCCTTCTTGGTCCGCGGATTCCACAGGCGCTGGAGGACGAACCGCAACTCGTATTGCGAGAGGCGCAACCCGAGATGCTTGGCCGCCACGCCCTCGATGGTGTGGGCCTCGTCGATGACCAGGAGGTCGTCCGGATAAAGATAGCCGGGCGCGTCGCCGGAGAGCGGGTCGCGTCCGCCGAGAAGGATGAAGAGGAGGCTGTGGTTGAGGACGACGACGTTGGCCGTGTCCACGCGGCGGCGCGCCTGCTGGTAAAAGCAACGCGGGCCGCCGCTGCCGCAACTGCGTTGCGTGCAGATGCCCGCCTCGCTGCAAACGAGGCTCCACACCGCGGGGTCGGGCTGCGGGTCGAGGTCGGCCAGCGAACCGTCCTGCGTCCGCCGGCTCCAATCGAGGATGCGCTCGAGCTCGGCCGACTCGGCGGTCGTGAAGAGTTCGCCGCGGTTCTCCATCGCCTTGTGCAGCCGGCGCGGGCAGAGGTAATTCTGCCTCCCCTTGAGCAGTGTGGCCTCGAACTCCCGCGGGAGCAGTTTGGCCACGAGAGGGATGTCCTTGTAGAGCAACTGCTCTTGCAGGTTGATCGTGTGCGTCGAGATGAGGGCCTTGCGTCCGTCCTCCACCGCGGCGATGACCGACGGCACGAGGTAGGCCAGGGATTTGCCGGTGCCGGTGCCGGCCTCGACGACGAGGTGTCCGCGCCGGGCGAGGGTGGCGGCGACCCGCTGGGCCATGAGGAGTTGCTGCGGGCGGAACTCGTAGTTGTTCGCGGCGGACAGAAGACCGCCGGGCGCGAACACGTCGTTCATGCGGGCGTCGGGTCCGGACGCAGCCCCGCTCTCGGGCACGAGCGAGATCACGGGAGCACCCCCTGAGGAATCGCGTTGAATGCCCGGGGAGCGTGGCCGATAGTTGAAAGCTCCGCCGAGGCCGGCCCGCGCGGGCGGAGTGCGATGCAGATTCTTGACCGATACATTCTGAAGCGGGTCCTCCTGCCTTTTCTCTACTGCGTGGCGGGCTTTGTTTCCATCTGGCTGGTTTTCGACCTGAGCGAGAATGCACCGGCCTTCCTGGAGAACAAAGCCCCGCTTTCCAAGATCGCCGAGTTTTACGTCCTCCGCGTCCCCGAGATCATCCTGATGAGCCTGCCCGTGGGGCTGCTTCTGGCCGTGCTCTACACCTTCACGCAGATGTCGCGGCGCAACGAGATCATCAGCATCCTCGGGGCCGGCCGCAGCGTCGTGCGCCTGCTCGCCCCGCTCTTGCTGCTCGGCCTCTTCATGACCGGCGTGGCGACCGCCCTCAACTACTCCGCCGCGCCGCACGCCGGGGCGGTCAAGAAGGACATCCTCGAGGAGATCTCGGCCGGACAGGACCTCGACCGCAAGGCCATCCGCGGCCACCTCTTCCGCAACCGCGAGGATCGCCGGTTCTGGCACATCGGGCGGCTCAACCCGTCGGTCGAACGTCTCGCATCGGTCATGATCATGCAGGAGGACGAGTCCGGCCGCCTGCGGCGGAACTACTACGCCGAGAAGGCGACCTACGACCACACCTCGCGCACATGGCGCCTCGACAAGGGCAAGGTCGTTGATTTCACCCCGCAGGGAGACGTGCAGGAGCAGAGGTGGTTCGAGATGCTGCGACTGCGCAACTTCTCCGAGACGCCGTGGCGCATCAGCAGCTCGGTGCTGGATGCGAACAACCTCGGCGTCCCCGAGTTGCGCGAATACCTCGTCAACAATGCGCACTTCACCCCGGGGCGGCTCGCCGCCTACCGCACGCAACTGGCCTACCGTTGGGCGCTGCCGTGGGGATGCCTCCTCGCTGTCCTCATCGCGGGGCCGCTCGGCATCGTCTATTCGCGGCGCGGCCTGCTCGGCGGGATCACCATGGCCATCGGGCTGTTCTTCCTGCTCGTGCTCTCGAGCAGCGTGTTCCTCGCCTTGGGCAAGGGCGACCGGGTTGACGCCGTGGTCGCGGCGTGGGGCCCGGTGGTTGTCTTTGGCGGCATCGGGCTCGTCATGCTATGGATGCGCTCCACCAACCGCGAAATCCCGAACATCCTGAGCTGAGCCACGCATGAACCACGACTGGGAAATCCGAAAACGCTCCGACGCCTGCACGGCGACCGGACGGCCGTTCGCCGAGGGCGAGTTCTTCTACACCGCTCTCTACCACGAAGGCGACGGCTTCCGGCGCGAGGACATCTGCGAGGACGCGTGGGGCGCGCGGCCGGAGGAGCCGCGGCCGTTCTCGTTCTGGCGCACGAAGTTCGAGATGCCGCCGCCTCCGCCGCCGGAACCGCTGGGCCGGCAGGATGCCGAGGGGTTGCTCCGTCGGTTGATCGACGAGAACGCCGCCCACACGCTCAACGCCCGCTACATCCTCGGCCTCATGCTCGAGCGCAAGCGCCTGCTCAAGCCGATGCCGAGCGAAGATCCTTCCCTGCTCGTTTACGAGCACGCGGAGAGCGGGGAGACCTTCCTCATCGCCGACCCGCACCTGCGCCTCGAGCAGGTTCCCGAGGTGCAGAAAGAGGTTGCCGCCCTGCTCGGGGAGGCGGCCTGAGAACCGGGCCGTGAGCACGGCCGGGATCGGATTCGTGAGGCGGCCGGAAAACCCGGTGCTCTTCCTCGCGCCCATGGCCGGCGTGACCAACTCCGTGTTCCGCCGCATCTGCAAGGCGCGCGGGGCCGAGGTGCTGACCACGGAGTTCGTCTCGGCCGAGGGCATCCTCCACCGCAACGAGCGGACCGCCCACTACGTGGAATTCACGCCCGAAGAGCGGCCGCTCGGCGTGCAGTTGTTCGGCGGCGACCCGGAGATGCTCGCCCGCGGCGCGGCCGCGGTGGTGGACTGGGTGCAACCGGATTTCATCGACATCAACTTCGGCTGCCCCGTGAACAAAGTTGTCTGCAAGAACGGGGGCTCCGCGCTCCTGCGCGACGGGACGACGCTTGCCGCCATCGCCTCTGCCGTGGTGCGAGCCGTGGCGCCGCTCCCGGTCACAGCCAAGATCCGCACCGGCTGGGACGCGGCGACGATCAATGCAGCCGACAACGCCCGGCGCCTCGAGGACGAGGGCATCCGGCGCCTGACCGTCCACGGCCGGACCCGTTCGCAGGGTTACTCGGGCGAGGCGGACTGGAACGTCATCTCCGCCACCGCCGAGGCCGTCACCATCCCGGTGGTGGGCAACGGCGACATCGCCAGCGCGGAGGCCGCCCTGCGCCGCTGGCACGAAACGCCGGTCTCCGGGTTGATGATCGGCCGCGCGGCCATGACCACACCGTGGCTCTTCGCGGAGATCCGCGCGGCTTTCCTCGGCCAGGCCGCCCCGCCCGCGCCCACGCTGGCCGACCGCTGGGACTTGATCGAGGACCACTGCCGCCAGGAAATCGCACGCTGGCGGCAACCGGTCAAAGGCATGCACGCCATGCGGGCCCGGCTCATGGCTTACTCGCGCGGGCTGCCCTCGAGCCGCGAGTTGCGGCGGCGCTTCGGCGCGGTCGAGTCGCCGGAGGAACTTGCGGCCATACGCGCATGGCACGAAAGTGCCGCCCATGCCGCGGAAGACACACCCCACGAACTTGCCACCGAGGCCGACCCGGCTCTGGGCTGAAGCCCTCGCCGCCGCCTTGATCCTTGCCGCCATGCCCGCCTGCAGCCCGGCCGGAGAATCGGAGGGCGACCTCGTCGCGCAGCGCGACGCCATGGTGCGCACCCAGATCGAAGCCCGCGGCGTGACCGATCCCGCCACGCTCGCGGCCATGCGCGCCGTCCCCCGCCACGAATTCCTACCCCTGCGTCTGCGCGGCGAGGCGCATGGCGACTACCCGCTCCCCATCGGCCACGGCCAGACCATCTCGCAGCCGTATGTCGTGGCCTTCATGACCGAAGCCATCCGCCCGCAACCGGGAGAGAAGATCCTCGAGGTGGGGGCGGGTTCCGGCTACCAGGCCGCCGTGCTCGCCCAGATGGGCGCGAACGTCTTCACTATCGAGATCGTCGAACCGCTGGCCGAGATGGCGCGCCAAACCCTCGCACGCCTCGGCTACGGGAACGCCAAGGTCCGCCATGGCGATGGTTACCGCGGCTGGCCGGAGGAGGCGCCGTTCGACGCCATCATCGTCACCTGCGCGCCCGACAAGATCCCGCCGGACCTCGTGGCACAACTGCGCGACGGCGGCCGCATGATCATTCCCGTGGGCGGAGGCATGAGCCAGGAACTCGTGCTCCTGCGCAAACACGGAGACAGCATCGAAAAGCAGGCCATTCTCCCCGTCCGCTTCGTCCCCATGACCGGCGAGGCGGAACAGGCGCGCTGAGGACGCGGTTCAGGCGCGCGGGTTTTTCGGGCGGTAAACGAGGAGCCGCAGACCGTTGAGACAGACGAGCACCGTGCTGCCTTCGTGTCCGATCACGCCGATGGGCAGCGGCAACGCGAAGCCCAGCGCGGCCGCGACGAGCACGACGATCACCGCGGAGGCGAAGGTGAGATTCTGCTGGAGGACCCGCCTCGCGTGGCGCGCCATGCCGACGAGCGTGGGGATGTTTTCCAAACGGTCACCCATGAGGACGACGTCCGCGGTTTCCATCGCGATGTCCGAACCCGCCGCGCCCATGGCCACGCCGAGGTTGGCCGCGGCCAGCGCAGGAGCATCGTTGACCCCGTCACCGATCATCATCACCGTCCCCTCCTCCTTGAGCTGCCGGATGACTTGGACCTTGTCGGCCGGCAGCAGTCCGGCGCGGAACTCGTCGATGCCGGCCTCCTCGGCGATGGCCTTGGCCACGGCCTGCTGGTCACCCGTGAGCATCACCACCTTCTTCACGCCGACCGCATGGAGTTGCGCCGCGATCGAGCGCGCCTCCGGACGGATGGTGTCCGCCAAGGCGAAAACCGCCAGCACGGCCACGGCGTTGCCCTCCCCTCGCCGGCCCAGCCAGATGCAGGTCTTGCCGCGGGCCTGAAGGTCGGCCACGCCGGGAAGAAAGGCTTCCATTCCATCGGCGCCCAACTCGGCGAGGAAGCGCTCGCTGCCGACGACGTAGCGCGTGCCCTTGATCTCGGCCTCCGCGCCCTTTCCGGTGACCGATTGGAACGCGGCGGCCGGGGGCAGCGTCAGTCCGGCCTTTTGGGCCGCGGCCACGACCGCCGTCGCGAGCGGGTGCTCCGACTTCGCCTCGAGAGCGGCGCACACGCCCAGCAGGCGCGCGGCCTCGACGGACAAAGTCCCGTGCAGCGGGGACTCGCTGGCTTGGGGCGTGAGGATGTTCGTCACTTGCGGCCGTCCCACGGTCAACGTGCCGGTCTTGTCGAAGCAGACGATGTCCACCCGGGCCGCGGTTTCGAGGTGCAGGCCGCCCTTGACCAAGATGCCGCGGCGGGCCGCACCCCCGATGGCCGAGAGAACGGTGGCCGGGGTGCTGATGATCAGGGCGCAAGGCGACGCGACCACGAGGATGGTCATGGCGCGGTAGAACGCCTCGGTGAACCCCTCGCCCCACAGCAACCAGGGCACTGCGAACACGAGCACGGTGAAGGCGATCACTCCCGCCGCGTAGGTTTGCTCCGCCTTCTCGAGGAAACGCTGGGTGCCTGACTTCTCGGCCTGCGCCTCGGCGACCAGGCGGACCATCTTCGCGAGCGTGGAGTCCTCCGACTTCTTCGTCACCTGAACCTCGAGACCGCCCGACTGGTTGAGCGTTCCGGCGAAGACCGGCGCCCCCACGCCCTTGGAGACCGGCATGGACTCGCCGGTGAGACTCGACTCATCAAGGTTGCTGTGGCCTTCGGTCACGGTCCCGTCCACCGGCAACAACTCCCCGGGCCGGACGATGACGGTGTCGCCGATGGCCAGGGATTCGATGGGCACAACCTCTCCTCCGGCGGCGGTCTTGCGGAGCGCGTTGTCGGGACGCAGGGTCAGCAGCGATTCGATGGCACGCTGCGTGCGCTCGAGGGCATGGCGCTGTAGGACGTTGGAGAAGCTGAAGAGGAAGAGCAACAGGGCACCTTCGAACGGCGCCCCCACCGCGGCCGCACCGAGGGCGGCGAGCACCATGAGGAGATCGACATCGAGCGTCCGTTCGCGCAGGGAGGCCCACGCCGAGCGCACGCCGTATTGACCGCCGAAAAGATAGGCGCCGCCGTAAAGCCAACCGGCAACGATGCCGGACCCGCCCGTGCGCTCGACCACGGCGGCGGCCACGAGGCAGAGCAGACCGAGGCCGCAGGAGATTTCCTCGTTGAGGTCGCCGGATCGGACGCGTGCCCAGAGCCCCGGACGCACGGAGGCTCGCGGCTTCAGCGGCTCGACGTTCGCCCCCGCGGAGCGGACGCCGTGGAGCACGGAGGCCTCGTCGGAAACATCCGAATCGAAGGTCAGGCACAGCACGCGCCCGATGTAGGTCGCGGTGGCCCGGCGGACGCCCGGCACTTTCTCGATCCGGCGCTCCAGCTTCGCGGCTGCCGCCTCGCAGGCGTGTCCGTCGAGACGCATGACACAGCGCTGCACCCCGCCGGGCGCGGGCCGGATCTCCGGCTGAAGATGCTCGCTGGCGATGCGCCGCAACTCCTGTTCCGAAACCTGCCGGGGATCGAACGCGATTTCCACGCGCTCGCCGTCCGCCTTCGGCTCCACGGCCAGGATGCCGGCATGGTCCGTGATCGCGTGCGGGGGGGCGGACTCGGAGCGCTTCATCACCTTGCTTTAGGGGACTCGGCGCCCCGGCGCGAGACTTCCGCCCGGTCACCCCGGCTCAATCATCGTCCTTCTCGCGGGATGTTTCGGATTTCTCGCCCGCCGCATCCCCGGGCACAGGGGTGCCTGTCGTATTGACGCCCGCGCCGTGCCGGTAGACCAACTCGCCCCCGTAGTGACCGGCCTGCGCCACCGAGTAGGCGGCGAAAAGCGCGACCACAGCCGTCAGGACTGACAGTGCACGCCCCACCACGCGGATGTTCGCGGTCAACGCCGCCGACACCGCCAGCACCGCCCCGAAGACGGCGGCATTGCGGGTGGTTTCGCCCCACCCCTCGTGCGCCTCTAAAGCCTGCTCCGTGGCGGGGGAAGACTCATTGACCATCTCCTCGTCCTCACCGCCGGTCACCGTCGCGACAATCGAACCCAACGCTCCCGCGACCAAGACCAATGCCGCCAGCCAAGGGAGCCGCCAGCGCCGCATAAACACCGCCCCGACTGCCAAGACCAGGCCCAGGATGAGAAAGGCGATCGGAAAGTGCACGACCGCGGGATGAAGGGGCGAAGGAAACGGGATCATGATCACCGGCCTCCCACCACCGTTCGAAGTCCTTGGCCGAGCGCGAAGACAGCGGTCACAGGCCACCCGCCGCCGGTCAAAGTCATCATGCCTCCACTGTCGGGCCGGCTCGTCCCGGATCAAGCCAAATATTAGAAGAACTAATAATGTGCATTATCTGAACTCTGGAAGATACGGGGCGAGACGTGCCGCTGCGGTTGCCGAGGCGGCGAAGGCGCGTTACTTTTTTTGTTCCCCCATGCCCCGTAATCTCCTCAGGCGCGCTGCTTTGGCCGTCGGCGCGTCGCTTTTGGCCGCCGCCGCAACGCCCGGCGCCGTGAACGAATCCTCGGGGCGCGTGGAGATCGAGGCGGAGGGCTTCGACGCAAACCTGCCGCGGACTCTTTCCGGGACGGCCTATACTTGGGCGACGTTGTCGGACATCGCGGGCTACAGCGGAGCGGGGTTCGTGGAGGCCACGCCGAACAGCGGGGTCACCGTGATTGCGGCGCCGGCCGGGGTTTCGCCGGAACTGCAGTATTCCATCACGTTCGCCAACCCCGGGACCTACCACGTGTGGCTGCGCAGCTACGCCGACACCGCCGAGACGGCCTCGGTTTATGTCGCGCTCGACGGCGGGACCGCAGCCCGCATCGATCTCCCGCGAACGGGCGCCTGGTCTTGGTCCAACACCGCCGCGGGCGGTTCGCCGGTGACCGTCACCGTGCCTGCGGCCGGCATGCGCACGCTCAGCGTCTGGATGCGCGACTCCGGTTTCGTGGCCGACAAGATCCTGCTCACGCGCAATCCGAACTTCAGCCCCGAGTATTCGGCCGATTTCTGGCGCAACCAGAACATCTACCAGATCGTCACCGACCGCTTTTTCGATGGCGACCCGGCGAACAACGTGAGCGGCCTGCCGAACTACAGCCCGTCGACCGGCAACCAGGCGCACGGCGGCGACCTCAAGGGCATCGAGAAGAAGCTCGATTACATCCAGGCGCTCGGCGCCACGGCGATCTGGATTTCCCCGGTCCTGATGAACGCCAACGGCGACTACCATGGCTACGCCGCCACGGATTTCTACCAGGTCAACCCCCGCATGGGCACCCTCGCCGATCTGCAAAGCCTCATGCGCGAGGCCCACAAGCGCGGACTCCTCGTCATCAACGACGTCGTGGTCAACCACGGCAGCACGTGGGTGGACAGCGCCGACGCGGGCTGGGCGGCGTTCCGCTACCCGCCCTCCAGCTACAACCTCCGCTACAACTCGGGAGGACGGAAATACGCGCCTCCCTTCGACGACGCGTCGCTCACAGCGGCGTTCGGCTCGACCGCGCTGACGAACATTTTCCACAACAACGGCGCCACGGCGAACTGGAGCGACGCGACCCAGGTCGAGCTGGGCGAGTTGGCGTCGCTTGACGATTTCCGCACCGAGTCGCCGTTCGTGCGCCAGAAAATGCGCGAGATCTGGACTTACTGGATCAACACGGTTGGCTTCGACGCCTACCGGATCGACACGGTCAAGCACGTCGAGATGGGCTTCTGGGACGAATGGTCACCCGCGATCCGCTCCGCCGCGGCAGCCGCGGGCAACCCGAACTTCTTCCAGTTCGGCGAGGTCTTCGACGGGTCGGACGCCAAGGTCGGCTCGTATACCGGCACGAAAGCCGGCGGCAATTACAAGATGGAGAGCGTGCTGGACTACCCGCTCTATTACACGATCGGCAGCGTTTTCGCCACGGCCTCCGGCAACACGGGACAGATCGAGGCCCGCTACAACAACCTGACCACGGCCAACTACGACGCCTCGTCGCTCGACTCGCTCGTCCTCAACCTCGACAACCACGACAACCCCCGCTTCCTCAACGCCAGCGGAAGCACGACGGCGCGGCTCGAGTTGGCCCTCGCCTTCCTCTACACCACGCGCGGCATCCCGAGCCTCTACTACGGCACCGAGCAGGACTTCAACGGCGGGGCCGACCCGGCCAACCGCGAGGACATGTTCGACGGCTCCTACGAACAAGGGCCATCGCTGGGCGACAACTTCAACATGACCAGCCCCCGCTTCCGCTGGGTTGCGAAGTTGAACAACCTCCGCCGCCTCTACCCGTCGCTCCGCACGGGCACGCACCAGATGCTCTGGGTCAACTGGGGCGCACCGGGGCTGCTCGCCTACGCGCGCCGCCTCGGCACGGAGGAGGTTTACGTCGTGCTGAACACCGCCGGGTCGGCGCAGACGATCGGCGCGCGTCCGACGATCCACCCGGCCGGCACGATCCTCGCCAACGTGCTGTCGCCGTCCGAGACGCTGACGGTCACCGCGGGCACCGACGGCATCCCGGCCGTCACCATGCCGGCCAACTCGGTGAAGATGTTCGTCGCCCAGTCGCAGCTGCGCGCGCTCTCTCCGGTCGTCAACGCGGTCACGCCGGCCCACGACGCGGCCGGCGTCTCGCCCGGTTCGACCATCACCCTCACGTTCTCGCAGGCCATGAACACAGCCTCGGTGGAGGCTGCCTTTTCGACCGCGCCGGCCTCGACGGGTGCCTTCGCGTGGTCGGGCGGGAATACCGTGGTGACGTTCACGCCGACCTCGCTTCTGGCCGGCTCGACGCTCCACGGGGTGCGGATCGAGAGCTCCGCGACCGACGCGAATGGACTGCGCCTGCACGCGCCGTTCGAATCGCGCTTCACCACCGGCGCGTCCTCGAGCGTGGCCCGGCCGTCGATCAACACGGTCTCGTCCTCCGGCATCACCGACTCGACCGCCTCGCTCAACGCCACCGTCACACCGAACGGCGCGGCCACCAGCGTCGTCTTTGAATACGGCCCGACCACAGCCTACGGCTCGACCACCGCGGCGCAGGCGATCGGCAGCGGCAACACCCCCGTGGCGGCATCTGCCTCCCTCACCGGACTCGCGCCCGGCACTACCTACCACTTCCGCGCGGTCGCCACGAACTCGCTGGGCACCACGACCGGGACGGCCAACACCTTCACCACCTCCGCCCCGCAGCCGCAGGTGACCACCACAGCCGCATCGTTCGTGACCACCACGTCGGCCAGCATCAACGGCACGGTCAACCCGAACGGCCTGGCCACCACGACCTACTTCGAATACGGCGACCGGGCGGACGTCCTCTCGAATCAGACCCCGCCCGAGGATGCGGGCAGCGGGACGGCGAACATCGACAAGTGGGCCTCGCTCGGCGGATTGGCTCCGGACTCCACCGTGTTCTACCGCCTTGTCGCGGTTGGAGGCGGACGCACGGTGCCCGGCGCGGTGCTCTCCTTCCGCACGCTGCCGGTCAAGCCGACCCTCGGCCCCGCCACGGTGCAGGACTCGGGCACGGACTTTGCCACGCTGGCCACAACCGTCTCGGCCAACGGCTCGGCGACCGGTGTCTGGTTCGAATACGGCCCGGGCACGAACTTCGGGACCGCGACTCCATCGCAGCCGGTCGCGGCGGATGCGATCAATCTCGCGGCCAGTGTGACGCTGACGAACCTCGAGGCCGGGCGCACCTACCAGTTCCGTGGCGTCGCCTCGAACGCGAACGGCACCGTCTTCGGGACCGCCCAGTCGTTCACGACCGGATTCCCTCCCCCATCGGTCGTGACCGGCGAAGCCGCGCCCGTCACATCCATCAACGCGACGGTCACGGGCACCGTGAATCCCCGCGGCCGCGCGACCGGTTGGTGGGTTGAATACGGCCCCGGCGCCAACACCACGAACACGACCCGCGCGGTGGCTGCCGACGGCGCGGAAACCTACACGTCGTTCTCCTACACATCGCCCAACAACAACGGCGGCTCGGGATTCGGCCCATTCACCGGCTACGTAACGAACAGCAGCGGAACACGCGGCAGCCGTGTGCTCGTCACCTCATCCAGCGGCGGCACAGCCGGACGCATGCTCGACGGCACGAAGTCGTTCGGGCTCACCGCCGGCACCTCGACCACCCGCGGCTCGCAGTCGGGTTACCGGGCTTTCTCCCAGCCGCGGCCGTTCGGCACGTTTTCATTCGCTCTGCGCTGCGACGTGGACAACAGCAAAGGCTTCACCGGGCTCAACCTCAAGTCGCAGACGGGCACGTCATTCGGCGCGGGCGAACTCGTCTCGGTCGGCATGACCCCCGCCGCGGGCGGCGTCGGGGGCAACAACGGACTCCTCGTCACCGACGCGGGCGGACAGCGGATGCTCGACTTCGGGATGGAATCGCGCGGCGCCATTTTCGACATCACGGTGGACTTCGACACCCTGACCGGCGCCTACAGCCTGCGCGCCACGCGGAGGGCGGATGCCACGAACCCCGCTGTCACGCGCACGGCATCCGGACAACTCAAGCTCTCCGGCACCGGCGTGAACGCCGCGGCCTTGGGTTTCCTCAACGCGAACTACTCCGGCGCCTCGAACCAGAATCTCATCTTCGACAGCCTGTCCTGCCTCGGCTCGCCTTCGGCGGGCGCGGGGATATCAGACCTCGCGGTCTCGCAGGTCCTCTCAGGCTTGGGCCTCAACACGACGCACAGCTACCGCATCGTGGCATCGAACCAGGCCGGCACCGTGGCTGGAGCCGTGCGCACCTTTTTGACTGGGACCGACCTCGTGCTGCGGAAATCAGGGAGCGGTCCGTTTACTGCGGGCGGCAACGCGACCTTCACGATCGTCGTCTCGAACGCGGGCTCGATCGCCAGCGGAGGCACCCTCACGGTGACCGAGCAACCGCCCGCCCCTCTCACCATCACGCAGATGGGCGGTGTTGGCTGGACTTTCAACCCGACGAATCTGACGTGCACGACGACGAATGGCGCGCCACCCGGCGGCACGCTGCCCCCGATCACCGTGCAGTGCCTCCTCGCCACGGGAACCGCGGGCGCGTTCACGAACACCGCGGCCTTGTCCGGCGGCGGTGACGGCATCGCGACGAACAATACGGCCTCTTTTGCGTTCGCGGCCTCCGACGCCGCGACGGGCATCGAGGCGTGGCGTCAAACGCACTTCGGCTCGACCGCGGACAGCGGCGACGGCGCGGACACGGCCTCGCCCGCGGGCGACGGCATGCCGAACCTCGTGAAATACGCCCTCGGGATTTCCCCGACGAATTCCGTCGCCGCATCCGACCGCCCGGAATTGACGAGCGACGGCACCGCTCTGTCCCTGAGCTTCCGGCGCGCGCGCGGGCGCAGCGACATCACGATGGTCGTGGAGGCCGCCGGCGATGCGGGCGGAATTTGGACCAACATCTGGACGAGCGCGACCAACGCCCTCCCCGGCGCGCCGGACGAGTTCGTCATCGAAACCGTGCGCGACCCGGTTGACATGCAGGACGCACCGGGCGGACGCCGATGGATTCGCCTGAAGGTGACGCGGCCCTGAGCCGCGGGGCGCTCAACCTCCGAACTTGAACCCCGCGAGTCCGCGGACTCCGGGGCGCGCGGCGAAGATGTTCCCGGCACCGGGTTCGGTCGCGGGTTCCATGCCGTCGCGACCTTTCTGCGCCGTGGTGAAATACAACACATCGAGATCGGCACCGCCGAAACTCGGGCAGGTGACATAGGGCACGGGGCAGGTGACTTTCTCCACCAGTGAGCCGTCCGCGGGATCCCAGCGCGCCACGCCGAACCCACCCCAGAGCGCGGTCCAGAGAAACCCCTCGGCGTCCACGGTCATGCCGTCGGGACGACCGACCGCCTTGTCCACCTCGACGGCCACGCGGCGGTTGCGGATGTCCCCCGTCTCCGCCTCGTAATCAAAAGCGAAAACGCAACCCGTCTTCGTGTCGGTCCAATAGAAGGTGCGCTGGTCGGGCGACCAGCCGAGGCCGTTGGAGTTGCCCACGTGGTCGAGCAGGCGGGTGAAACTGAGGTCGGGCTCGATGCGCCAGAGGTTGGCCTGCTTGTCGGAGCCGTCGTAAGCAAGGGACCCGGCGAACAGACGCCCGCGCGGGTCGGGCTTGCCGTCGTTGAAGCGGTTGCCCGGCAGGTCGGCCTCGGGATCGCACAGCGGGGTGAACGTCCCGCTCTCGAAATCCATCCGCGCGATTCCGTCGCGCGTGCCCAGCACCAGATCGCCGCGAGTGGTCGGTTGCACGAGCGTGACATGGCATGGCGCGGTGCGGAACTCGTCAGCCCCGGTGGCGGGGTCGAAGCGGTGGACTTCGCAACTGAGGATGTCCACCCAGTAGAGCCGGGCCTCGTCGGGGAACCAGCAAGCCCCCTCGCCCAGCACGGCGCCGGCGGACAGGACGCAATCGGCGGCAGTCTCTTTCATCGCCCGCCGCAGACCTCCCGGTAAAGACCCAGCGTGCGGTGCGCCACAGCCTCCCAACTGAAGACGTGCTCGACGCGGCTGCGCGCGGCCTTGCCCATCGCCTCGCGGCGCGCGGGGTCGCGCATCAGTTCGTTGATCGCACCGGCCAGATCGCGCGCGAACTTGTCCGGATCGACCGGCTCGAACGGCGCGCTGTCCATCTGCTCGACTGGCACGAGCAGCCCGGTCTCGCCGTGCACGACCGACTCCGGGATGCCGCCCACGCGGCTGCCGACCACCGGAGTGCCGCAGGCCATGGCCTCGAGGTTGATCAGGCCGAAGGGTTCGTAGATGGACGGGCAGACGAAGACGGCAGCCTGCGAGTAGAGCGGGATGATCTCGGACTTGGGCAGCATTTCCTCGATCCATACGACACCCGGGCGCGCCGCCTGGGCTTCGGCCACCGCCTGTTTCATTTCGCGCGCGATCTCCGGCGTGTCAGGCGCGCCGGCGCACAGGACGACTTGGAACCCGGGGTCGAGGTGGTGCAGGGCGCGGACGAGATGGACGATGCCTTTCTGCCTTGTGATGCGCCCGACGAAGAGCACATACGGCCGCGCGGGGTCGATGCCGTGCTTGCGCAAGACGGCTTCGTCGGGGCGGCTCCGGTATTCCTCGAGATCAATCCCCCCGTGGATGACCCGGACGCGCGCCGGGTCCACGTCGAAGAGTTGCAGCACATCCTCGCGGGTGGACTCGGAGACGGCGATGATCGCGTCGGCCATCTCGATGGCGGTGCGCTCGACCCAAACGGAAAAATCGTAACCGCCCGCGAGTTGCTCGCGTTTCCAGGGGCGCAGCGGCTCGAGCGAATGCACGGTGAGGACGAGCGGCAGCGAGTAATTGAGCTTCATCAGGATGCCGCCGAGATGCGTATACCACGTGTGGACGTGGACCAGGTCGGCATCCGTGCCGGCCGCGGCGAAGGCGGCGTCGCGCTGGATGGTCGCGAAAACGGGCTGCAGCGGCTTGGCACAACCGAAGCCCGAGCTGTCGAAGCCGAAGCCGCGAACCGTCAGGTTCTTGGCCTGCTCGTCCTGCTCCCCGAAGCAGCGCACTTCGACGTCCATGAAGCGCGTCAACTCGCGCACCAAATAATCCACATGCACCCCGGCCCCGCCATAAACGTGCGGCGGATACTCGTTGGTCAGCATCAGCGCTTTCACGGCGGCAGTTTATCCCCGGTCCGCGTCGTGGCGAGCCCTTCGTCCGCGTGTGGCGGTTCCTTGACACCCGTGCTTAGCATGGCGGCCCCATGAACCACCGCGAGGCCTGCATCGCCCTGAACATGGTGCCCCTGATGGGTCCCGTGCGCATGAGGCGTCTTCTCGATGCGTTCGGATCAGCCGAGCGCATCCTCACGGCAAGGGCCGCGCAACTCGAGCAGGTCGACGGCATCGGGGCGGCGCTGGCGGGAAACATCGCCCGCTGGCAGGACTTCGCGGACCCGGCGGCCGAAATTCGCAAAGCGGAGGAACTCGGTGCGCGCATCCTCACGGCGGAGGATGAGGACTACCCCGGCGCTCTGCGCGAGATCCACGACCCGCCGATCGTGCTCTATGTCCGCGGGACGCTGACCGACCGCGACCGTCAGGCCATCGCGGTGGTCGGCTCGCGGAAGGCGAGCCACTACGCGACCGAGTGCGCGAAGAAGCTCAGTTTCCAAATGGCCTATGCCGGGCTGACGGTCATCAGCGGGCTGGCGCGCGGGATCGACACCGCGGCGCACCAGGGGGCGTTGGCGGCGAAGGGGCGGACCATCGCCGTCATCGGCGCGGGGTTGGCGGAGTTGTATCCGCCGGAAAACGCCGAGTTGGCCGACCGCATCGCCGCGTCGGGGGCGGTCGTGTCGGAATTCCCCATCGACACGAAGCCCGACCGCCAGACGTTCCCCATCCGCAACCGGATCGTCACCGGCTGTTCCTTCGGGGTGCTCGTGGTCGAGGCCGGCGCGAACAGCGGTGCGCTCATCAGCGCCAACCAGGCCGCCGAGCAGGGACGGACTCTCTACGCGGTGCCCGGACGCATCGACCAGCCGGGCTGCCTCGGCTCGAACCGGTTGATCCAGCAGGGCGCGAAGCTCGTCATCTCGGTGGATGACATCCTCGACGACCTGCCGATGGTCTTCGCCAAGAGCCCCGACCTTCCATCCGCGCCGCCCGCCGCCGACCTGACCGAGGCGCAGCAGAAAGTAATGGATGCGCTGGGCCGCGAGGAGTTGCCTCTCGACACCATCATCGCCACAAGCGGGTTGACAGCCGCGGCGGTGTCTTCCACGTTGCTCGCCCTCGAAATCCGGCGGCTGGTCAAACAACTGCCGGGGAAACGCTTCGTGAAACTCGTCTGACCCCCATGTCCAAGACCCTCGTCATCGCCGAGAAACCCAGCGTCGCAGGCGACTTCGCCAAAGCGCTCGGAAAGTTCAAGAAAGAGAAAGGCTACTACGAGAATGACACGATGGTCATCTCGCACACGGTCGGACACCTTCTGGAGATCGAGGAACCCGAGGACCACAAGGTCGTGCGCGGCAAATGGAGCCTGGCCCATCTCCCCGTCCTTCCCCCGCACTTCGTGCTCAAGCCGCGTGAGAAATCGCAGGACCAACTCCGCATCCTCAAAAAACTCCTCGCCCGACCCGACGTCTCCGAGGTCATCAATGCCTGCGACGCCGGACGCGAGGGCGAGCTGATCTTCCGCTACCTCGTCCAGCACTTCAAAAACAAGAAACCCGTCCGCCGCCTCTGGCTCCAGTCCATGACGTCGGAGGCGATCCGCGAGGGCTTCGCCCATCTGCGCAGCGACGAGGAGATGATGCCGCTGGCCGAGGCCGCGACGTGCCGCTCCGAGAGCGATTGGCTGGTCGGCATCAACGGCTCCCGGGCCATGACCGCCTTCTACAAGGAACTGCTCGGCGGTTTCCAGGTCACTCCCGTCGGCCGCGTGCAGACGCCGACCCTCGCCATCCTGGTCGAGCGCGAGGAGAGGATCCGGAATTTCGAGCCGCGCACATACTTCGAGGTTCACGCCAACTTCGCCGTGGCCGCGGGCAGCTACGCCGGGCGGTGGTTCGACGAGAAGTTCGAGAAGTCGGACGACGAGAATGCGAAGGCCGAGCGCCTGTGGGATCTGGCCCGCGCCGAGGAGATCCGCACGAAGTGCGAGGGACGCAGCGGCACGGTCCACGAGGAGCGCAAGCCGACCACGCAGGCGCCGCCGCTGCTTTACGACCTGACCACGCTCCAGCGCGAGGCCAACGGCCGCTTCGGCTTCAGCGCCAAGCGGACGCTGCAGATCGCGCAGGCGCTTTACGAGAAGCACAAGGTGCTGACCTATCCGCGAACCGACTCGCGCTACCTGCCGGTGGACAACCTCCCCGTGGCGCGCAACGTCCTCGCCGGCTTCGAGGACCCGTCATTGGCGGTCCACGCACGCAAGGCCCTCGACAACGACTGGGTCAAGCTCTCGCCGCGCATTTTCAACAACGCCAAGGTCAGCGACCACCACGCCATCATCCCCACCGGCAAGAGCCCGGCGAACCTCGATGAATACGAGATGCGCCTCTACGACCTGGTGGCGCGGCGGTTCATCTCCGTGTTCTTCCCCGCGGCGCGCTTCGAGGTCACGCGTCGCATCACGACAGTCGAGGGCGAGAAGTTCCGCACCGACGGCAAGGTGCTGCGCGAGGCGGGGTGGCTCGAAGTTTACGGCAAGAACGCCGCCACCGAAGACGAGGCATCCCTCGTGCCGGTGACCGAGGGCGAGGCCGCGCAGAACGAGCCGCCGATCGAGTTGAAGGAACTGCAGACCAAGCCGCCCGCACGGTTCAACGAAGCTACCCTTCTCTCCGCCATGGAGGGCGCCGGCAAGCTGGTCGAGGACGAGGAACTGCGCGAGGCCATGAGCCAGCGCGGGCTCGGCACCCCCGCCACCCGCGCCGCCATCATCGAAGGACTGCTCGCACAGGAATACATCCGCCGCGAGGGCCGTGAGCTGGCCGCTTCCGCCAAGGGCATCAAGCTCATCACGGCGCTCCGCGAGTTGCAGATCGCCGCGCTCAGTTCGCCCGAGATGACCGGCGAATGGGAATACAAGCTGAAGCAGATGGAGGCCGGGAATTTCGGACGCGAGCAGTTCATGCGCGAAATCCACGGCTTGGTCGGCGACGTCATCGGGAAGATCAAGGCCGCCTCCGGGAGCATGAGCAGCGAGTCGATGCGCGGAAATTTCCACGACCTCGAGACGCCGTGCCCGAAGTGCGGAAGCACGGGCGGTTTCCGCGAGTCCTTCAAGGCCTACGAATGCAAGAACCAGGATTGCAAACTGGTCGTCTGGAAAACCGTGAGCGGCCGCGAGCTGGAGCCGGAAGAGGTGAAGACATTGCTCACCACCAGCAGCGTCGGCCCCCTCAAGGGATTCAAGAGCAAGATGGGGCGACCGTTCGAGGCGAAGCTCGCGCTTTCCGAGGCCACGGAATGGAGGACGACCTTCGACTTCGGCGACGGCGGCGCGCGCAGCAACGAACCATTCAACAAGGAGAGCGCGACCCTCGTCGTCGAGCAGTGCCCGGTCTGCGCGAAAGGCGCCATCTACGACGCCGGCACGGCCTTCGCCTGCGAGCATGCGCTCGGCCCGGAGAAGAAATGCGCCTTCCGCATGGGCAAGATGATCCTCCAGCGCGAAATCAGCGCGGACGATGTCCGCAAGATCGCGGCCGAGGGAAAGACCGGCCTCCTGACTAAGTTCATCTCGAAGAAGGGGCGCCCGTTCAACGCCTTTCTTGTGCTCGACAAGAAATCAGGCAAAGTGGGATTCGAATTCGAGGAGCGGAAGCCGAAGCAGTCGAAGACGACCTCGAAGACCGCCCCAGCAGCCGCCTGACCCCTCCCCACATGAAGCCCCCCGCCCTCCTCGTGGTGGCCAGTCTTCTCGCCACCGCCCTACACGCCCAGAACGTCCAGGACGCCAACCCGCTCGACGCCGCGCAGGTTCTTCGGGAGATCGAATCCTTCGAGAAGAAGCAGACCGACATGGCGAAGGCGCGGCAGCAGCAACTGCTCGAGCAGTTGCGCGCCGGACTCGGACCCGGCACCGCGGCCGGGCGTCTCTACGAGGAGGCGGTGCGCGCCACGCAGTTCGCCGGCAAGGACAACGAGGCGCACCAAGCCGCGGAGTGGGGCCGCAAGAATGATGACCTACTCCGCAACCCGGCCATGGAGGCAGCGATCCAGTTCCACCTGCGTTACCTGATGCTCGGGCTGGAACGCCCGTCCCAAACCGGCACCGATGCCGCTGCGGACTCCTTCGCCTACGCCGTCGAGTTGGCCAAGGCGAACGCCGACGATTCTTTCAAGAACGCCCCGAAAGAGGCCAACGAGTTGCTGAACAAGCCGGTCCAAGAGGGCGTCTTCGCCCGCTGGCTCATGATCGAGGACCGGCTGCCCAAGGGGAAAGACTGGGAGCCGAACGCCGGCAACCTCCAAGGCATCCTCGAAAAGAACGTGCGCGGAGCTTGGCGCGAGTCGAAGAACCCGCAGCTGCTGCGTAGCTGGGATCTCCAGATAGAGTCGCTGAACACCGACGCAAAGGAATCAGCCGGCACGGCGGGTGCCGAGCGCATCACGACACTCGCGCTCCCATCGGCCGCTTTCGGGCGGGCGAACGACAAGGCGCTGCTCGGCCAGCCCAACCGCGCCGCGGGAGAAATCCTGCAATTGGTGCGGACGCACCCGGCGCACCCGGACTGGTCGCGCTGGGTCGCACGACTGAAGGAATTGCTCGCCCCGGCCCCGGCGGCCCAGGCGACACCAGCCGCACCGTGAGGGCGCTGGAGCATTAGGCCACCCAATCCCATGAAGCACATCCGCTACGGCATCATCGGCCTCGGCCTCATGGGCGCCGGGCATGCGCGCAACTTGACCGAGGGCCGCGTGCCGGGGGGACGGCTGGCGGCGGTTTGCGATTTCGATCCCACGCGCGGAAAAGAGTTTCCCGCCGTCCCGTTCTTCCGCGACTCCGGCGCGTTGTTCGCCGCCGGCATCGTGGATGCGGCCATCATCGCCACTCCGCACTATGCGCACACGACCGAGGGCATCGCGGCGCTCAAGGCCGGCCTGCACGTCCTCGTGGAGAAGCCCGTCTCGGTCGACAAGGCGGACGCGCTCCAGCTGATCAAGGCGCACCGTGCACCGCGGCAGGTGTTCGGCGCGATGTTCAACCAGCGCACCGACCCGCGCTACCGCAAGCTGCGCGAGATGGTGCGCGGCGGGAAACTCGGACAAATCCGCCGGGTCAACTGGATCATCACCGACTGGTTCCGTCCGAATGCTTACTACAAGCACGCCGGCTGGCGCGCCACGTGGGACGGCGAGGGCGGCGGCGTCCTGCTCAACCAGTGCCCGCACAACCTCGACCTGTTCCAGTGGATCTTCGGCATGCCGTCGCGCGTGCGCGGGTTCTGCCAGTTCGGGCGTTACCACGACATCGAGGTCGAGGACGACGTGACTGCGTATTTCGAGTATCCGGACGGCATGACCGGCGTCTTCATCACCTCGACCGGCGAGGCTCCCGGCACGAACCGCTTGGAGGTCACGGGTGAGCGGGGACGGCTCGTCGTTGAGGGCGGCAAGTTCGAATTCCTGCGCAACGCGGTTCCGACTTCCGAGTTCAGCCGGCGCACGAAGGAAAAGTTCCAAGCCCCGCCGGTCAAGCCGGTGGCCGTCCGCATCCCCGCCGGCACGGGCGAACAGCACCTGGGCATTCTCAAGAACTTCACGGCCGCGATCCTTCGGGGCACCCCCCTCCTCGCCCCCGCCGCCGAGGGCTTGCACTCGGTGGAGTTGGCCAATGCCATCATCATGTCGTCCGTCCAGAACCGGACCGTGGACCTGCCGCTGTCCGCCGCAGGCTACCGGAAGGTCCTCGACGGTCTGAAAAAGTCGTCCACCCGCAAGCGGCGTCGGTGACCTCATGGGCAAGGACGGCATGAACTACGCGCCGCAGGGCAAAGCCGCGCCGGTCGTGGAGCCCGGCAGGTTTGTCATGGCCGCGGCCCATCTCGACCACGGCCACATCTACGGCCAATGCAACGGACTGACCGAGGCTGGCGCCACACTCAAGTGGGTCTTCGACCCCGATCCCGCCAAGGTCGAGGCGTTCCGCGCCAAGTATCCCGGCGTGCGTCCTGCCGGATCGCTCGACGAGATCCTCGATGACCCTGAGGTCCGCCTCGTCGCCTCAGCCGCCGTGACCAGCGAGCGCGGCCCGCTCGGCTGCCGCGTCCTGCGTGCGGGCAAAGACTATTTCACCGACAAAGCCCCGTTCACCACGCTGGACCAGCTCGCCGAGGCGCGGAAAGCGGTGGCGGAGACCGGACGGAAGTTCGCGGTCTATTACAGCGAGCGCCTCCATGTCGAATGCGCGGTCCACGCCGGCATGCTCGTGCGCGCCGGAGCCATCGGCCGCGTCGTGCAGACGCTTGGCACCGGCCCGCACCGGCTCAACGCGCCGTCGCGCCCCGCGTGGTTCTTCGAGCGGGAGAAATACGGCGGCATCCTCTGCGACATCGGCAGCCACCAGTGCGAGCAGTTCCTCTTCTACACGGGGGCGACCGACGCCGCCGTCACCCATGCGGCGGCCGCCAACGTTGCCAACCCGGCACACCCGGAACTCGAGGACTTCGGAGAGTGCTCGCTGCTGGGCGACAACGGGACGCGCGGCTACTTCCGCGTGGACTGGCTGACACCGGAGGGACTCTCCACGTGGGGTGACGGACGGCTCATCATCCTCGGCACCGAGGGATTCATCGAGCTGCGCAAATACACCGACATCGCCACGGAGCACGGCGGCGACCAGTTGTTCCTGGTGGACGGCAAGGGCGAGCATCGCATCCCGTGCGCCGGGCTCGTCGGCTTCCCCTTCTTCGGTGAACTCATCCTCGACTGCCTCGAGGGGACGGAGGTGGCCATGACGCAGGAGCACACGTTCAAGGCCGCGGAGCTTTGCCTGCGCGCCCAGGTTGCTTCCGACCACGCGCGGGCGAACACCCGCTCCGCATGAGCAGCCGGCCGCCGCTCCGCTACCGGCAGGTCCACCTCGATTTCCACACCTCGCCGCACATCCCCGCGATCGGGGAGAAGTTCGACGCGCGTCGCTGGTGCGACACACTGCAGGCGGCGGCCGTGGATTCGGTGACCCTGTTTTCCAAGTGCCACCACGGCTGGAGCTACCATCCGACGCGGGTGGGGAAGACACACCCGCACCTCGGCTTCGACCTGCTGCGCGCACAATACGACGCGACCAAGTCAGCCGGCATCAACGCGCCGATCTACCTCTCGGCCGGGGTGGACAACCTCGCCTCGCACGAGCATCCGGAGTGGCGCGAGGTGGACCACGCGGGCCGCTACACCGGTTGGGCCAAGGGCACACTGCAACCCGGGTTCCACATGATGGACTTCCACAGTCCGTATCTCGACTACCTCTGCGCGCAGATCCGCGAAGCCGTGGAACTCTTCCCCGATTGCGACGGCATCTTCCTCGACATCATCACACAGAACCAGTCGTGCACGCGCTGGAGCCTGGAGTTCATGAAGCGCAACGGACTCGATCCGCAGGACGAGGGAGATCGCCGCGAGTCTTCGCGGATGGCGCTGCAGTCATACTACGAGCAGACCACGGCGGCGGCGCGCTCCCTGCGTGCCGACATGCCGGTGTTCCACAACGCCGGCCACATCGCGCGCGGACGGCGCGACATCCTGCCGTTCTTCAGCCACCTCGAACTTGAATCGCTGCCGACCGGCGGTTGGGGCTACGACCATTTCCCGGTCTCGGCCAAATACGCCTGCCAGCTTCCGCTCGAGTTCCTCGGCATGACGGGGAAGTTCCACACGTCGTGGGGCGAGTTCGGCGGCTACAAGCACCCGAACGCCCTGCGCTACGAGTGCTCGGCCATGCTGGCCTTCGGGGCGCGCTGCAGCATCGGCGACCAGCTGCATCCTTCGGCAGAACTCGACCCGTCGGCCTACGAGATCATCGGAACGGCCTACCGCGAGGTGCGCGGGAAAGAGCCGTGGTGCCGGGGCGCGAAGCAGGTCTTCGATGTCGCCGTGCTCTCCAGCGAGGCGGAAAACGGCAGCCACCGCCACAATGACTCCGACGATGGCGCAGGGCGCATCCTTCTCGAGGGGCACTTCCTTTTCGGTCTGGTGGACCGGACGATGGACTTCAGCCCCTACAAGGCGGTGATCCTGCCGGATGACATCCGCGTGGACGCGGCCCTCAAGGACAAGCTCGATGACTATCTTGCACAGGGCGGGAAACTCGTGCTGTCCGGGCAAAGCGGTCAATGGACGGACCGGGAGGAATTCGCCTTCGACCTCGGTGCGGAGCACACGGGGACGAGCCCGTTCCATCCGCCCGACGGCGAGCCCATGCGGGGCCACGATTACGTCCTTCCGCTCCCGGGACTGCGGGCGGATTTCGTCGGCCACCCGATGATCATGTATGCGCGATCCCAGCGCATCCGTGCGACGCATGGCGAATCCTTGGGCACCGTGTTCGATCCGTATTTTGACCGCAGGTGGGAGCACTTCTGCAGCCACCAGCATGCGCCGAACCGTCCGGAGCCATCCGGCTTCGACTGCGGTGTGCGGCACGGCAACATCCTCTACTTTGCGCACCCGGTCTTCCGTCATTACCGCACCTCCGGGGCGGTGGCACACCGCGAGTTCGTGGTGCGGGCGCTGCGTGAGTTCCTCGAAGGACAACTCACACTGACCACGCACAACCTGCCCAGCACGGCGCGCGTCACGCTCACGCATCAAGCCGCGGAGAGACGCCACGTGCTGCATGTTCTCTACGCTCCGACCGTCCTACGGGGCGGCCCGATGCAGGTGCCCGGAGGCGACGCTGTCACGAACAACGGTCTGGAGATCATCGAGGATCTTCCTCCGCTGCGAGGCGTGGAGATCACCCTCAACCTGCCCATACACCAAGCCGCGCTCGCCCCGCAGGGCATGGAAATCCCCGTGCTTCACCATGGCTCACGGAGCAAGGTGACCGTCCCGGACTTCGCCTGCCACCAGATGGTCGAGTTGCGCGAGGCCTAAACTCGCCCAATGCAGCACCGCCTCTCCACTTTCTTTTCGACGGCCGCATAGCTTGTCGCCATGTCGCAATTCGCGAAGACCCTCCTCCGGTTCGTGGCGCTCTGTCTCGCTCTCGCGGCTTGCGACCGGCCGCCACAGACACCTCCCATCGCCGACGGCGCCGCGGACCTTGCGTGGCTGGAGGTCGCTTTGCCGGGCGGGGACTTCGAACTTGGCGCGCAGGGCTGGAACCTGGATCAGGCGCAGGGAACGGCCACTGTGTCGGAGGCTGCTGCCCATTCCGGCAAGGCGGGGCTTAGGATCGCGGCCACGCGGGACGACGCGGGTGCGCTTGTCGTCGGCCCCCGCCTGCCCGTGGATAGCTCGCTCTCCTACCAACTCACCTTCCGCGGCCGGGTGATTTCAGGGGCGGGCACGGCGGTTTACCTGCGCTTCCTCGATGCCGGTGGCAAGGCACTGGAGCGCGACATGGCGGGAGTGGGAACGGATCGAGGGAATGCCTGGACGGATTACCGCATCAACGCCATCCCGCCCGCGGAGGCCTCATCCGTCGAGATCATCGTCCAGCGCCCCGCACACCGGCCGCCCGGTTACACGGTCGATCTCGACGATTTCGAAATGCAAACGCGGCCGTTCGAAGCCGCAGCCCCGTGGCCCGGCAGCTACAAGTTGCGCCCCGGGGAAGGCGCCAGCCTCACGGCGGCCGATGTCGTTGGTCCCGACGGGTTGGTCTATCCGGACTGGAGCCACGCGGGCGTGCCCGGCGGCATCCCAGAGACGCCGGTCAAATTGCGCCTGTCCGACCTCGGCGCGCGGGAAGTGTCGGATATCTCCGCGCTGCTCGAACAAGCGGCCGCGCACGTGTCCGCAACCGGCGGCGGCGCGATCGAGATCGGCGAAGGCGAGTTCTTTCTCGACGCGCCCGTCATGATCTCCGCCGACAACGTGGTCATCCGCGGAGCCGGCCGGGACCGGACCCGCCTTCTGTTCCGTTACCACGTGCCGCGGGGCGAAGTGCGCTTCTTCCGGCTCACGGACGGGCAGGAGGTCGGGAAGAACTCCGCGATCGAGTTCCACGCCAACCCGAAGAATCTCGTCCGCTTGGAGTTGAAGTCGGGCGAAACGACGCTGGCGGAACGAACCCGCGCCGAACACTGGGGCAACACCTTCTCGATCCGCGTCAGCGCGACTGCAGCCTTGGACAAACTCGGGGCAGGAACCCGCGAGTTAACCGCCATCGCCCATTACGATGACGGTTCGCGCGCCGAGGCGCGCATCCGCCTCAAGCTGGCGCACGGCTGGTTCGGTCAAGTCATGCCGAGCCAACTCGGCGCGATCAACTTCACCGGACGAGGGACGGTCTCGGACCGGGTTCCGCTGGCAGCCGACGCCGTGCGGGGCGACCGGGTCATCCAGTTGCGCGACGGACACGGCTTCACGGCCGGCGACACGATCAACCTCGTGGCTCCCGCCAGTGAGCGCTGGAGGAACCTCGTCGGCCACACCGCCAAGTGGCAGGTCCAGGCGCAGAACATGCACAGCATCGAGGCGGTGGACGGGGCTGCGGCCACGCTCAACCAACCGGTGCGCGCCCCGTTCCTCGTCGAGGACGGGGCTTATGCCGCCAAGATCAGCGTGATCCGCGGCTGCGGCGTCGAGGCCCTGACCATCGAACAGCCCGAAGTGCCCGGCCAAGGCCGCCCGGGGCCGCGCATCGGCCACACACTCTGGCACGCCATCGAGGATCTCTGGACCAACGGCATCAACATGGAGAACGCTTGGGGGTGCTGGGTCAGGGACGTGACGGTGCGCAAGGCCGGACGCAACGCCGCCTACTTCCTCAACTCCAAGCATATCGAAGTGCGCGACTGCCTCTTCGACGACGCGATCTTCAAAGGCGGCGGCGGCACGGGCTACGTCGGGTTCGACCGCACCTTCGACAGCCTGATCGACTCGATCGAGACGCGCGGCATGCGCCACGCACCGAACGTCCAGTGGAACTCGTCCGGCAACGTCGTCCGCAACAGCCGCTTCCTCGGCAGCGACGGCCAGTGGCATGCCGGCTGGACCCTCGAGAACCTCTACGAGAACAACTTCATCGACGCCCACGGCGAGGGCGGCAGCTACGGGCACGGGCTCTACGCCTCGGGGCCTTCCAGCGGAAGCCACGGTCCGCAGGGGCCGCGCAACGTGGTTTACCACAACGATGTGCGTGCGCGCCGCGACGGACTCCACATGCTCGGCGGCAACGAGGCCTGGATGATCCTGCACAACCGCTTCGTCATCGACAACGGACGCGCCGTCTACGCGAAGGAAAAAAGCTTCGACCACATCATCCGCGGCAATGTTTTCGTCCTGAAGGATCCCGCCCTCCCGCCCGTTCTCCTCGGCGCGGACAGCGTCGGGGTCGAGTTGGTGGACAATGCCTTCTTCGGCGTGACACCGCCGCTGGTCGGCTTCATCGGCGGCAAAACCGCTCTGCTCGTCGATCAAGGGAACAACTCCGAGGCGAAGGTGCCAGAGGAACTGCCAGCTCTTCCGGTGCCGCCCGTGCCCTCGATCTTCGAATGGCAGCGCCAGCGGACGGGGGAGTGGAGCCATGGGGATTCGAACCCCAGACCTCCTCAATGCCATTGAGGCGCTCTACCAACTGAGCTATGACCCCGCGAAAAGGTCCGGCAAGAGTAATCCCACACAGCGGCATGTCAAGGTCCGCGCAATCGTGAATCCGCGGCCGACCGACAGGCCTGCGGTGCCGGAACCAGCCCACGTCGCGCAGAATTATATCGAAACGAGAAGAAAGCTAAGTTAGGAACTGTATTGTTATGCAAAGCACAGAACTGACAGTCCAATCCCTCCAGCAGTTGATGAACCTCACGAAACGCAAGGAGCAACTGCTGAAGGAAATCACCAAAATAGAAGATCTTATCATGAGCGCGCTGGGCGGCGGACCGGCGCCTCGCGGCCGCAAACCCGGAAAAGCCAAAAAGGGAGCCAAGCCCGCGAAGGCCGCCAAGACCGCAGGCAAGCCGCGCGGTCGCAAGCGCCGCGGAAGCCTCGGCAAGAAAATCCTCGCCGCCCTCGAGAGCGCGGGTGCGAAGGGCGTGAAGGTTGCCGACCTGGCCAACGCCATCGGCGTGAAGGGTCCGAATCTCCACGTCTGGTTCGCCACGACCGGGAAAAAGCACACCAAGAAAATCGGTCGCGGCCACTACAAGCTCGCGAAGTCCTGACCTCAGGTCATCCGGCGCGCCGGTGCATCGCCACCGGCGCGCCGCATTTTTCAGGCGATGCCCACCACCTCGGTGGCCACTTTGTCGGCGGGCAGGCCGAGAAGAATGCAAGCCGCCTCGCGGTAGGCGTCCATTTGCGCGGAGTGATCGGCGTCGGCTGAGCCGGTCTTGAAGTCGAACACAACTGCAGATTCCGGCAGGCCCTGCGCGTCGAGATGCACGTGCACGCGATCGAAGACCCCGGCTGTGCGACTCCCGTCAATCATCACATCGAAGGCCCGCTCCCGCCAGAGGAGCACGCGACCCGTGGGACGTCTGAAAACGCGGGATGCCTCAGGACCGCGGAGGAATGCGCGGACCGCATCCGCCACTGCACCAGAACCTCCGGGCGGATCGACGGACCACTCGATACCCGCGAGCAGGGCGTGGATCTCACGACCGGCACGACGCGCCGCCCGATCCCCGGCCTTCGCGGTGCGGCTGGGTTTGGCGGGTGACGAAGACGACGGCGTGGGCAACGGCTGCAGCAATGCCGGTGCAGCCTCGCTCACAGGCGCGATGATCGGATGCCCGGCAAACCAATCCGGTGCCCCGTCCTCGTAGTCGCCGCCGCCTGAGGCGAGTGTTTGCTCGAGGAGGTTTCCGGCATTCTTCATGTTGCGGCCAGGCAAGGTGAGGCAGTAGAGCGCCTTCTTGGCCCGGGTCATGGCGACGTAGAGGACGCAAAGCGCCTCGTAAGCCTGGCGGCCGAGTGCCTCCTCACGCGCCGAGGAGAGGACAGGGTCGTTCGCGCAAAAATCCTGCCGCGGCATCGCCATTCCCCATTGCACGCGACCGTCCGGACCGCGCCGGAGCGTGATGCCGGACGAATCACGCAGGTCGGTCATGCCCTTGCCTCCCAACTCGGGGAGGATGACCATGTCCACACCCAGCCCCTTGGCGGCATGGATGGTCATGACGCGCACCGCGCCGGGTGTCTCGCTTTCCTCGACCGTGCGCGCCTCGGCGAAGTGCGCGAACTCCGGCCACCCGCCGGCCGAATCCTTGGTAGCATCAAAATCCGCAGCAGCGGCCAACCATGCCTCTCCATCCGCCCCGGGATGGAACCCGACCGCCTCGAGACGGACGAACCAGCCGCGCAAAACCGCGGCGAAACCGTCGGCGGCGGACGCGCGCAGCGCTCCGTGACGGAAAGCGTCCGGGGCGCCATCCATCAGCGCGGCCAGCGGCGAGGCCAGCGCCTGGGCGCAGGCGAGCGTGTCCCCGGGGAACGCGACCGTGCGGATGAGGGAAAGAATCACACGACCGAGGGGAGTCGTCGTGCAAGGGTTGGTCTTTCCTTCGCCCGCGACGGGATAACCGCGGGCCTTCAGCAGCGCTGTGTAGTGCTGCAGGGTGTCGCGCGTGCGGACGAGGATCGCGCAATCGAGCCCGCGCTCGATCGGCTGGACCTCCCGGAGGATTTCCAGCAAGGCGCGGTCCAGTGAATCCTGCCCAGCCTCCTCGTCCTCGCCCAGTTGCACGGTCGCAAATCGAACGTAACCCTCGGGGGCGTCCGGTCTTGGTTGGTGGGTGACCCATGCCAGCTTCCACGCCTCAACCGATGCCGCAGGGAAGCGAAAGCTCTCCATGCAGGCCTCGACGGCCGCGGGCTGCAGGGTTTTCTCCACAGAGCGGACGATGGCGCGGCCCGAGCGACGCGAGACGGAGAGTTGCTCCTCCCTGACGACATCCCCGGTTCCCCGGTTGTAGCGGTCGCGGATTTCCCAAAAGAGCTGCGCGTCTCCGCCCCGCCATCCGTAGATGGCCTGCTTGGTGTCGCCGACGTAGAAGAACGAGCGACGGCCGGAATCGTCCTGGATGATCTCGTCCGCCAACGGTTCGAGGATCGACCATTGCAGCCGGCTGGTGTCTTGGAACTCGTCCAGCAGCCAGTGGTCGTGGCGCCCGTCCAGACGGTATTCAAGGTCGCGGTGCCACGCGGAGCCCGCGTCCCCGGCGAGCAAGCGGGCGATATCGGAGAAAGTGAGCGAACCGTTGCGGCGCACATTCGCATCGTAGGCCGCCTCGAAGCGCCGGAGGATCGCGTGCAGGGCACGGGCCGAAGCGAGGCGCGCCTCCAACTCCGGCTTGAGCAGCGCGAGCAGAAGCGCCTCGCGGGCGGCGGGCAGGCGGCCGCGGAGGTAAAGGCGGTTCGCCGCGCCGTGGCCGGCGGGCACGTAGGCATCACCGGTTTTCTTGTCCACGCTCGCGCCAGTGAGTTTCCCTGCGACGAACTTTTCCAGCACCGGGTCCATGCGTCCGGGAGGCCGGTGGGCTCGCGCGAGGGCGAGCCATTCGCGCCATTGCGAGAGCGCGTCGTCGGAGAGATCCGGATTCGTCTCGCTGATCGCCGCCTCGAGATCGGACGCCGCCTCGTCCACCGAACCGGCCGAGAGGATGGGACTGCCATCCGGCCAGATGGTCGCGGGATCGCCCCACACAATGTCCGCTGGCGTCTCCAAGTAACGTTCCTGCAACTGCGCGGTCGTGTCGGCCATGAGCTTGAAGACCGACTGCGACGCGCGGTTGCGGTCCTGCTGGCGGATCAACTCGACCAACTCATCAAGCCCGCCGCGTTCGCCGGCCGCCCCCGCGAAAACCGCCTCGAGCGCCGCTCGGCGGTTCTCGTCCCCCGCCGCCTCGTCCATCAGCTGCCACTCGCGCCCGAGTCCGAGCTCCAGCGGGAAGGTGCGCACGATGCGACCGAAGAACTGATCCATCGTGCCCATGGAGAGCCGGGGCAATGCGGAGGCGAGTTGGCGCATCCATCCGATGCAGTCGGTCCTTGTCAGCCCGGGGCGGCGCAAGTCATGGCGCAACTTCGCCAAAGCCTCGTCCGTCACCGCCGCGTCTGCGAGGCGGCAGAAAAGGTTCTGCAGGAATTCGGCCGCGGCCTTGCGGGTGAAGGTGAGCGCAAGGATGCGGTCCGGCTGTTCTCCGAGCGACAGCAACTCGAGCACGCGCGTGACCAAGCGGTAGGTCTTTCCGCTCCCGGCATTGGCCACGATGAGCAGGATGCGTTCGAACCCGCTCACGGACGGCCCTCCAGTTGACGGATCGTCTCCGGGTCGAGCAGGGCGGCCGGATCGTCCCCGCCGAACCACGATTCGAGGTCGTCGTGCTCCACGCGGTCGGCTGGCGTCGGCGGCCAGAAGACGCCACGGGCAACGCGGTCGGCAACCTCCGCGGCACACTTCATGGCGGAGTCGAAGGCATCGTCATCGAGGTCGAGGGTGACAAACGGCTCCTCGATCTCCTCGGCGGGCAACAGGACGTAACCGACCCGCAATCCACGCTCCGCGTGCTCGGGCCAGATCGTGGCGGCGAGACGGCGGTAGAGGGGCAGTTGCAGATCGGACCACACCCTCGCCACCGGTTGCCCCTTTTTCCCGGATCGCGTGATCTTCGTGGCCTCCCATTCCGACATGCCGTGCGGACGGGCGAAGTGCGTTTCCTCCGGCGTCTTGGGACGGCCGAATGTCTTGTAATCGAGGATGCGCAAGCCGAGCTCCGGGTGGACCTCCACGCGGTCCATCACGCCGGTGAGCGCGAGCGGCCCGATGCGATGGCCGTCCTCCCGCTTGACCCCGTGCTCGGTCTCGATGATGCACCATCCCTCACGCCGCGCCGCCGCCTGGGCCGGCGCAAATGCCCGCAGGCGTGCATGCATGAAGCCCGCCTGAACCCGCACGACCGGCGAGGGCTCCGACCCGTATTGCCGCACGATCTCGCGGTCCAACTCCTCGCCGAGGAAGTCCGCGATCGTTTTCTCGTCCGCCGAATCGGAAACACCCAGCTTGTGGAAGCGGTCGAGCACGGCGTGCATGATCGTGCCGAAGTCGGCCGCGTTGATCTCGCGCGCTGTGTCATCGAATGCCTCCCAACCGGCGACACGGGAGAGATAGAATCGCAGCGGACACTGCAGGTAGCGCTTGAATGCGGTCGCGCTGAGCGATTCCGGAGGCGGCTTCACGTCAAACCGGAGCTTGAAGGGAGACGGCGGCAACGAGGGACGGCACGGCGCGGGCGGATGGAAAATCCGCCGCACGCGCGACGGCAGGTCGTCGTCCGCGCAAGCCAGCAGCAGGCGCGAGGGGCGGTTCGGCTCGCCACCGGCACGGAAGCGGCTCACGCCGAGCATCACACCACCCGGACCGCGGGACGCGAGCAGCGCGGCGAGAAGGAAAGCATCGCGCGCCAGACGCGAAGCCTGGGTTTGAAGGCCGAGCGCCGCACGGATGCCGTCCGGCAGGAACGCATCCTCGCCGGTGCCCGAGGGCAGCGCACCCTCGCGGCAACCGGCCACGCACACGAGCGGCGCATCGCTCCAAGCCGCCTCGAGCCAGCCCGCGATCTGCACGGCGCCGGCGGGAGCTGACTCGAAGACGCGCGCGCGACCGATGGCCCGGCGAAGCAGGCTTTGGCGCCAGTCCGCGGTCTCCTCGGCCACCAGTCCCGACAACTCGACCGAATCGAGCACCTCATCAAGCGCCTCGACTTCGTCGGCCCGGCCCGCCGAGGCCCAAAGCGCAGCGTCGGCGCCAAGGCGGAGCAGGGACTCCGCGGCCATGATGAGCCGCCCAGCCGCCTCTTGCCGTCGCTCGCGGTCCCGCCGCCCGCCCTCGGGCGCGCCGCGATGCCACGCACGCGCCGCGTCGAGCGTGTCGCAAAGCCGGTCCGCCATCAGCCAGTCGCACGCCTCCAGGGCATCGGCGGGTGTGAGCGCGCCCCCTTGTTTTCCCAGAGCTTGGGCGAAGGCGGGCAGATCGAGCAGTTGGCGCAGCGTGCGCAAACGACCGCTGCGGACGAACTCATCCCAACCCCGCAGGATGGTCGCCGCTTCGGTCAGCGCGAGCGGCCGTCCCTCCGGCGAATAAGGCACCGCACCGCGCCGGGCAACCTCGGCGGAGAGGGGAACGAGACATTCGGGGGCGGCGGCCACGAGCGCGAAGCCCTCCCCTCCCCGCTCTGCTGCTTGGTCCAACAACGCGGCGGCTTCATCAGCCGCGGTGTTCACGGCCACGATGCAATCCTCGGGCACGTGCGCGAGACGGCTCCCCCACCATGCAGGGTCCGGCCTCCCCCAAGCATCCACCGAACCATCCCCGTCCGCCGGTTGCCAGACGAGGACCTCCACCTCCACTCCGGCCTCCGCAATGCGCGCGAGGAAACGCTCCGCGATGCGCGGCAAGTCGGCCACGCAGGCCACAACGACCCGCTTGAGGCCGGGTGGCAGGACTGGTTCCCGCGCCTGCATCAACTTCGCCTGATTCGGGTCGCGACGTCCTGCTGCGGCCAGCGCGGCGAGGTATTCCTCATGCAGCCCGGCGAAGGCCCGCCAGCGTGCCGCATCGCCGCCGCACGCCTCGACGAGTTCGGGCGCACCCGGCGCGAGACCCGCCTCCGCCAGCGTGTCGCACAGCGCGGAGAAGCGCCCCGCCACGCCGAGCAAATCCTCGGAGTCGTCGAGTTGCACCGCCGGCGGGACGAGCGAGGCGAAACGGCCGCGTTTCCCCGTCCGCAGCACCCGCGCCCAGATCAACTCACGCTCCGTCGCATCAGCGAGGTCGTCCGCGGCGGGAAGCAACGCCTCCATGGGCAGGCAGAAGCGGGGCGCGAGCACACCGCCCGCTTGCACGGCGAGGTGGTGACGGATGCAACGCGCGGCTCCCGAAGTGGGAACGATCACCCACGTGTCGCCGAGATCCACCGGACGCACCTGCCGGCCCGCCAGCAGGGCCGCAGCCACCTGCGGACCCGGCGGCGAGGGCTCTCGGAGGAAGGTGGGCGCGGACACTCAGGGCAGTCTAGCGGATCCGCGGCGACGCACGAGGCCGCAGCATGTCATAAGCTCGGACGAATCGGCGCGTCCGCCTGTTGCAAGAGGCTCCGCGCGTGTATGGTTCCGCCCGTGCAAGAGGTCGCTCAACGATTTCTCGAAGAAGCCGGGAAGGTGCTGGTGGACCGCGCCCGCGAACTCGAACTGACCCTCGCCTGTTTCGTCGCCGGCGGAAACCTCCTGATCGAAGACACGCCCGGGGTCGGCAAGACAACGCTGGTCAAGACGGCCGCGCACCTCCTCGGTCTGGCCATGAAGCGCGTGCAATTCACCAATGACCTGCTGCCGGCCGACATCCTCGGCGGACGCATCTTCGATCCCGCCACGCGCGAGTTCACGTTCCACAAAGGCCCGGTCTTCGCGCAACTCGTGCTCGGCGACGAGTTGAACCGCGCCTCGCCCCGCACGCAGAGCGCGGTCCTGCAGGCGATGGACGAGCACGAGGTCACGATCGAAGGTGAAACGCACCGTCTGCCCGAGCCGTTTTTCTTCGTCGGCACGCAGAATCCGCGCGACCACGCCGGGACGTCGGCTCTGCCCGAATCGCAGCTCGACCGCTTCCTCATGCGCCTCGAACTTGGTGTGCCGTCGCGGGCCACGCAGCGCAAACTGCTCGAGCGCGACCCCGGACGAGCGACCGGCTTCGTCCTACCCGCGCCCGTGGCCGGACCGAACGACGTGATCGCCTGGCAGGAAAAGGCGTCCGCACTGCACGTGGCCGCGCCGGTGGCGGATTACATCCTCGATCTGGCCGCGGCCGCGGAAGTGCGCGGCTGGACCTTCTCGCCGCGCACCACGCTGGGCTTGCAGCGCGCGGCCCGCGCACTCGCATTTGTGCGCGGACGCCCGCACGTGCTGCCCGATGACGTGCAGGAGGTCTTTCCCGTGGTGGTCACGCACCGCCTGCAACAGTTCGCCGCCGGCGGCGCGCGGGAAGCCGGCGGCATGGCGCGGAGTCTGCTCGAGGCGATCCCGGTCCCGTGAAGCCGCGTCGGCGCGAGCGCATTTACATCGTGCCCACGATGGCGGGGCTGGCCTTCGCGGTGTTCCTCCTCGCGCTCTTCGGCGCCGGTTACCTTGCCCAGGGTCTCGGCGGCCCGGCGCAGATCCTTGTCATCACCCTTCTCGTCGCGGGGATCGTCGTTCTTTTCGAGACCAACGACAACCTGAGGGGACTCGAGGCTGAGTTGCAACCGGTCGCGCCTGTCGCAGCGGGTTCGGACGCCTGCCTGCGCGTGGCCGTGACGAACCGGAGCAGGCGTCCACGGATCGGCCTGCGGTTGCGCGGACGACGCGGGTGGCGCTCAGCCGGACGCACCGACATTCCTTTGCTCCCGCCGGGCGCAACCATCATGGTCGAGCTGCCTTGGCCGGCGGGCGCCCGCGGCCTGCAGCCCGCTCCGCCGTTGTGGCTGTCCTCGGGCTACCCTGCAGGTCTGTGCTTCGCGTGGAAGTCATTCGAGAGCGACAAGCGCATCCCGGTCTATCCGCCCGGGCGCTCGTGGCGCAGCCTGGCCGACAGTGCGGGGCGTCGCGGAGCCGGGGACGTGACCGGTCACCGTCCTTACATCGCGGGCGACCCGCCATCGCGGGTGGATTGGAAGGTGATGGCCAAGTCGGGACGCCTGGCCGTGCGCGACTTCGAGGGCGCGGGACGCATGAGCATTGCGTGGGAGGACACCAACTTCCTCGGCGACACCGAGGATCGTCTGGCGCAGATGAGCGCATGGCTCGACGAATGCATGCGTCTTGGCTGGAAGTTCGAGTTCCAACTCGGACCAGCGGATTTGAACGAACGCAACGTTGACGCATGTCGCATCGCGCTCGCGTCGCACCCGGCCGCGCCATGACTGCACCCGTGCGCATACATTCTGTCGCGATCGCGGCCTGGCTGCTGTTGCACGTTCCGTGGGCGCCCCTCTCGGCCGCGGGACTCGGGCTGGGTCTGCTCGCGCTCGGCGCCGCGATCGTTCTCAGCTGGACCGGGCTGTCGGCCCCGAAGCGACTTCGCCTCGCGGCGTTCGCCGCGGCGCCGTTGATCCTGTTCGTTCCCCCAGCGCCACCCCTGCATGCGCTATCCGCCGCCGCTCTCTGGCTGGCCGGCACCGCTCTCTGGCGGCGGCCGGGACCGGGCGGGACGGCGCTCTGCCTTTTTTCTTCGATGGTGCTGCTCTCGGCGATGGCGCTGGACCACCGGCTGGGAACCCTCGCCGCGGTGCTGGACGCGGCTTTCCTGCTCTACGCGGCACAGGGGTTGCTCGCCCCCGCGCGGGTCGGCCTCGGGCAGATGTTCTCCCGCGCGGTGGTGCTCGCCGTTCCCATAGCGGCCGTGGTCGTGGCGGGCTTCGCCATCTTCCCCACCCTCTCCGGACGCGCGAACCTCGCGCTACCCGGACTTCCGGCCGAGCTTCAACCGGGGCGCTTCGCCGGAATCATCGGCGGGTGGAGCGTCGCGCAGGTCGCGTTCTTCACCGGCCCGCTTCCTCCGGCAAACACCTGGTATTGGCGCTCGCGCACGCTCGACACCAACGGCGGGCTGCGCTGGAGCGGCGGAGGCACAGCCGGCGGCGGGAGGTTCGAGGGCGCGCCCGTCTGGCGCTACCGCCTCGAAACGCGGCGCGGACGCCCGGCCGTTCCTCTCGATGTCCCGGTCTCGGTGCCGGGCGACACGTTGGAGATGGAGGGATGGTTCGCGGCCACGAACACCCGACCGACCGACCGACCGCGGGACGTGGCGGCGATGCTGGAGGGGCCGCCGGACGGTCGCGGAATGCGGACGCTCGAGTTGACGGCGCGCGCGATTTTCAAAAGCGGAATGGACGCGGGCGGAGCGATCGAGGCGGTGGACCGGTTCTTCCGCGAAGGAGGATTCCGCTACACACGCCATCCGGGCCGCGTGCGCTCGCTCGGCGAATTCCTCGCCGCGACCAAGGCGGGCTATTGCGAGCACTACGCGGCGGCAGCAGCGAACCTGCTTCGACTCGCCGGCATCCCCGCGCGCGTCGTCACCGGCTACGCAGGAGGAGAATGGAACCCGTGGTTGCGCACGCTCACGGTTCGCGACGCCGACGCCCATGCGTGGGTCGAGGCGTGGGACGAGGCGGCAGGCGTGTGGCTGCGCTACGATCCCACGCTCAGCGTCGAGCCGTCCTTCCTCGATGACATCGTCGCCGCCAATGACCCCGCGCGCTGGGGCTGGGGCCGACGCGTGTCGGCATGGATGGAGGTGTTCGCCACCCGCATGGAGGAATCCGTCCAAGCAGCGGCGCGGAACGCCTTCCTTGCATCAGCAATGGTCGCCGCCGTCGGCGCGGGACTCATCGCGTTGCTGCGCCGCACCCGCGGTGAGCCGCCATCCGCATTGGACCGCTGGAAATCGCGCCTTCAATCGGAGGCATCCGCCCGCGGCCTCGGTCGCCGCCACGGCGAGACACCGCTTTGCTGGCTGCGCCGAATCGAAAACTCCGGGCGATGTGCCGGCGATTCCGTGCGGGCTGCAGCCCGGAGTTATGAGGCGGCTGTTTACGCAAACGGCGGAGGGCCGGAACCACTCCCGGTGATTGCTTGGACAGACCGCTGACGCGGGATCTTGCCGCCAGCGGCTCAGCCCACATCGAGCCGCCCGGGCGCTGGCACAGGAGTCGGACCGGGCGCGGCCTTGTCGTCGACCGACTCGGGCTTCAGGTCCGGCAGCGGTTCTTCCGGCACATCCTCCGGTGCCGTGTCGAGGCTCGGGTCGGCAGGCGCGGGCTCGTCGGCGGGATCAGGCTGCCGTCCGGAACCCGAACCGCCCGACGGCGTGCGCTGCGGACGGGTGGCGCTGGACGGCTGACGCGGGCCCCCGCCGGGTCCCGCCATGAACTCGCTCCTGCTCAGCGTCCCGCTTCCGTCGCGATCCATGCTCACGAAGCGCTGCCGCGCGGCCTGCGGGTTGAGCCGCACCTGCGGGTGGACGCTGAATTCCTGCTTGGTGATCCGGCCATCACGGTCCCGGTCCAGCCGCATGAAGACGGCCGTGCGGTCGGGTTGCTGTGCAAGGGCAGATCCGGCCACGGCCAGCAGCAGAACCAGTGAAAGGCGGAGCGGGACCGGCATTGGTGAAGTAATCCCCCAACCGCGCCCGCCGCGCAACTTTCTTCCCCGCCGCCCGGTGCACCGGTTTGAGCGGAGCGCGCGGATGTGCTTCTATTGCACCATGAACATGAGTTCTTCATCGCCCTGTTGTTCCACCCGCGGCCGCAATGCCGTCACAGCCGTCTGCGCCCTCGCCGCCGCCGCCCTCCTCGCCTCCGGGCCCGCGGCCGGAGCCCAGACGATCAACGAACGCGAGGTCGTCCTGCAGAACCGCATCAACTACGCCGCGCGCACCGGCCAGATCAACGGCGAGCAACGCGCACGCTTGCAGGACCGGCTCAATGAAATCCGCATGATGGAGCGCCGGGCCAAAGCCGACGGCACCCTCACCAAAGCCGAATACAACCGCATCAACGCGGCGATGGACGGCCTGAGCAAGACGATCC
>CAZSUJ010000026.1:38350-42393 GCA_964609925.1 uncultured Chthoniobacter sp. | reverse complement strand
CGTGCTTGAGGTAGCCCTTGGCTGTCTCGACGAGGTTCGGGATGAGGTCGTAGCGGCGCTTGAGCTGGACGTCGATCTGCGCGAATGCGTTCTGGAAACGGTTGCGCAGCTGGACGAGGCCGTTGTAGGTGGCGATGCCGTAGAGCAGGAGGAGGACGCCTGCGCCGATGATGACAAGTAGCAGGAGGGTGAACGCGGCCATGGGGCAGGCTTAAGCAAGCCGGGTGCATTCAGCCAGCAATTTGTGCGGCACCGTCGAATCCGGTGCTGCCAAGCCGCGCGGCACAGACTAGTCTGGCGTGTCATGGCCATGCGCGCCGACCTCCACCTCCACACCCGGCACAGCGCGCGGGCCAGCGACTGGCTGCTGCGCAAGGTGGACCTGCCGGCCAGTTGCTCCGAGCCGTCGGCCTTGCTGCGCGCACTGCGCGAGGCGGGCTTCTCCTTCTTCACGTTCACGGACCACGACACGATCGACGGTTGCCTCGAGGTGGCGGGTGAACCGGGCGTCTTCATCAGCGAGGAGGTCACCGCGTTCTTCCCGGAGGACGACGTGAAGGTCCACCTGCTGGTGTGGGACATCAACGAGGCGCAGCACGCGGAGATCCAGTCGCTGCGCCGCAACATTTACGAACTGGCCTCGTGGCTGAAGCAGGCGGGCATCGCGCACGCGGTGGCGCATCCGTTCTGGCCGGTGGACGAGCGGCTGTCGGTGGACCACTGGCAGCGCTTGGTGCTGCTGTTCCGTCACTTCGAGACGGTCAACGGCCTGCGCGACGGGCTGCTCGGGCGGACGGCCGAGTTCGCGCTCAGCCGGCTCACGGCGGAGGACATCGAGCGCTTCACCGACTCGTGCCGCATGGAGCCGCTCTGGCAGGACCCGTGGCGGAAGGTTTTCACCGGCGGGTCGGACGACAAGGGCGGATTCTTCGCCGGACGGGCGTGGACCGAGGTGGACGCGGCGTCATCGCCGGGGGACTTCATCGCCGCGGTGCGTGATGGCCGGTGTCGTCCGGGCGGTGAGGGCGGCGGGCCGCTGCTCATGGCCCACAGTCTTTACAGCGTGATCTTCAGCTTCGCGCAGGCGCGGTTGGCGCTCGGTGCGCAGAAGCCCGCCGCGGCGCTCCTCGAGAAGATGGCGGCGCGGTTCATGGAGGGAAAAGACCCGACGCGTTTCACGCTCTCGGAGAAGCTCGGCTTCCTCGCCCAAGGGATCGCCACGGGGAAGATTTGGGAGGTGGCGCTACCGGGCAACGCGTCGCTCTGGAAAGAATTGGCAGACGCCGTGGGCAAGCCCGGCATGCGCTCGGCCATCGAGCAGGCGACGGCCGGCGTGACCGAACCCGAGCGCCGGGCCTTCCTCACGGCTGACCTCCTCGTCAACCAGCTCGCATTCCGGTTCTTCTCCCAGTTCATCGCGCAATTGCAGGCCGGGCGTCTCATCGAGAGCCTGCAGTTCGCCGGATCGCTCGTGCCGCTGGCCCTCGGGCTCGCGCCGTATTTCTACGCGTTCCGCTCGCCCGGGCGGTCCGACCTGCAGCCGCTGTGCGAGGCCACCTGCGGCGAGGTTCCCGATGACCTTCTCAACCGCCGGCGCATCTGGTTCACCGACACGTTGGAGGACGTCAACGGTGTCTCGACGACGATCCGCAAGATGACGGCCGCCGCGCGCGGGGAGGGGTTCGACCTCGTGGTGGCGACATCCCGCGGCGAGGTCGCACCGAGCGAGATCCCGATCGTCAACTTCCGTCCGGTCGGCGAGTTCGAGTTGCCGGAATACGAGTTGCAGAAGCTGAGCTTCCCGCCCGTCCTCGAAATCATCGACCACATCCAGCGCGGCGGTTTCACCGAGGTCATCATCAGCACGCCGGGCCCGGTCGGGCTCTGCGCGTTGCTGGCGGCGAAACTCCTCGGGCTCCGCACCAGCGCGATCTACCACACCGATTTCCCGCAATACGTGCGCATCCTCACCGACGATTCTTGGATGGAGACGCTCACGTGGAATTTCATGAAGTGGTTCTACGAGCAGATGGACATCGTGTTCGTGAACTCGGAGGACTACCGCCGCGCGCTCGAGGCCCGCGGCATACCAGCTGACCGCATCCACATTCTGCCGCGCGGGCTCGACACCGAGCTCTTCTCGCCCCGGAGGCGCGATGCGTCGTTCTGGAAGGCGCGGGGCCTCGCCGAGGGCGAGATCGGCTTGCTCTACGCGGGACGTGTTTCGAAGGAGAAGAAGTTGGACCTTTTCGCCGACGTGGTGCGCCGCCTCCGCAGCGAAGGCCTGCCCGTGCGCGGCCTGGTGGTGGGACATGGACCGTATTCAGCGGAGTTCGGTTCGCGTTTCCCCGAGGGAATCTTCACCGGCTACCTCAGCGGGGTGGAACTGGCGACGGCTTACGCGTCGGCTGACGTCTTCGTTTTTCCCAGCACGACCGACACCTTCGGCAACGTCATCCTGGAGGCGCAAGCCTCGGGGTTGCCCTGCGTCGTGTCCGACCAAGGCGGCCCACGGGAACTCGTGACCGACGGGGCGGATGGTTTCATCACGCGCGGCGGCGATCTGAACTCGCTGTGCGACGCCGTGCGCCGCGTGTGCACCGACCCCGTGTTGCGCGCGACGATGGGGGCGGCCTCGCGGGCGAGGGTCGAAGACCGCAGCTGGCCGAACGCGGCGCGGCGGTTCTGGCAGATCAGCGCCTGACGCCCGGCTTCTCCGCGAGGAGTTGGCGCACGACCGACGCGCAGTTGGCTTTCGCGTTGAGTTCGCGCAACCGACCCTCCCTGTCGAAGACGAAGACGGTGGGCAGCGCGTTGATGGCGAGGCGCCGGGCCAAGGCATTGTCCCACCCGCCCCCCTCGCAGGATGTCGGCCACTCCATCAGCCCGAGGGCGCGGAGCGTCTTCGCCCCCTCGTCGCGCCGCCGGTCGAGGCTCACCGTGGCGATGGTCACGCGGTCCGGTGGCCACTCGCGCGCCGTCTTGGAAAACTCCGAGAGCCACACGACCGAGGGCGGCGACCATCCGGCCCAGAAGATGAGGACGACGACGCGTCCGCGCTCGGCGGCGAGCGAGAAGTCGCGGCCTTGGATCGTGGGGAAGGAGATGTCCGGCGATGAGCCGAGCATGTCGAGCCGCTGCAGGTCGTCCGCAATGCGTTGCCGAGTGCCCTCGTCGCGGGCCAGCGACTGGGCCTGTTCGAGCACCTTGCGCTTCCGGTTCGGCTGGTCATCGAGCAGCGTGGCGGCCTCGGTGAGCAACCGCGCCGCGCGCCGGTCCTCCGGGTAGCGGCCGGCGAAGTTCTGCGCGCTCTCAAGGATGGTGTTGCGGGCGCCCGCGGCTTCGCCGGGTCGCGCGGCGGCGGCGAGGTTGACCGTCTGCATCGTGGTGGTGATGCGCAGGAAGGCGGCGTCGGCCTTGGCCTTGGCGGGTGCGGAGTCGGACCGCTCCACCGCCGCCAGACGTTGCAGGGCTTTCTCGACGCGGGAGCGGTCGGAGAGCGATGCGCCGAGCGCGGCGCTCACGCCGGCAAACTTGATCTCCGCCTCGAACCGTCGCGGGTCGTCGGGGAACCGGGTGATGAAATCGGAAAGGGCTTGTTCCTGCTTGGCCAGGTGCGCGCGGGCAATTTTCACCACGGCCTCCGGAGCGTCGTCGGGCGGACGCCCCGGTCCCTTCTCCAGTGCGGCAACGCCAGACCAGGCGCGATCGGCTTCGTCCGAGGCCAGAGCCGGGGCGGCGAGCAGGATGAGGAGAAGGAGGGTTCTCATGGCCGGGATTGTTGACCGGGAACGCGCAGGATGACAACCAGCGGACGGTGGTCGCTCGCTTCCTGCCAGCCGCGCGAGCGGTGGACGCGGGAGCCCTTTTTCTGCACGAGCGGCCTCAGCGCACGGCTGACCATCACGTAATCCACCCGCGAGTATTCATCTGTTTCTTCCCAGTGGTAGGTCCAGTGGTCGCCAACGTCGTCGGTTAAGGCCAGCATGGTCATCGAAGTCGCACCGCCGCGGCGTCCGAGCAGTCCGCGCACGGTCGCGGAG
>CAZSUJ010000026.1:0-38250 GCA_964609925.1 uncultured Chthoniobacter sp. | reverse complement strand
GGTCATCGAAGTCGCACCGCCGCGGCGTCCGAGCAGTCCGCGCACGGTCGCGGAGTCCTTGGTGTCGTTCATGTCGCCGAAGACGAGGAGTCGTGCGTCCGGGTCGGAACCGAGGATTCGCTCGATCCGTTGCCGCAGGAGCAGCGACTCGTGGCGGCGGAAGTCCGCCTGATCGAAATCCGGCACCACGCGGCGCGATTTGAGGTGTGCGCCGAGAACACGCAAGGGAAAGCCCGGGCGCACTGCGATTGTGCAGTCGAGGAATCCGCGTTGCACACGCTGCCGGATGCCGCCGAGCAGGAAGGCGGCCTCCGTCTCGTGCTCCTCGGCGGTGATGGGGAAGCGGCTCAGCAGAGCGAGGTGGCGTTCCTTGTCCGCGGCCTCAACCCAGACTGCGTGCGGGAGATCCACCCCCGCGCGCTTGATGCGCGATTGGAGCTCCGCGAGGTCGCGCCGCGAGCCGATTTCGCAGAGCCCGAGGATGTCGGGATTGAGGTCGGCCAGTGTCCTTACGATGCGCGCGACCGAGTCTTCCGGCTTGGCCGGCGCAGTCACGCGTCCGCCGTCGTCCCTTCGTGCCTCAAGCGTGAAATTCTGCAGATTCCACGCGACGAAGGTGACGTCTTCGCCTTTCGGCTGCGATGCGATCCCGATGGCCGGCGCGAACGCCGTGCATGCGGCTGCGAGGATGGCGAGCCGCCCGCCCACGGCGGATCAGGCGGGTTTGTGCGGCTCCTTCTCGGGAGCCTCCTTGACGTCGAGGGTCGTCGCGGTCTTCTTGACCTCGCGGTCGAGTTCCTCGCGCGCCTTGCGGAATTCATTGAGGCTCTGGCCGAGCCCGCGGGCGAGTTCGGGGAGGCGCTTGGCCCCGAACAGCACGAGGATGATGAGCAGGACGAAAAGGATCTCCGGCCAACCGGGCGCGCTGAAGGCGAGTAATGGGCTCACGTCGCCAACCTAATGTCGCCCCATCCCCGGCGCAATCGTGAATCCGAGGCTCTCAGGCCGCGGGCTTCGGCCGTCCCTGGTATTCAGTGACCAGTCGAGCCAGCAGCACGGCGGGGTAGAGTTGGCCGATGAGCGCCTGCAGCATGACGAGCGAGCGGGCGATCGGGTTCACGGCGGTGATATCCCCGTAGCCCACGGTGGTGAGGGTCACGAAGCTGAAATACAGCATCTCGGAGGTCGGAGGCTCCGCTGTGGCGGGGTTGCTGAACTGGAAGGCCGCGGGTTCGATCAGGTAGACGAGGATGTAGGCATTGGCCCACATCAGCCCCAGCACCATGTAGGCCGCGACCGCGCCCATGATGCGGTAGGCGTTGACGGTGCCGGTGGCGAAAACCCGGTGCAGGAGGAACCAGGTCTGGGTAGCGAAGAACACAACAGCTGCGGCGGCCGAGATCATGTGGTCGACCCGGCCGCTCAGGACGAAATTCGACCAGTGCGTGGCCAGACCAATGAAGGCGACGATAGCCACGCCCAGCCGGACGGCGTGATGCGTCGCCGTGGCGACGACGCCGGCCACCAGGATCAGCGAGAAGGCGACGCTGGCGATCCCGCCGACCACAGGGTCGCCTTGATCGAGCGGGTAGGCCACGAAGACATAGAGCGTCAGCAGCACGAGCAGCGCTGCGAGCCCGTGGTCGGAATCGGTATACCAGCGCAGTCGTCCGTGCGCGCGCCGCAGGTGGTGGCCGATCATGGTTTGGGACGGTCCTGCTCGGGCCTCGGCCCGCGGGAGAGGAGCCGAAGCAAGCCCTCCCGTGGGGCCATGCCCTCGAAGAGCACTGCATGCACGGTGTCGAGTAGCGGGGCTTCCACGCCGCGGGCGCGCGCCTGTTCCGCCGCGCTGCGCGTGGTGGGCACGCCCTCGGCCACCATGACCATGGACTTGCGGATGTCCTCGAGGCTTTCGCCCCGGCCCAGGCGCTCGCCCACGCCGCGGTTGCGGCTGTGCACGCTGAAGCAGGTGACCATCAGGTCGCCCAGGCCGCTGAGGCCGTAGAATGTGTCGCGCTGGCCGCCGAGTTTCGTGCCGAGACGGACGAGTTCCGCGAGCGAGCGAGTGACCAGTGCCGCCTTGGCATTGTCGCCGAGGCCGAGGCCGTCCGCGATGCCGGCAGCGATGGCGTAGATGTTCTTCAGCGCCCCGCCCAGTTCGACGCCGGCCACATCGTCGCTCGTGTAGGCGCGGAAGGCATCGGTGCAGAAGAATTGCTGGAGCCAGACGGCGAGTTCGTGGTCGGCTGCCGCGACGACCGCAGCCGCGGGAGTGCCTCGCGCGACTTCCTCGGCGTGGTTCGGGCCGGAAAGCGCGGCCACGGGGTTGGCGGGCAGAAGTTCCTCCAGCACCTGCGTCATGAGCAGTCCGCTGTGGTGCTCGAGTCCCTTCGTGCAGCAAACCAGAGGCACGCCGGGTCGGACGCCAGCGGCGGAGAGTTGTCCGGCCACGCCGCGAAGGAACTGCGAGGGCGGCACCACCACGATGAGATCGCCCGCAGCAGCCTCCTCCATGGAGTGGGTCGCACGGATGTTCGGCGCGAGAGTCACGCCGTGAAGCAGCGAGCGGTTCGTGTGGTGGGTGTTGATCTCGGCGGCCTGCGCGGGGGCGTGCGCCCAGATCGTGATCGGGAGCCCGTGGCCGGAGAGCAGTTGGGCCAAGGCGCTCCCCCAGCCGCCAGCGCCGATGACGGAGATGTTCGCGGGGTCGTTCATGGTTTCGGGCGGCGGATGAAGCGTGGCTCCATGCCGTTACACAAACGCTGGATGTTGGAGCGGTGGCGCCAGATGGCGAGTGCGGAAATCACGATCGAGAACCCGAGCAGCGGCCCGCTCCCGCCGCAGCCTGCGAACCACAGCGCCCCGACGGAGAGCGGCAGGGCGGCGGAGGCGCTGATCGACGCGAGGGACACGTAACGCGTGGTGAAGAAGACGACGGCCCACACGGTGGCGATCATGGCCACGGCGAGCGGCATGAGGGCGAGGAGGACACCGGCGGACGTCGCGATGCCCTTGCCGCCGCGGAACCCGAGCCACGGCGTGTAGTTGTGGCCCGCGATGACAGCCACGGCGGCAACGATAGGCAGCCATGCCCCGCCCGCGGCGAGTTGCGAGGCGGCGAAGACGGCGACGAAACCTTTCAGGGCATCCACCGCGAAGACGAAGATGCCCAGCGGCTTTCCGATTGTGCGGAAGACGTTCGTCGCCCCGATGTTCCCGCTGCCGTGCTGGCGGATGTCCACTCCGCGTGCCCGCGCGACGAGGTAGCCGGTCGGGATGGAGCCCAGAAGGAAGGCGCCGAGGGCGGCGAGGATTTCTTGGGTGGCGGGCATGTCTCAGGCGCGGAACTTCTGCGCGATGGGAACGCGCCGGCCGATGCCGAACGCCTTCGATGTGACCTTGATGCCCGGCGCGGCTTGCTGGCGCTTGTATTCGTTCGCTTCGACGCGCGATGCCACCCAGCGGACGGTGTCCGCGTCGAATCCACGCTCCGCGATCTCCGCCGTCGTGAGCTGCTCCTCGACGTAGAGACGCAGGATGCCGTCGAGAATGTCGTAGGGTGGGAGTGTGTCCTGGTCCTTTTGGTCGGGGCGCAATTCCGCGCTCGGCGGCTTCTCGATCGTGGCTCGCGGAATCACCTCGCGGTCGCGGTTGATGTAGTCCGCGATGCGGTAAACCATCGTCTTGGGCGTGTCCGAGAGCAGCGCGAGCCCGCCGGCCATGTCGCCGTAGATCGTGCAATAGCCGACCGCCATCTCGCTCTTGTTCCCGGTCGAGATGACCATGCGGTTGAACTTGTTCGAGATGGCCATGAGCGTGAGTCCGCGCAGACGGGCCTGGAGGTTCTCCTCGGCCACGCCGGGTGGTGTGCCTGCGAAGACACCGGCCAGCTGACGGTCCACCGCTTCGTAGCCGGGGCCGATGGGGACGGTGTGGCAATCGATGCCGAGGTTGTGCGCCAGCGCCACGGAATCATCAACGCTGCCCGCGGAGGAGTAAGGTCCCGGCATGGTCACGCCGAGGACGTTCTCGCGTCCCAGCGCGGCCACGGCGAGGGCGGCTGTCACGGCCGAATCAATCCCGCCGCTCAGTCCGATCACGACCTGCCCGAAGCCGCACTTCGCGAGGTAATCGCGCAGCCCAAGGACAAGCGCGTCGTGCACGTCCGCCTCGTCGCCGCGGTCGCTGACTTTCAGAGGCTCCCGTGGTGGCAGGGTGACAACCGCGTTCTGCTCCGCGAACCCGGCGAGTTGTGCCGCGAGGGTTCCGTCCGGACCGAAGACCAACGAGTGTCCATCGAAGACAAGCTGGTCGTTCCCGCCGACGAGGTTCACGTAAACGAGCGGAACGCCCATCCGCGCAGCGAGTCCGCCGAGCATCTGGCGGCGCCGCGCCGGTTTGCCCGCCTCGAACGGGGAGGCGCTGAGATTGATGAGGAGATCGATACCGAGGCCCCGGAGTTCGCTTGTCGGGCTGTGCCCGTAGTAGTCGCGCGGCAGGTAATCCGCCGTCCACAGGTCCTCGCAGATCGTGATGCCTGTGCGTTTACCGGCGATCTCCGCCACCGTGACTTCAGCCGCGGGCTCGAAATAGCGTCCCTCGTCGAACACGTCGTAAGTCGGCAGCAGAGACTTGTGGGCGGTGACCAACCGGGCTCCGTTCTGCAAAACCACAGCGCTGTTGTGGCAGGGCCTCCCGTGTGGGCCGGGATTTGGTTCGACCGTGCCGACGATGAGCGGGACGCTCCCGGTCTGCGCAGCCAGCTTGGCGGCCTGTTCCTGCGCCGCGGCGACGAAGCCCGAGCGGAAGACGAGGTCCATCGGCGGATAGCCGCAGACTGCCAGCTCGGGCGTGACAACAAAGTCCGCACCCGCCGCGACCAGTTCGCGATAAGCCCGAAGGATCTTGTCCGCATTGCCTGCGAAATCCCCCACAGTTGTGTTGATCTGGGCTAGTCCCGCGCGCATGGAAAGTAGTGGGTAGGGATCAAGTGTGCCTGAAAACCGCCAACTGAAAACTGCCAACTCCCGCCGTCCCTCGGCGGGCTACCAGAACCCCCACTGGCGGGTTTGCATGATGTAGAGGCCGAGGCCGAGGTTCGTCACGGCGTGGGCGATCACGCAGCAAGCGAGGCTCTTCGTGCGGATGGCGAGCAGGTTGTAGATCGCGCCGGTGAGCAGCGCAGGAATGAAGTCCGGCCCGAAGTGAGCGAGTCCGAACATCAGCGTCACCGCGCCGAACGAGAACCACGTGAAGGCCCCGAACGGCACATTGGTGAAGTCTTCCTTGATGAGGTATCGCATGAGGAATCCCCGCCAAAAAATCTCCTCCAGCAGCGGCACGATCACCACGAGGCGCAGGAATCGGAGGGCGACCGTGGACCACCACAGCGCGGGTGAGTCGGCAAAAGTGTCGGGGTTGAAACCCTCGAGACGCGGCTCCGCGCCCAGCAGCCATTGCGGTGAGATCCACAGCGCCAGCACGACCAATCCTGCCAGCACCCCGGTGACGACATGCCACTTGGCTCCCCAGTCGTAGCAGCGCCAGAACAACACGAGCAGCGCTCCGCAGGCGATGGTCTGCAGTGGATAGACCCAGTATTTCGGATCTGCCAGCCACAACGGTCCGCCCTCCTCCGGTGCGAACGACTTCACCAGCGAGACCAGCACCAGGCCGGCCATGAAGACCGCGAAGGGCAGCACGTAGCCCTGCAGGGTCCGTCGCGGAGTGGGGTTGTTGGTCTCGTTCATATGCAAGGTCTGCCGTCTTCTGCCGAAAACCGTCTTGACGCGCAAGCGCCGCCGGAGAACGTATCAGGCATCTGCGGGCATAGTTTAGTGGTAAAACTCCAGCCTTCCAAGCTGGCTATGCGGGTTCGATTCCCGCTGCCCGCTGTTTTTTCTCCCCGCGCGAAATGAAACCCGCCGCGACCAGCGCCCGCGACAGCGGTGCTTTCGTGGAGATGTTCGACCTTCCGCCGACCTGCTCCGGCGAACTCGACGGCCTGACTTTCGCGGTGAAGGACCTCATGGATGTGGCCGGGCGCCACACCGGCTGCGGCAACCCGTCGTGGCGCGATTCGCATCCTCCGGCGGTGGTGCATGCCGTCTGCGTGGAGCAGATCCTCGCCGCGGGCGCACGGTGCGTCGGCAAGACGGTGACGGATGAGTTGGCGTTCAGCCTGCTCGGACGCAATCACTTCTTCGGCACCCCGCTCAACCCCCGCGCGCCGGACCGTGTGCCGGGCGGATCATCGAGTGGTTCGGCGTCGGCGGTGGCGTGCGGGTTGGCGGACTTCGCCCTGGGCACGGACACCGGCGGATCGGTCCGGGTTCCGGCATCGAACTGCGGGATCTTCGGCTTCCGTCCGTCGCACGGCTTCATCTCGTTGGCCGGCGTCAATCCGCTGGCGCCGGGCTTCGATACGGTGGGGGTTCTTGCATCTGAGGCCGATGTGCTCGCCCGTGCATCGCGCTGCCTTCTCGCGTCGGCTGGTGCGCCGTCCGGTGAACCCGGGACGATCCACCTTTTGCGCGATGCCTTCGAACTTGCCGATGAGGAGCTGCGGGCGGCCCTGACCGGGGCGGTGCATGCGTTGCGCGAACGTTTCGGCGATCGCGTGCGGGAGATTTCGCTGGCCGAGATGGTCGGCGATAGAGACTTGGGAAACTTCGCGACGTGGAGGGAGACCTACTGCGTGGTGCAGTGGGCGGAGATCAAGAGTTCGCTCGGCGCTTGGATCGAGTCGGCTAAGCCGTCGTTCGGACCGGCCACCGCAGCCAGTTTCGCCCTCACCGACCAACTCGACCGGCGGACAGTGGCGGTGTCGGTCGCGCGTCGCGAATTCTGCTTCCGTCGTCTGCAGGAGTTTCTCGGGCCTCGCGACCTGATTTGCATGCCGACCACGCCCGCATTGCCGCCTCGCTTGGCTGAGCCATTGCCTGACCGCAAGCCCGGCGCTGAAGGGGCCAGCACTTACTACCCGCGCACCTTGGCCCTGACCAGCGTTGCCGGACTGGGGCGCTTGCCGCAAATCTCCATGCCGGGCGCGGAGGCCGACGGCGTTCCCGTCGGGTTGTCCCTCTTGGGCGGCCACGGACAGGATGCTTTCCTGCTGGAAGCCGTGAGGACCATGTTCTGAACCGCGGCGCGCTGCACACGCGCCGCGGTCAGAGGTGATGGTTCCGAGCCGTCAGGACTTCGACGCCGGGGTGAAGGGCAGGGCGGACTTGTGGACGAGGATACGGGGTTTGCCGTTGGTGAACTTGAAGACGAAGGTCTTGTCCACCATGGTCGTCTTGCCCTTGGCGTCGGTCAGATAGACATTGCCCATGAAGATGCCGATGTCGCCATCCACGAGGATGCCGGCGGGTTTGAAGCGGGCTTTGACCCAGTCCTTGCGCGCGAAGCCGTCATCGTTCGGGTATTTCTTGTTGCCGCCGACGAAGTAGGCGAGCGCTCCCTCCTTGGTCAGGCGGAACGTCTGCTTGCCGTGCGTGAGCGTGGGCTTGAACAGCGTCTTGTTGCCGTCCTGATAGTTGTAGGCGCTGTCGAGGACCTGCGAGGCGACCTTCTTGGCGTCGCCGCCCTGCATGTCGGTCTTGCTGATGAGCAGGAGCGCGTCGCACCAGCCTTGGACGGCTTCGGTGACCATCTTGGGGGTGACTTGGGTGCTCGCGGCCGATTCGCGGGCGAAGCCGGGAACAGCAAGGGCGATGATGGCAAACAGGGATAGGATGTGGGTTTTCATGGTTTTTGTGTTTCTGTAGCCCGGCCGCTTTGGACCGGACGAACAAATCCTGACAAATCTGTCAGGAGTTCGTTCAATGTTTTTCCGAAAAAAACCGCGAAACTCCTGCTGCCCGGAGGCTACTTCTCGCAGGCCGCGCGAATCATGCCGACGAAGGCCGGTTCGGCTTTCTCTACAGTCGGGGCGGGCCCGGTCATCTTGAGGAAGACGTCGCCCTCCGGGCTTTCCAGAATGGCGCCCAAGAGGGCTTGGCCCTCGAGCGGGGTGGTCGGGCCGCCCGGCATCCCGCTTTGGAATGTGCCTTGGGCGCGTGCGAACGTGACTGGCGTCGTGCCGATGGTTTCCTTCGCCGTGGCGGCGCCGATCTTCTCGCGGTCGCCCCCGAACTGGCCGAACCAGCGGTCAATGTTCTGCTGGACGCCGCCGCCTTGTCCCGCGCCGAAGTGGAAGACGGTGACAATGGCCTCGCCATCCGCCCCTGTCCCCTCCGGCCCCGGGATGCGCAGCTCGGCGCGGCGCATAGGCGAGGCGGGCGGGACGGAATTCCATCCGGCCGGCACGGCAAAGGTGAAGGCGCCGGCGGTGAACGACGGGCCATCGGCCGCCTGCAGCGGCAAGGCCGCCAGCAGAACGGGCAGAAGGAAGCGCGCGAGGCGCATGGCTTAGCGCTTGGAGAACTGGAAGCGCTTGCGGGCGCCGGGGCGGCCGGGCTTCTTGCGCTCCTTCATCCGCGGGTCGCGGGTCAAAAGGCCGTTCTTCTTCAGCTCGGGACGCAGGTTGGCGTCGAGCTTGAGCAGGGCGCGGGCGATGGCGAGGCTGGACGCGCCGGCCTGGCCGCTGGCTCCGCCGCCGGCTGTCTTGACCACGATGTCCACCGACTGGGTCTGTCCGCTGATTTCGAGCGGGCGGCGCACGGTGGTCTGGAGGGTCGTGGTGGGGAAATAGTCTTGGAGTTCGCGGCTGTTGACCTCGATTTTTCCGGAACCGGATTTGAGGCGCACGCGGGCGGTGGAGGTGCGGCGGCGGCCGGTGGCTGTGTGGACTTCGGACATGGCGTTCAGGCGATCTTGAGTTCCTTGGGTTGCTGGGCGGCGTGCGGATGCTCGGCCCCGGCGTAAACTTTGAGCTTGGTGAACTGGGCGCGGCCGAGGCGGTTGTGCGGGATCATGCCACGGACGGCGCGTTCGACCAGGAGTTCCGGGCGGCGCGCGCGGCGCTGCTCGAAGTTCTCGGATTTGTGGCCGCCGACATAGCCGGAGAAGCTCATGTAGGTCTTGGCCGTGGGCTTCTTGCCGGTCACGCGCACCTTCGAGGCGTTGATGACGACGACGAAATCGCCCGTGTCGCAATGGGGTGTGAAGACGGCTTTGTTCTTGCCGCGGAGGACGTCGGCGATCTTGGTGGCGAGGCGTCCGAGGACTTGGTTCTCGGCGTCAACGATCCACCAGTTGCGCTGGATTTCCTCGGCTTTGGCGGAAAAGGTTTTCATGGAAAAATTGGCCGCAAAGAATAGATGGGGCTTTTGACGTTTGTCAAAGCTAATTCCATATCTGCTTGACCGGCGGGACGGGGGCGGGGACCGTCCTCCCGGTGCAAGGCAAACGGAAGGGTAAGACGCCCGCCCTGTGGGATGAGGTGTTCGGGCCGGACGGGCAACCGCGCGAGCTTTACCGTCCGCTGCTCGACCGTGTTCTGGCCATGCCCGCGGGGGAGAAGCGCCTCATCGTCGAGCGCCTGGAGGCGACGATGCGGGAGATGGGGGTGACTTTCAACATCGACCGGGACAAGCCGTGGGGGCGGCGCCCGTGGTTCTGTGACGCGTTGCCGGAGTTGTTCGGCCAGGCCGAGTGGGAGCGGCTGGCGGACGGGTTGCGCCAGCGCCTGCGGGCGTTCGAGGCCTTCCTGCAGGACATCCACGGGCCGAAGGAAATCCTGCGCCAGCACGTCATTCCCGCGCAACCCGTGCTCGGGAGCCCGTATTTCCAGCGACCGGCGGTCGGGCTGCCGCGTCCGGGCGGGGCGTTTCTCCACCTTTGCGGCGCCGCCCTGACGCGGTTGGCGGACGGACGGATGGCGGTGGCGCACCACTATTTCAGCAACGCTTCGGGCATCTCCTACATGATGCAGAACCGCCGCGCGCTCTCGCGCGTCTTTGCCGAGGCGTTCCACGACCACAACCCGCAGAGCATCGCGGATGTTCCGGTCGCCATCCTCGAGACTTTCCGCACCCTGGCGCCGCCCGGGGCGGATGAGCCGGTGGTGGCTTTGCTCACGGGCGGTGCCGGCAGCCCGGCGTATTCCGAGCACGCGTTCCTCGCGCGCCGCATGGGTATCCCGCTCGTGCAGGGCGGAGACCTGCTGGTGCTCGACGACCGCCTATACCTGAAGAGCGTCTCCGGTCTGGAGCGCATCGATGTGCTCTACGCCCGCGTGGCCGACGCCTGGCTCGACTCGATGGTGTTCCGGCGCGACTCGCTCCTCGGTGTCTCCGGCCTCGTCCAGTGCGTGCGTAGCGGCAACCTCAGCGTGGTGAATTCCATTGGCAGCCGCCTGGCGGACGACCGGGCGCTACTGCCCTTCACGTCGCGCATCGTCAACTTCTACCTCAACGAGCCGGAGTTGCTCCCGACCGTGCGGACATGGTGGCTCGGCGACCTCGACCAGCGCGACCACGTGCTCGACCGGCTCGACGAGTTCGACATCCGTCCGCTCTACGGCGAGCCGCTCGCGCACCACGCGGCCAGCTCCGCGGAGGATGTGAAGCGCCTGCGGCAGTTGCTCGAGCGCGAGCCGCAGAACCACGTGGCCCAGCCGCGCAACGCCGGCGCGCTGACCGCTTGCCTCGATCCGCGCGGCGCGCTCGACGAGCGGCGGCAGGACCACATCGCGTTCGCGCTCCGCGGCGCCGACGGCGGCTACGACGTCTTCCCGGGGGCGCTGACCCGCGTCTCGCTCGAGGACAGCATCTTCACGGCCTCCGAATTGGGCGGCGGGAGCAAGGACACGTGGGTGCTTTCGGACGGAGACCCGGCGCCGGTCCGCGCGCAGATGCCGGTGCGCATCCCCGAGTCGCGCGCCCCCCAGTCCTACGTGACCAGCCGCGTCGCCGATTCGTTCTATTGGCTCGGCCGCTATCTCGAGCGCGCGCAGAGCCTCGCCTACATGGTCGGGGTGGTCGAGAGCCTTGAGACCGAGGAACTCAACCGCGCCGAGCAGCAACTCTACCGTCCGGTGTGGAACCGCATGCTGCCGCCGCTGGAGAAATCCGAGTCCGGCCGCAAGCGCAGCATCACCACGGCTCTCGACCGCTACCATCTCACGCTCGACGTGCGGGAGGAGGGGTCTCTGATAAACACGCTGCAGCGCGCGGTGTGGAACGCGCGGCAGATCCAGGAATGCCTGAGCGTCGAGGCCTGCGGCGTGCTGAACAATCTCGAGGCGAAATTCGGGCGCGCGAAGTTCCGGCCCGAGCGCGACGAGACCCTGCTGACCATGGCGACGCAGCGTTTGTGCGGCGTCGCGACGGCGGGCATCGCGGAGTTCTTCGGCACGGCCGAGGCGACCATGCTGGCCGACCGCGGGTGGAATTTCTGCCGGGCCGGGCAATACCTCGAGCGCGCGGCCATCACCTGCAACGCCGGTTGCACCATCTTCAAAGCGGTGGGCCGGCGGCTTGGCGTGGCCGGGCCGGCCGAGCACGCGATCGAGATCGAGTTGTCCGCCTTCCTGCGCATGCTCGGCTCGCGCGACGCCTACCGCCGCCTCTACCAGATGCGGGCCGAGCCGGTTCCCGTGCTGGAGATGCTTTACGGCAGCGAGGACATGCCGCGTTCGGTGCGGCGCTGCCTCTCCGAGTGCCGCCGCCTGCTCGATGCCGGCGGGGAGGATGCGGAGGGAACCGTGCGCACGCGCGAGGCGCTGGGGGAGGTCATCCGCATGGTCGAGAGCCACGAGTGGGTGTCCTACCTCGCACCGCACACTTCCGAGCGCGAGGCCGGCACGGTCTTGCTCGACGCCGGGCGCATGCCCGCGCTGGTCGAGTTCCTGACCGACGTGATGCGGCGCACGCTGGCCATCCATGAGACGCTGACGGACGGCTTCATCAACCATCAGGTGCTGCTCGACTGACCGGCCATGCTTTTCTCCATCACCCACACGACGGACTACCGTTACGAGCACGCGGCCAGCGAGGCGTATATCGAGGCGCGGCTGACGCCTCCGGGGCGCCCGACCCAGGAGATCCTTTCGCATGCCATCGTGTTCGATCCCGAGGCGCCGGTGTCCACCTACACGGATTACTTCGGCAACCCGACCGCGTTCTTCTCGATGGTCAAGCGGCACAGCCGCCTCACCGTGCGCAACGAGTTGACTGTGCGGACGGCGCCGCCGGTGCTGCCCGCCGAGGCGATGGACCTCACGGTGGGCGAGGCGCGGCAGATTTTCTCGTCGGTCTCGACGGACATCTTCGACTATGTGCGCGGCACCGCGGCGGTTCCTTCGGGAGGCGAGGCGGCGCGGTGGGCGCGCCGGTTGTTGCCGGGCGACGCGACGCTGCGCGCGGGGATCGAGGCGCTCAACACCGCGGTGCACCGCGAGTTCCGCTACACGCAGGGCGCGACGGACAATTGGACCCCGCTGGCCTCGATCTGGCGGGCGCGCGCGGGTGTCTGCCAGGACTTCGCGCACATCATGCTCAGCGTCCTGCGGTCGGCCGGCCTGCCCTGCCGCTACGTCTGCGGCTACATCGAGACCGATCCGCCCAAGGGCGACCGCCGGCTGGTGGGCGCGGTGGCGACGCACGCGTGGGTCGAGGTGATGCTGCCGGGCATGCAATGGGTGGCGGCCGATCCGACCAACGACCAATGGTGCGGCGAGCGGCATGTGGCCGTTTCCTTCGGCCGGGATTTCAGCGACGCCACCCCCTTGCGCGGCACATTCAAGGGCAGCGGCGGGCAGAAGCTTTCCGTGCGGGTGCGCATGAAACGCGTGGAGGAGAAACGATGAAGCTCTCGATCGAATACCGCGCGGCCTACATCTACGACGAGCCGGTGAGCCTTTCGCCGCACGTTGTGCGCCTGTTCCCGCGCGACGCGCTGCACGCGCGGGTGGAATCGTTCCGGTTCTCCACGAACGGGTCGGCCAGCGTGCACTGGCGCCGCGATATCTTCGACAACACCGTGGCGCAGTGCTTCTACCCGCGGGAGGAGGCGCGCCTGGAATTCTCCCTCGACCTCGAGGTCGTTGCGGAGGAGCGCAACCCGTTCGGCTTCCTCCTCGAATCGCGCGCGCTCAAGTGGCCCGCGTCCTACGATGCGGCCGAGCAGCGCCTGCTCGCCCCCGCGATGTGCGGCGATGCGGCCTCGTTCCCCGCGGCGTTGGCGCCCGGGGCGGGGGCGGACACGGTCGAGACGCTCGTGGCCATGAACGAGTGGATCCACGCCAACATCGCCTACGAGCGGCGGGAGGAAGGCGAGGCGTTCGCGCCCGATGAAACCCTGCATCGCGGTCGCGGGGCCTGCCGCGACACGGCGGTGCTGCTCGCGGCGGCTTTGCGGGCGCAGGGAATGGCGGCGCGGTTGGCCAGCGGCTACCTCTGGGAGAGCGCGAGCGATCCCGCGGAGCGCAAGGCCGAGAGCGCCCTCCATGCCTGGACCGAGGTTTACCTGCCGGGCGCGGGCTGGCTCGCGCTCGATCCGTCGAACGGCGTCCTGACCGATCATCACTATCTCACCGCGGCTGTCGGCCTCGTCCCGGCCGATGTCGCGCCGGTGGCCGGCCTCTACTTCGGAGACCGTGCGGTCCCGGGGCGGCTCGACACATCGCTCAAGATCAACCGTTCATGAAAGCAGCAGCTGCCATCGAAAAGATCCTGAAGGACCAAGGGGTCGTGCTCATGCTCGGTGCCGAGCCGACGTGCGTGCCGCGCCGTCCTGTCGGTGCCGAGTGGACCGTGGCGGCGACGGGTCCGACGAAGTTGAAGTTCGCCCGCAAGCTGGCCTCGCATCTGCTGGCCGGCCCGCTCAAGGGCGGCTTGGCCGTCTTCGCGCCGGGAAAACTTTACCCTGGCGAGGTCAATCCCCGCTGGGCCCTGCATGTGCTCGCGCGGCGCGATGGCAAGCCGATGGTCCCAGCCCGCGGCTTGGGGCGCCGCGCGACGCAAGCCGACGCGGCGGCGTTTCCCGCGCGTTTGGCGTCGCGGTTGGGCGTGACCGGGCGTGTGAGCCGTTTGGTTGACCCGCTGCGTCGCGGGGCTTCCGTGTGGGTGCTGCCGCTGGACCACGAGGGCGAGTGGGACGCGCCGGATTGGCGCTGGCCGGAGGGCACGGCTTTGACCGGTGCCGAGGGGCCGGCTGGGCTGCGGTTGCCATGGGACAAGGCCGAGGGCTCCGGGGTGCGTCGTGCGCTGACCGTCGGTCTGCGCGGAGGGCGGTTCGAGATATTCCTTCCGCCCCTGCGGCAGGAGGCGTGGTCCGTGTTGCTCGCCACGGTCGGCCGTGCGCTGCCTGCGGGAGTCGGGGCCGATTTCGCAGGCTATGTTCCTTCCGACGAGGCGCGCTGCTGGCGGGGCCTCGTGCTTTCGGCCGATCCCGGTGTGCTCGAGATCAACTCGCCTCCGTGCGCGACGTGGAAGGAATACGACGATTGGCTGCGGGTGATGGACCAAGCCCAGCGTGCGTGCGGCCTCGTCACCTGCAAACGCGAGCGCGACGGGCGCACGGTTGGCACGGGTGGCGGGCACCATCTCCTATTCGGAGGTCCGCCGGGCGGGGAGAACCCGTTCTTCACGCGGCCGGGATGGATCGTGTCGATTTTGCGCTTCTGGCAGCACCATCCGTCGCTCTCCTACATTTTCACGGGTCCCTACGTCGGGTCGTCCTCGCAGGCTCCGCGCATCGACGAGGCGGCGAAGAACCTTTCGGACCTCGAGATGGCCTACGCGTGGCTCGAGGACTTGCCCGCCGGTCAGGACCACCGCTTCGCCCTGGCCGATACGCTGCTCCACCTGCACAGCGACGTTTCGGGCAACACGCACCGGGCGGAAATCAGCTTCGACAAATTCTGGAACCCGCAGTTTCCCGGAGGCGCGCGAGGGCTCATCGAGTTCCGCGCCATCGAATCCTTCCCTCACCGCGAGTGGGCCTCGGCTGTTGCGTTGTTGTGGCGCGCCCTGGCCGCGCACCTGCTCGCACGGCCGTTCCGCGCGGCGCTGCGGGATTTCGGAGGGTCCTTGCACGACCGGTGTTTCCTGCCTTCCGTGCTTTGGCAGGATTTCACCGCGGTGTTGGCCGAGTTGGAGACGGGAGGCATAGCGCTTGATCCGGGTGTCTTCCGCAAGATCTGGGACTGGCGCTTCCCCGTCCTGCTCCGCGCGCCCGGCGGCGTGGTCGTGCGCCGCGCGCTCGAGGCGTGGCCGCTGCTGTGCGAGACGCCGCTCGAGGGCGGTTCGACCAGCCGCTTCGTGGACACCTCCATCGAGCGCCTCGAGGTGCTCGCGCCGGCGGGGGGTGCCGTGGTGCGGTTCAACGGCCGCGAGCTGCCGCTGCGCGAGTGGCGTGACGGCTGCAGCGTGGCGGGACTGCGCTTCCGTTCGTCGGCCTTGCGTCCTTCGCTGCACCCCGGAGTCCCGGTGCAACTTCCGCTGGTGCTGGAGATCGAGGGGCCGCGCGGCGCGGGTGTCTTCGCGATGAAAGGCCCGGGCGAACGCTTTACACCTTTCTCCGGACGGCGACCGGCGCGCGGCCGGGAATGTCGTCCGGCGGTCGGTGCGGAGGTCTGCTGCGACCTGCGTCTCGCGGCCGCGACGGGTGTGGAGGCCTGATGGACTTCATGGCCTCGCTTGTGCTTTCCGCCACGTTCGCTGCGGGCTTGTCGCCGGCGGAGGCTTGGAAGGAGCCGGCGCGCTGGCAGGGCGCGGCGGTCCGATTGTCCGGTGTCGCGGGTGCGCCCGCCTCGCCGGCCCGCGTCCGCGCGCTGTGGAACGAACGGTGGCTGCTGGTGGAGTTCGTTTGCGAGGATGCGTCGCTCGTCTCTCCGGGAACACGGGATGGGCAAGACCATTACCTTCTCGGCGACGTGGCCGAGGTGTTCGTGGCCCGTGCGGGCGGGACGCGGTATTCCGAGTTCCATGCGACACCGCGCGGAAGGAAGACTTTGTATTTCTACGACGATTACCGGAAGGCGGGCGCGGCGCCGGAAGCCGCGCGTCTAGTGATCGTGCGTTCGGGGCCCGTGGACGGCGGATGGAGGGCTGTCTTCGGCTTGCCATGGGAGGTGCTCGGCGGAGAGCCGGGCGACGGCTGGGAAATCTTCGCAGCGCGCTACGACTACGATGCGCCGGGCGGGGACAAGGCGCTCTCGTCCTGGCCGGCTCAGTCAGGCCGCGCGGATTTCCATCGGCGGGCGGACTATGGCAGATTGGAGTTGCGGCCATGAGACTCCTTCTTTCCCTCCTGATCGCCTGCGGCATCTGTGCGTGCTCGTCCGTGAGTGTGAAGGAGGTGCGCGAGCAGTCCGCGCTCGCCCCGTCCGCAGCGCCCGGGGCGGTGTTGGTGCGGCCGTTTGATTTCCCGCGCGGCATCGAGTTCGACGCCGCCCCGACTCCCGGCGAAGAGGATGCGAGGGCGCGGGTGGGACGTCTGGTTGCGGACGGTGTTCTCTCGCGGTCCGCGAAGTGGATCGGGCCGGGGCGCATGCTTGCGCCCGGCGAGCCGTTGCCCTCGGGCGGTCTCCTCGTCGAGGGCCGCGTCCTGCGCGTGCGCCAAGGCAGCCGCTTGTTGCGCGTGGGCATCGGCTTCGGGGCCGGCGGCACGCGGCTCGAGACGTCGGTGCGCGTTTACAACCTCGCGCTTTCCGCAGCCGAGCCATGGCTGCGTTTCGAGACGACCGGGGGGAGCAACGCCGAGCCCGGGCTCATCGGCATGCTTGTCCCATCGCCATTGAGCATCCCCGCGGCCGCCTCGGTCATCGGCGGCGTGGTCACGGCGGGCGCGCTCGGCACGAAGGGTGTGACTCAGGACGCGCTCCGCACGGGCCGCACGGTTGCGGCGGCGGTGCATGACCGCCTTGCCCTCCGCGGTGTCGTTCCGCGCAAGGCGAGGGTCAAGAAGGCGGGCTCTCTCCCGACGCCGGCCGGGCAGGTCTCCTTCCCGACCATCGATTGAGCGGGGATCAGAGCGCGGCCGGGTATTCGCCTCCGGCCACCAGCCGCCCCAGGCTCTCCACGACGTGCGGGCGGTCTTCGCGGTAGGTCACGCCGAACCACGGCGAGGTCGTGGGAAGAACACGGACGCGGGCCGCGCCGGCCGCGATCATTCCGGCGACGGCGGTGGGGATGTAGCACTCGGCTTTGGGGCTGGTGAGGTTCGCGGCGAGGAACTTCCGCAGCTCGACCTCGAGCAGGGGAAAAACCTGCGGCGTGAAGCCCCAGAGATTCATCGAGACGGGAGCGTCGGGCGCGAGTTCGCGGCCGCCAGCGCGGATCGTTCCATCGGCGTCGCGCGCGATGTCGGTGAGTTCCTCGACGCCCCGGAGGAAACCGGAGTCGTCTACTTCGCACAGGCCCCGTGCCACGGTGCCATGTTCGCTCAGCGTGCGGTCCAGCCGGTATCCAACCATGGCGAAGTCCGGGGGTTGCGCGCCCGGTGCGGTGCCGGCGAGGAATTCTCCCATGCCACGGAACGAGTCGGCGCCGTAGAAGTCATCGGCGTTGATCGCTGCGAACGGCTCGTTGATCACGCCGCGGGCGCACCACACGGCGTGGGCTGTGCCCCAGGGCTTGGCGCGGTCGGCGGGAGGTTGTTGTCCGTCGGGCAACTCGTCGAGTTGCTGGAAAGCGTAGCCGATGGCGATCTTGCCGGTGTAGCGCGCGCCGACCTTGGCCCGGAATTCCTCCTCGATGTCGCGGCGGATGAGGAACACGACCCGCCCGAAACCGGCGCGCAGGGCGTCGTGGACCGAGTAGTCGAGGAGGGTCTCCCCGCCGGGGCCGACGGGGTCGAGTTGCTTGAGGCCGCCGTAGCGGCTGCCCATGCCGGCGGCGAGGACGAGGAGGGTTGGTTTCATGATTCGGAATCCGGCGCCGCCTCGCGGTGGGCCTCGTAGGCATTGATGATGGCCTGCACGAGCGGGTGGCGGACGACGTCGCGCTGGCTGAGCGGGCGGATGGCGATGCCCTCGACTTTGCCGAGCACCTCGACGGCCTCGAGAAGGCCGGAGCGCTTGTGCCGCGGCAGGTCGATCTGGGTGCGGTCGCCGGTGATGACGCATTTCGAGCCGTTGCCCAGGCGCGTCAGGAACATGAACATCTGCTCGGCCGTGGTGTTCTGGGCCTCGTCGAGGACGACGAAGGAGTGGTTGAGCGTGCGGCCGCGCATGTAGGCGAGGGGAGCGATCTCGATGATGCCTCGGTCCATGAACTTCTGGATCTCCTCGGTCTCGAGCATGTCGTAGAGCGCGTCGTAGAGCGGCCGGAGGTAGGGCAGGATCTTCTCCTCGAGCGCTCCGGGGAGGAATCCGAGCGCCTCGCCGGCCTCGACCGCCGGACGGGTCAGCACAATGCGGCTGACCTGCTCCTTCTTCAGCGCGGCCACGGCCATGGCCATGGCGAGGTAGGTCTTGCCGGTGCCGGCTGGGCCGACGCCGAAGACGACGTCCTTCTCGCGGATGGCGCGGACGTAGTCGCGCTGGCCGGCGGTCTTGGGGACGACCGGCGGTTTGCGGGGCGAGCAGACGATGCGCTCGGCGGCGAGTTCGGTGACGCGGCCGTTGCCATTTCCCGCCCCGGCCTCGGCGGCTTCGAGGGCGTAACGGAATTCGTGCCGCCCGATGGCAGCGCCGCCACGACGGGCCTCGTCGAGTTCGTTGAAGACGCGGGCCGCGCGGCCCATGTTCTCCTTCTCTCCCTCGATGCGGATCCAGCCGTCACGCGCCGCAACTTGGACGCCCAGGCGCTGCTCCATTTCGCGCAACAGGCGTTCGTCGCCCTCGTAGAGCGCGGCGGCAGCCCGCGCGTTGTCGAACTGGAGCGTGGTGCTCTCCATCAAGCGGTCACTGCTTGAAGCCGTAAACGAGGGCCCAGCCGGTGCGTTCCTCGGGGGAGGAGAGGACTTCGATCACGGCGTAGTAGGTGCCGGTCGAGCGCGGCTTGATCTCCGCGTAGGCGAAGCGGCCGCGCTGCCAGGACTTGGACTCGGCGAGGTTGCCGGCGGAGTCGTAGATGTTCACGCGGAGGCTGGCTCCGGTGACGTCGGTCCCGAGGAAGAAGATGTAATTGTTGCCGCGGAAGAGTTGCGCGGTGACGGCCTTCTTGCCGCCGACGGCGAGGTCGCCGCCCCATGCGTCCTCGCGGATGACCCACCCCTGCTTGGCGTAGGGATCGGCCGCCTCGTAGGCGAACGACAGGGCGTCGTCCACGTAGGCGAGCGCGGGGCTGGCGGCGAGGAGGGCCGCCGCCAGGAGGTGGCGGAGGCGACGGCGGGATCGGGCGCGTGGCTGCATGGTCAACCGGCTTTGGAGCGGATCTGCCCGATGATGGCCGTCGAGACGGCGTTGATTTCGGCCACCGCCTCGGGGGAGATGTCCTTGTCCGGGGCGTTCTTGATGAGCGGGCCGATGCGGTCGAGGGCCTTCTCGACGTCGCCGACTAGGGCGTTCCGGCGCAGCCGCGGGCCGAGGCCGGCGAGCTGCTTCTCGAAGTAATCGACGAGGAGCGGCTGGTGGAGCAACTCGGCGCGCTCGCGGGAATACTTCTCGCCCACGATCGCCGTGAGGGCCTCGGTGCCGCGCAGCCAGCCGCCGAGGCTGACGAGTTGGGCGAGCGGGCCGTCGTTGAGCTCGAGCATGGCCTTGTTCACGTCCTGCAGGGCGCCGTCGAATTCGCGACGCACGGCGTTCCAATCCTTGGCGTCGGCCTTCTCGACGATGCTGTTGCTGCGGGCGACGACGGATTTGCGGACGTTGATGGCCTCGGCGAGCGTGAGGACGTTGCGGCCGATCTCCTTGACGCGTTCGCTGTCCTCGGCCTCGACGGCGATGAAGCCGTCGGCGATCACGGTGCCGAGGAGCAGGGCGTCCTGCGCGCGGTTGGCCGTGGCAGGGAAGTCGGCCTTGGCAGAAAGGAGCGACCGCCAGTTCGGGTTGCCGAGCTTGTCGAGCACGGCGAACACTTCGCTCGGCACGGGCACGACGACATCGTCAACGGTCTCGGCCGGGAACTGGCTGAGGTCGATCTGCTTGGCGGGTTTCTGTGCGTGCGCCGTCAGGGAGGCGGCGAGCAGCAGGCAGGTGAGGGACGCGCGGAGCATGCGGTTGCAGGAAATTTCACTTGGGGCGGTGCCAAGATAAAGCATAAAAACCACCCGTGGATTGTTTGCCCAGCGCCGCGCGCCTGCGGGAACTCATCGGGAAGATGTCCGCCTGCCGCGTTGTCGTGGCCGGCGACCTCATGCTCGACGAGTTCATCTGGGGGCGCGTCTCGCGCATTTCCCCCGAGGCGCCGGTGCCGGTCGTGGCGGTGGAGCGCGAAACATCTTATCCGGGCGGAGCGGCCAACGTCGCCCGCAACCTCCGCGCCTTCACGCCGGGTGTCGCCGTGCTCGGCTTGAGCGGCAACGACGAAGCCGGCAACCGCCTGCGCGGGTTGCTGGCCGGCGGGGGCATCGGCACCGAGGCCGTCGTCACACGCGCTTCCGGGCCGACCACCGTGAAGACGCGTATCATCGCCCGCACCCAGCAGGTCGTGCGCGTGGATCGCGAGAAGTCGGCCCCGCCCACCGACTCGGAGCGGGCCGCACTGCTCGAAGCGCTCGGCGCGGCCTTGCACGGCTGCCACGCCTTGATCATCGAGGACTACGGCAAGGGTCTGCTCGACGAGTCGCTGGCCGGCGAAATCGTCCGCCGCGCGCGGGCTGCGGGTTGCCTTGTCGCGGTGGATCCTAATCCCGGCAATCCCCTTCCGTGGCACGGCGTGTCGGTGGTGAAGCCGAACCGGCAGGAGGCGTTCGCCGCGGCGGGTGTTCCGGCGTCCGAACCGGTCCCCGATCCCCTGCAGGACACCGCGCTCCTCAACGTGGGCGAGGCTTTGCTTAAAAAGTGGGACACCGAGCAGTTGCTCATCACCCTGAGCGAACTCGGCATGTTGTTGATGACGCGCGCCGGTGTCCGGCACCACACGCCGACGCGCGCCCGTGAGGTCTTCGACGTTTCGGGCGCGGGCGACACGGCTGTGGCCCTGCATACGCTGGCGCTCTGCGCGGGGGCGACGCCGGTCGAGGCGGCCGAGATCGCCAACCACGCGAGCGGCGTCGTGGTGGGCAAACTCGGCACGGCCACCGTGACCCCGGCCGAGCTCCTCTCAAGTTTCGACGACCATGCCGGCTGAGCGCCCCGCTGTCTTCCTTGACCGCGACGGGACGCTCATCCGCGAGGTCAATTTCTGCGCCGACCCCTCGCAGGTGCAGGCCATCCCGGGGGCGGGCGAGGCCTTGCAGCGGCTCGCCTCCGCGGGGTTTGCCATCGTGATCATCACGAACCAGAGCGGCATCGGCCGCGGCCTCTTCACGGCCGGCGATTTCCAGCGCGTGCAGGAGGAAGTTCTTTGGCAGCTCAAGCCGGCTGTGATCGACGCCACCTATTTCGACGACAGCCACCCCGACCGTCCGAGCCCGCGCCGCAAGCCGTCGCCTCTCATGGTCGAGGAGGCCGCCCGCGATCTCCGGCTCGATCTTTCCGGCTCATGGTTCGTCGGCGACCGCACGGCGGACATCGAATGCGGACGCCGTGCCGGCCTGCGCACGATTCTGGTCGAGACCGGCTACGGCCGCGAACACCTCGGGTGCGGGGCTGATGCCGTCGTCCCGGACATCGGCTTCGCTGCCGACCATATCTTGAAGGAGGCCGCCGCATGCCGGGCGTAATCGCCATTATTCCCGCCCGCTGGGCCTCGACGCGCTTCCCGGGCAAGCCGCTGGCCGTGCTCGGCGGCAAGCCGCTGGTCCGCCACGTCTGGGAGCGCGCCTGCCGGGCCCGCGAAGTTGACCGCGTCATCGTGGCGACCGACGACATGCGCATCGCCGAGGCCGCGTTCGATTTCGGGGCCGAGGTCGCGATGACCTCCTCGCGGCACCCGACCGGCACCGACCGCCTGGCTGAGGTCGCGGCCCGTCTGCCCGCCGCCCGCATCATTATCAACATCCAAGGCGACGAGCCCGACATCGCGCCGGCGACCATCGACCGCTTGGCCCGCACGCTGCTCGGCGACCCGCGTCTCGGCATGGTCACAGCGGCCAACCCGCTCGGACCCGCCGACCTGGCCAACCCCAATGTCGTCAAGGTCGTCACCGACCTCGCCGGGCGAGCGCTCTATTTCTCGCGCAGTCCGATCCCCCACGACCGCGATGGCTCGGGCGGAATAAAATACCTGCGTCACCAGGGCATTTACGGCTACCGTCGGCGGATGCTGCTCGATTTCGTGAAATGGAAACCCACGCCGCTCGAGCGCGCGGAGAAGCTCGAGCAACTCCGCGCCCTCGAGCACGGCGTCGGCATCGGTGTCATCGAAGTGAAGTCGGCCTCGGTCGGAGTGGACGTGCCCGCCGACCTTGCCCGCGCCCGCCGCGCCTTGTCCGCCGCCCGCCGTCCATGAAGACGATCTTCGTCACCGGCGGCGTGGTCAGTTCGCTCGGCAAGGGGCTGGCCGCGGCGTCCCTCGGCACCCTGCTCGAAAGTCGCGGCCTGCGTGTCACCATGCAGAAGCTCGACCCCTACCTCAACGTGGACCCGGGCACGATGAGTCCCTACCAGCACGGCGAAGTCTACGTGCTGAACGACGGGGCCGAGACCGACCTCGATCTCGGTCATTACGAGCGCTTCACCGACTGCGTGCTCGGCCGTCCCAACAACCTCACCAGCGGGCAGGTCTACGAGACCGTGCTGGCCCGCGAGCGGCGCGGCGATTACCTCGGCAAGACGGTGCAGGTCATCCCGCACGTGACCGACGAGATCAAATCGCGCATCCACGAACTCGCCGCCGGCGGCACCGCTGACGTGGCCATCATCGAGATCGGCGGCACCACGGGCGACATCGAGGGCCTGCCTTTCCTTGAGTCCATACGCCAATACCTCCTTGAGGCCGGGGACGGCAACGCCATGCTCATCCACGTCACGCTGGTGCCGTTCATCAAAGCCGCGGGCGAACTCAAGACCAAGCCGACCCAGCAGAGCGTGGCCAAGCTGCGCGAGATCGGCCTGCAGCCGAAGATCGTCATCGCCCGCACCGAGTATCCGCTCGACGAGGATGTGCGCGAGAAGCTCTCGCTTTTCTGCAACGTCCCCAAGCGCGCCGTCATCGAGGCGCGCGATGTCGACCACACCATCTACGAGTTGCCGCTCATGCTGCAGCGCGAGGGTCTCGACGAGGTGGTCTGCGAGGCTCTGCGCCTGGAAACCCCGCCGGCGCGGATGGAGGAATGGCAACGGTTCGTCGAGCGCGTGGTCCGGCCGCGCAAACGCGTGGCCATCGCCGTGGTCGGCAAATACATCGAGCTGCAGGACGCCTACAAGAGCATCTACGAGTCGCTCACCCACGCCGGCGCGGCGCACGACTGCGGGATCGACCTCGTGCTCGTGGACGCCGAGGACCTCGAGGCCGAGGGCGCGCCCGCCCAGCATTTGCGCGGCGTGGCCGGCATCCTCGTGCCCGGGGGATTCGGCGACCGCGGTGTCGAGGGCAAGATCGCCGCGGCCCGCTACGCGCGGGAGTCCCGCACCCCTTACCTCGGTATCTGCCTCGGCATGCAGGTCGCCGTGGTCGAGTTCGCCCGCCACGTCTGCAAGCTCGACGGCGCGGACAGCACCGAGTTCGACCCGGAGACTCCGCACCCGGTCATTTTCCTCATGCCCGAGCAGAAGGACGTGACCGACAAGGGCGCCACCATGCGCCTTGGGTCCTACCCGTGTGCTTTGCGGCGCAATACGCTGGCCCACCAACTCTACGGCACGGCCGAGATCGCCGAGCGCCACCGCCACCGCTACGAGTTCAACATGGATTACCGCGCCGTCCTTGAGGAGCGAGGCATGGTGCTCTCGGGCACCTCTCCCGACGGCTCGCTGGTCGAGGTCATCGAGCTCTCGAACCACCCGTGGTTCGTGGCCTGCCAGTTCCATCCCGAGTTTCGTTCCAAGCCCCGCGCCCCGCACCCGCTCTTCCGCGGCTTCATCGCCGCCAGCCTCGCCCACGTTTGCTAACCCAAACCCGGAGGTCTAACCTCCATCCCATGCCCGCCATGAACCAACTCGACCAGCTCAAGCAATTCACCACCGTCGTCGCCGACACGGGCGATTTCGAGAGTATCCGCGAGTTTTCCCCGCAGGATGCCACCACCAATCCCACGCTCATTTACAAGGCGGTGGCGCAACCGGAATACGCCGTCCTGCTTGACCAAGCCGTGCGCGACCGTCGCGGCTCTTCGCTCCCGCGCGAGGAACTGGTGCGCGACATCATCGACGACCTCCTCACGATTTTCGGCGAGAAGATCCTGCAGATCGTGCCCGGCCGCGTCTCGACCGAGGTGGATGCCCGGCTTTCCTTCGACACGCCCGCGACGATCGAAAAGGCGCGCAAGCTCATCGGCCTCTACGCCGGACGCGGTGTCCCGCGCGAGCGCATCCTGATCAAAATCGCCTCCACATGGGAGGGAGCCCGCGCCGCCGAGGTCCTGCAGAAAGAGGGCATCAACTGCAACCTCACGCTCCTCTTCTCGCTGCCCCAGGCCATCGCGTGCGCCGAGGCCGGCGTGCGCCTCATCTCGCCCTTCGTCGGGCGCATCTACGATTGGTATAAGGCCAAGACGAAGCAGGAATACCACGGCGCGGACGACCCGGGCGTGCAGTCGGTCCGCACGGTTTACAACTACTTCAAGAAGTTCGGCTACGAGACGCAGGTCATGGGCGCGAGCTTCCGCAACACTTCGCAGATCACGGAGTTGGCCGGCTGCGACCTGCTCACCATCAGCCCCGAGTTGCTGGCCGAGTTGAAGGCGTCCGACGCGCCGGTCACGCGCAAGCTCTCGGTGGAGGAAGCCAAGGCGTCCGACGCGGAGAAAATCCCGCTCGACGAGAAAACCTTCCGTTGGCTTCTGAACGAGGACGCGATGGGAACCGAGAAGCTGGCCGAGGGAATCCGCAAGTTCTCCGAGGACATCGTCAAGCTCGAGGGCCTTGTGGCCGCGAAGCTTGGTTGATCCGCACTCGCGCCCGCCTCAGGCCACGGGGACCGAGTCTGGCGAGTGCGGTGCGAGCGGCTCGAGGTCGAGCGTCGCGAGGAGGTCGAGGTCCTCGTTGGTCTCCGGATTCGGCGTGGTCAGCAGCGTGTCGCCGTAGAAGAACGAGTTCGCGCCGGCGAAGAAGCACAGGGCCTGACCCTCGCGGGTCATGGAGGTGCGGCCGGCGGAAAGGCGGATTTTCGACAGCGGCAGCACGATGCGCGCGGTGGCGATGAGGCGCACGAGCTCGAACAGCTTCACCGGTTCGGCTTCCTCGAGCCGCGTCCCTTCGACCGGGACGAGGCAGTTGATCGGAACGCTCTCCGGCGCGGGGTCGAAGTTGGCCAGCACCTCGAGCATGCGCAGGCGGTCGTTGACCGACTCACCCATGCCGAGGATGCCGCCGCAGCAGACGGACATGCCCGCGCGCTGCACGGCGCCGATCGTGTTGAGCCGGTCCTCGAAGGTGTGGGTCGAGACGATCTCGGGGTAATACTCCGGCGAGGTGTCGATGTTGTGGTTGTAGGCGGTGACGCCGGCCTCCTTGAGTTGGCGCGCCTCGTCATCGCTGAGCTGCCCGAGGGTCACGCAGACTTCCATGCCGAGCTTGCTGACCTCGCGCACGGTTTGCAGCACCGACTCAAAGCGGCGGTCGCCCGAGCGCACGCCCTTCCAGGCGGCGCCCATGCAGAAGCGGGTCGAGCCGTTGGCCTTGGCCGCGTGGGCGTGGGGCAGGATGTCCTCGGTGGACATGAGCGGCTGCGGCTTGAGTCCGGTGTCGTGGTGCGCGCTCTGGGAACAGTAGCCGCAATCCTCGCTGCACGCCCCGGTCTTGATGCTCAGGAGGGTGCAGAGCTGCATCTGGCGTCCCGGCCAGTGCTTCTTGTGGACCCGGCGGGACTCTTCGATCAGGTCGAAAAACGGGCGGTTGTAGATTTCTTCCAGCTGCTCAAACGTCACTTTCACTGCGTGCGAGGGTAATTTCGCCCCCCTTCAAGTCAAACGCATTGCACGCCGAGCGCGCGCAGGTCCTTGAGAAAATCCTCGTGGTGCCCGGCATTGTAGGGCAACGCCCGCAGGCCCGCTTCGTGCGCCGCCGCGACATTCGGCGCGAGGTCATCCACATAGATGGTCGCCTCCGGTCGCACGCCGAACTGACGGATCGCCTGCGCGAAGATGCGCGGGTCCGGCTTCATGGCCCCGGCCACGTGGGAATACACGCCGTCGGCGAACCGGCTGAACACCTCGTATCGCCCTGTCATGTGCTCGAGGTGGAGGCAGTTCGTGTTGGAGAGGAGATAAAGCGGGTAGCTGCCGTGCAATTTCTCCACGACCTCCCACATGGGCAGGTTCGGCGTGAAGATGTCCTGCCACGCCCGAGCAAGGTCCGCCGGGTCGGCCGGGCCGTCGAGCAAGCCGGCGAGTTCGGCCAGGAACGCATCGCGACCGACCTGCCCCGTCTCGTAGCGTCGCGCCAGCGGTTCGACCGCCTGCCATTCGCGCACGGGGCAGCCGCGTTCCTCCAACGCCGCCACGGCGCGGCCGAAATCGAAAAGCGCCAGCACGTTGCCGATGTCGAAAATGAAAGCCTCGATCTTCATGACGAAAAGTGGTCGAACCCGCACGCGCCGCCCAATCCCGAAGCCACGCCCGCGGCGGCCAGTGTCCCGATGCGCGTGAGGGCAAGGCGCGGGAACCGCCGCGCCCACGCCGAGCGGACGGCCGCCTCCGCACGAGGTGGAACGGCGAAGACCAACTCGTAGTCCTCGCCGTCGCCGAGGGCTTGCGCGACGGACGCGCCCCGGTGGCGTGGCACGGATGCGGGATCGATGGCGAATCCCGTGCCGCTGGCCGCGGCCAAGCGCGGCAGGTCCGAGGCCAGGCCGTCGCTCAGATCCATCATGGCGTTGACGGGGAAGTTCCCGGTCAGCCACCGCGCCTCGTTGAGCCGCGGGGAAAAGCGCAGGTGCCGGCCCGATGCCAGCGAGCCGCCGAGCCGGCCGGTCACGAAAAGCACATCGCCCGGCCGCCCGCCGCCGCGCCCCGCGAGGCGTTCGCGTTCCACTTCGCCGGTGAGCGCGACATTGATGACGGCCGGCCCGTCCGTCCGCGACAAGTCCCCGCCGACGATCCCGAAGCCGAACTCGCGCGCGGCCTTGGCCAGTCCGCGATAGACCCCGTTGAGCCAGCGTCCTTCCTGTCCGGCGCGCAGCACGCAGGTGATGAGCGCATGGCGCGGCACGCCGCCGCAGGCCGCGATGTCGCTCACTGCGCGGCAGGCGGATTTCCAACCGACCGCGGTTGCCGGGTGGGACGGAGTGAAGTGCCGCCCTTCGACCACGCAGTCGGTCTTGAGCAACACGAGCATGCCCCCCGCCGCCGGTCGCACCACGGCGCAATCGTCGCCGATGCCGGCCACCACGCCGGGGCCGGGCTTGCCGGCGAGCCGCGCGAGGCGCCGCACCACCGCGTCCTCGCCCGCACCCGGCTTCATGCGAAGAAAAGGATGGCCGTGACCGAGACGGCGTTGAAGAGCGCGTGCATGGCCATGGGGACGATGAGCGAGCCGGTCTTCTCGTAGGCCAGCGTGAGGCAGACGGCGAGCGTGGCCAGCGCCGGGACCGACGGCACATGGCCGTGCAGCACGGCGAAGAGGAAACTCGTGATGACGAGCGCCGCGAACGGCCCGAGGTAGCGCTTCGCCGCGGGATAAAGGAACCCGCGGAAGATGATCTCCTCCGCCACGGGCGCGACGGCCAGCGCCATCACCATCACCGCGATGCGGTCGCGCGGCGCCTCGGCCTTCTGCAGGACCTCCACCACGTCTTGCGGAGCCATGTTGCCGTCCGTGATCCCGTAAACCATCGCCTGCACCAGCATGAGCAGCGGGTAGGCGGCGATCAGGCAGACCAGCGCGCGCCAGAGCGCCGTGGTGAAATCGCAGGACTCGAATCCGAACACGCGCGACGGCGATTCGTTGCGCAGCAGCAGGATGCCGAGGAGGAAAACGACCACGGCGGCATAGACGAAGGCCCCGGTGACGACCGCGCGGAACCCGACCACCGTGCGGTCCCCGTCCAGCATCGCGTCGCGTCCGAGCATCAGGAACCACGCGGCCAGCCCGATGGCCAGTAACGCGTCGATGGCGTGCACCCAGCGTGTGTTGACCAGGCCGCGCCGCTCGACCAGCACGGTTCGCGCCAGCGGCAGGTAGAAGCGCAGCCCGGCGGCCGTGAGCAGCACCAGCAGCGCGAAGCCGGTCCAGAACGCCGCGCTGCTCACCACGCGTAGAATTCCGGCAGGAGATAAGCCCGGCCCGGCTGCAACCGGAACGCCGGGGCCGGCCCGAGCCGCAGTTGGACCTCCGACGACGCGCGCGCCCCGAGCAGGTGCAGGAGGCGGGAGAAATTCAGGCTCGGCTCGTAGCGGATGACTTCGGCGTCAGGCACATCGGCCAGCGCCCGCGCCTTGTCGAACGCGTCTTCGAGGTAGCCCAGCTCGTCCACCAGGCCGGCCTCCTTCGCGTCGAGGCCGGTGAGGATGCGCCCGTCGGCCAGCCTCGTGCGCAGCTCGTCGGCCGGCAGTTCGCGGGCGCGGGACACGATGCCGAGGAAACGCTCGTAAACCTGCATGACCATGCCCTCGACGTAGGCCTGCTCCTCCGGCGTCATCGGCCGCGATCCGCTGAGCATGTCCTTGAACTTCCCGCTCTTGAAGACGACGGCGTCGAGCCCGACTTTGTCGAAGAGTTGCTCATAGTTGAGCGACTGGATGATGACGCCGATGCTGCCGGTGAAGGTCGTCTCGTTGGCCACGATCCAATCGGCCGCACAGGCGATGTAATAGGCGCCCGAGGCCGCCATCGAACTCATGGCCACCACGACGGGCTTCTTCTTCTGCAGAAGGCGGACCTCGTTGTAGATGATGTCCGCCGCGGTGACTTCACCGCCGGGCGAATCCATGGCGAGGACGACCGCCTTGACCTCGTCGTCCGAGCCCGCCTCGCGCAGCGCGGCCGTGATGCTGTCCACCATCGAAGATCCCCACTCGGTCGTATCGTCCGAGGCGATGACGCCCTGCACCGGAATCACGGCGATCTTGCCCTGCGAGCTGTCACCGTGCTGGACGACGTGCTGTTCCAGCCGCGGGGCGGAGAGGCTCGTTGCGGCAAGGCTCTCGGCCTTCCCGGTGCCGAGCACGGCGAAAAGGATGAGGTTCAGGAACAGGCTCCCGCACAGGGCAAGGAACAATGCCAGCAAGGCACAGCCGGATTTATTCACAGGCGAACCATTGCCGAGGTCCCGCCCCAACTCAAGCAGCCTCTCCGCAGTTCCCGGTGGACAAGCCCGCGGCCCCCGTGCAGATTTGTCGTTCCTCGCTCACGTGGCGGAACTGGCAGACGCGTGCGTCTCAGAAGCGCATGGGGTGACCCGTGGAGGTTCGAGTCCTCTCGTGAGCATTTCCGCCATGCAAAACCCCGCCAAGGTCCGCGGCATCTTCAGTGCCATCGCCGGACGCTACGACCTCGCGAACCATCTGCTCTCCGGCGGACTCGATTTCCTCTGGCGCGCCCGCTGCGCCCGGCTCGTCGCCGCCTGGCGTCCGCGCGACATCCTCGACCTCGCCACCGGCAGCGGCGACCTCGCCCTCGAAATGCGCCGCCACCTGCCCGCGGCGCGCATCGTCGGGGCCGACTTTTGCCTGCCCATGCTGCAGGTCGCCGCGCGCAAGGGCCTGCGTCCGCTCGTCGTGGCCGACGGCACGCGACTTCCGTTCGCCGCGGAATCGTTCGACGCCGTCACGGTGGCCTTCGGGCTGCGCAACATGGAGTCTTGGCCCGGCGGCCTCGATGAGATGGCGCGCGTGCTGCGTCCCGGCGGCCACCTGCTCATCCTCGATTTTTCGATGCCGGCGCCTCCACTGGCCGCGCCCTACCGCCTTTACCTCCACCGCGTGCTGCCCTGGCTGGCGGGCGCGCTGACCGGTCACCGAGCCGGCTACGAATACCTCGGGGAGTCCATCGAGTCGTTTCCGTCCGGCCCCGCCATGTGCGAACTCATCGGGAGCCGGGGTTTTCGCGATGTTCGGGCCTTGCCGATGGCCGTCGGGATCGTTTCCATTTACACCGCAGAACGATGACGCCGATCACCTTCACCCCGCTCACCATGGAACGCGTCTGGGGCGGACGCGAACTCGCGAACCGGCTCGGCCGCGACCTGCCGCCCGGTCCGCCCGTGGGAGAGTCATGGGAGTTGGTGGACCGCGAAGAGGCGCAGAGTGTGGTGGCGGAAGGCCCGCTTGCGGGCAAGACGCTGCACGAGTTGTGGTCGGACCACCGCTCGGAGATCTTCGGCCCGCGCCACGCGTCGGCCGGCCCGCGCTTCCCCCTTCTCTGCAAGCTCCTCGACGCCCGCGACCGGCTTTCCGTGCAGGTCCATCCGCCTGCCGATGTCGCGCCTTCGCTCGGCGGCGAGCCGAAGACCGAGATGTGGTATTTCCTCGCCTGCGACCCCGGGAGCCGAATCTACGCCGGGCTCAAGGCCGGGACGACGCGGCAGCGGTTCGAGGAATTGCTGCGCTCCGGGCGGGTCGAGGAATGCCTCCACGTCCTGCCCACGCGGGAGGGCGACAGCATCTTCATCCCCAGCGGACGCCTCCACGCCATCGGCGAGGGCAACGTAATCGTCGAGATCCAGCAGAACAGCGACACGACCTACCGCGTGTTCGACTGGAACCGCGCCGGACTTGACGGCAAGCCGCGTGATCTCCACCTCGAGGAATCACTCGCCTCGACCGACTTCGCCGACTTCGAGCCGCCTCTCAGCCATGTTGAGACCGGCGTGGTGGCCGAGTGCGAACACTTCCGCGTCAGCCGCGAGACGCACGAAGCTCCGTTCCGTCCGGCTCCGGCCGGTGATTTCGCCTTGGTCACCGTGTTGTCCGGCCGCTTGTCCTCGGCCGCCGGGACGCATCGCCCGGGCGACTTCATCCTCTTCCCGGCCAACGCCGGAGCCCCGCTCGCGCCGGACGGGGGAGCCTGCTCGGTGCTCGTGACCTTGCTGCCCTGACGCTCAGCCGGCGGCGAGGGTTCGCGTCGGGAGAAAATCCGCCGACAGTTCGTAGAAGGTCGGCGGTTCGATGGTGCCACCCGCGGCGAGGAACTTCTCCTCGCGCTGCAGCATGCGGTAAAGCCAGCTTCCGCCCAGCGACGAGGCCACGCGGCAACGCAACCCGAACTCCCCGCGCAGGCGCCGGAGCAGATCGTCGGCCCGGTCGCGGATGGCCGGCTGGTCGCGGAAGCACCGCCGCACGGCCCAGACCGCCGCGGCGTAGTCCACCGGCAGCCGCTCCGCTTCGCGGCGGAACCGGTCGCGGATTCTACGGTCGGCATCCTGTCCGTAGCGCAGCCAGCCCTGCAGCGCCGTGCGCGCCATGCGCAGGATGCTCGGGCCGTTGACCTCGAAATCGCTCCGGAACGCCCGCAGCAACCACTCGCCCTCGGTGCCGGGCGGGATGTTGGGATGGCGGTGGGCGAAACGAAGTTGCCCGTGCACGTCGGTGCCGTCCTCCCACTCCGGATCGAGCAGCGTGCCCTGCGCCCGGTGCTCCTCGAAGAGCGGGGTGCCGGGCACCGGCGTGTAGAGCATGAACTGGTGGAATTCCGTGTCGTGGTTGACCGCGTGCTCGATCGCCTCGGGCAGGTTCTCCGGCGTGTGCTCCTCCAGCCCGATGATGGTCGAGCCGAGCACGCTGATGCCGTGCGACTGCAGCTTTCGCACGACCGCGATCGTGTCCGCGCCCTGCAGCTTGCGGTAGCGGCTCGCCTTGCCCTCCAACCCCATCCAGACCCACGAAACACCGAGTCCGACGAGTTGCGCGACGGTGTAGGACTCGAGCACGTTGGCCGAGCTGAAGACGTAGAGCGACCAGCTCTTGCCGTGCTCGCGCATCAGTTCGAGGAGGCGCAGCGCCCGCTTGCGGTGGAGGAGGAAATTCTCGTCCATCACGAAGAACGACTGGACCCGCATGTCCCGCTCGATGCCCTCCATCTCGCGGAAAAGCTCGTCCCCCGTCTCGTAGAAGTTCACGAACCGCCCCTTGCCGCCGAACATGGCCGAGGTCGCGCAGAAATTGCAGCCCATCGGGCAGCCGACCGAGGGGATCAGCGTCGCCGCCGTGTCGCCCGGCCTCTCCCGCAGGCGCAGTCCCATCGTGCGGGCGCCGATGCCGGAGGAAATCCGCGGGTGACGCACGGGGGCGCCGGGGTCCTCGCCGAGGAAGTTGCGGAACCAGCGCACGCCCTCGCCCCGCACCACATGGTCGGCGCCCAGGCGTTCGCGGATGCGGGGCAGGCCCGAGATGTGGCCACCCACCACGATCTCCGCGTGCGGTTGGTGCTCGCGGACCAGCCGGCACATCTCGCGGGCCTTGATGAAGTTCGGCGGGATCGCGCTGATGGCCACCACGTCGTAATGCCCGCCGCGCAGTTCCTCGACGAACCGGTCGAGCGTCGGGAAATCCAGGAGCGCGTTGGGCGCCTTGATGTTGTCGCGGATCATCATCAGACCCCACGACCGGTGGAACATCCTCAGCGAGAACACCCCCTGAACCCGCGTCACCTGGTTGTGGTAAAGCTCCATCGGGTTGATCGCGCGGCTGCCGTATTCGTCGTCCTGCGCGTAGGGGCCGAAGACGCTGGTAAAGAGCACCCGGGGGCGCGCCACCCGGCACCGGGCGTGGTCCGCGGCGGCCGGCGCGGGAAGAGAGGTAACCATGAAACTATTAGTATATCTAATAGTTGGCTTATGGCAACTGGACACTCTCCCGCGGGGCGGTTCGGCGGCCCCCCGGTGCAAAAACCGCTGGCCGCACCGCGGCCTCCGTGCAAAAGTCTCCGTTCTTTATGAAACACATCGTTCGCCGGCTTGCCGGCCTCCTCGCCATCACGGCCGTCCTTCCCTTCTCCGCCCAGGCGCAGGACAAACCGGCCGCCAAGTCCAGCGGCCCCGACCTTCCCGACCCCGTTGCCGTGGTCGAGGGAGAGAAAATTTCCCGCGCCGACCTCCAGAAGACGTTCAACGACGCCCTCGCCTCGGCCGGCATCAACCCCGATGACCTGACTACGGAGCAGAAGATGGCCGGTTACCGCGAGATCCTCGACGAGCTTATCGTGGACAAGCTCATCTCGCGCAAAGCCTCCTCCGTCGAGATCAAGGACGAGGACCTCCAGAAAGAACTCACCAAGGTCAAGTCGCAGTTCCCGAACGAGGAAGCCTTCAAGGCCGAGATGGCCAAGGCCGGCGAGACCGAGGCCAGCTTCAAGGACACCGTCAAAAAGATGATGCAGCAGCAGAAGTGGATGGAGTCCCAGGTCGGAGACAAGGGCAAGGTCACTGATGCCGACATCAAGAAGTTCTACGACGAGAACAAGAAGGAGTTCGAACACCCCGAGCTCGTCCGCGCCAGCCACATCCTCATCCGCCTCCCCGAGGATGCCGACGAGAAGACCGTCGCCGAGAAGAAAAAGGCCGCCCAAGCCGCCCTCGACCGCGTGACGACCAAGAAGGAAGACTTCACCGCCGTGGCCAAGGATGTCTCCGAGGAGCCCGGTGCCAAGGAATCCGGCGGCGACCTCGACTTCTTCCCGAAGGACCGCATGGTGCCCGAGTTCTCCACCGCCGCTTTCGCCATGAAGAAGGGCGACATCAGTAAGGAGCCCGTCCGCACCAAGTTCGGCTGGCACGTCATCAAGGTCACCGACCGCAAGGACGCCGGCACCATGAACTTCGACGAGGTCAAGGACCAGATCGGATCCTACCTCGAAGGCGGCAAGCGCCGTGAGGCCGTCCGCGGCGTCATCGACACCGTCCGCGCCGAGGCCAAGGTGGAGAACAAGCTCCCCGCCGAAGCCGCTCCCGAGTCGAAGAAGGCCGGAAGTTGATCTCCGATGGCTGACGCCATCCGCCCCGGCGTCCTCGGACTCGGGCTCATCGGTTCGCGCGTGGCCGCGCGGCTCCAAGCCGCCGGCCTCGCGCCCGCTGTCTGGAACCGCACTCCGCGCGACTTTCCCGGTCTGCCTGCGTTGTCCGACAGCCCGGCCGCCGTCGCCCGCGCGGCCGACGTCCTCCAGATCTTCGTGGCTGACGATGCCGCGCTCGAGGCCACCGTCGCGGCCGTGCTGCCCGAACTCGGCCCGCGACATGTCGTCGTGAGCCACGCCACCGTGTCGCCGGACACCGTCAGCGCCCTCGCCGCGCGTGTCGCCGCGACCGGTGCCGGCTTCCTCGACGCCCCCTTCACGGGCAGCCGCGACGCGGCCGCCGCCGGGCAGATCACCTACTACATCGGCGGCTCCGAGTCCGACCTCGCTCGCGCCCGGCCCGTCCTCGACTGCAGCGCCAAGGCTGTCCTGCCCCTCGGCCCGGTCGGCACCGCCAGCGCCGTCAAGCTCGCCACCAACGTCATGGCGGCCGCCGCCGCCGTTTCCCTAGCTGAGGCGGTCAACCTCCTGCGCGCCCGCGGACTCGACCCCGGCCTGCTCGTCACCGCCCTCGAAACCAACGCCGCCCGCTCCGGCGTCACCGACCTCAAGCTCCCCTGCATGCTCGGCGACGACTTCGCCCCGCGTTTCTCCGTCCGCAACATGCGCAAAGACCTCCGCCTCGCCCGCGACAGCAGCGACCCCGCCCGCCGCGCCCTCACCGAGGCCATGCTCCGCCTCTACGACACCGCCTGCGACACCGGCCTCGCCAACGAAGACTTCTCCGCCGTGGTCAAGGTGGCCGCCCGGTCGTAAAGCCCCGCCCCTCAGCGGGGCCCATCCTGCCGCCGGTGAGTCAGCTCACCTACCAAAGCACCAAGGATGACTCCACCGGATCGGTGCCCAACTCGCGAATAGCCGGGACGTTTTCGACGATCAACTGCATGATCTGGGTGTGGTTGCAGTTACCGATGCGCAACCAGACGACCTTGGGTGGATGGCCGTAAAGAAGACTGCGCTGCTGGAAGTCTGAGTCTTTGGAAATGATCGTGTAGCCTCGCGCGCGAGCGTAATCCCAGACTGCTCCATCGTCCTGGCCGATCAGGCCGCATTCCCGCACATGGGCGCTTCCCGGAAAATGCTCGGCCAGTAGGCCCGGCAGTTTCGGAGAAAGGTTTTCGTCAAACAGCAACCGCATGCGAGACCACGCTTAGTCGGCGATCCCGGTCCGCGGCAAAAGCGAAGCAGGCCTGAATGTCCTCCGCCGTCAGGTCGGGGAAATCTTCGAGGACCTCAGCGACTGTCATGCCTCCCCCAAGGTAATCGAAAACGTCGGAGACCGTGATGCGTGTCCCGCGAATGCAGGGCTTCCCGCTGCGAATCCCGGGCGTAACCGTGATGCGCTCAAGGTAGTTCACGTCTGCAACCTAGTTTTCGGCGTCTCCCGCGTCAAGGGACGGGGCCTGATCCCCGCTTGCGGTCTCGCGTGCCCGTGGCCATCCGAAAGCAGCGACCGACGCTACCGAAGGGCGAACGCAACGACCAGACCCACGGCAAGAAGCACGCCCAGGCCGATCCACTCGCACACCACGGAATCCGAACCCTCCCGCCAGTCCAAATCGACTCTCCCGAGTGTGATGGCCTTGAGAAAGGCCCAGCCAACCCAGGCAAGGATGGTGTGACGCAGGAAATCCACCAGCATCTCGAGCACGTGTCCCACTTTTAGAATGCTACCGCGCTGCAGGCCCGCTGTCAGCCGCACCTGCGGGAGTTATTGTGTGGTCCAGTTGTCGCAGCGGTAGCCTGTTCGCCGTGGCAAATCCACGCGGCCCGTTTAGGTGTCGAAGCAAGGTCTCTCACGGAGGGACTGGGAATACAGCGATCAATAACAGCAACGGATCGGCTCCCTCTCCGTGCCTTGGTGAGAACCGGGTGCAGTCCCTCGCCCCGCATTGCGAACCCCGCGGACTGCTGTATGCTCCCGCGTCCGGCATGTTTTCCCGCCTTTCCGACAAACTCCAAGACGTCCTGAAGGACCTGCGCGGCCATGGCCGCATCAGCGAGGCGAACGTCAATGACGCCCTGCGCGAGGTGCGCCTGGCTTTGCTGGAGGCCGACGTGCATTTCCGGGTGGCCAAGGATTTCGTGGCGCGGGTCAAGGAGAAGGCGCTCGGGCAGGAGGTGCTGCGGAGCGTCACGCCGGGGCAGCAGATCGTGAAGATCTTCCACGACGAGTTGACCACGCTGCTCGGGGGCGACGCGGCTCCGCTCAACCTCGGGCCGCAGGCCCGCATTCTTGTCATCGGTCTCAACGGCGCGGGCAAGACGACCACCTGCGCCAAGCTGGCGGCGTGGCTGAAGAAGCAGGGCCGCACGCCGGTGCTCATCGCCTGCGACTTGCAGCGCCCGGCGGCCATCGACCAGTTGGCCACCCTCGCGGACCAGATCGGCGTGCCGATCCACCGTCCGGCCGCGGGCGAAAAGAACGTCCTGCGCGCCGTGCGCGACGGCATGGCCTGGGCGCGGGCGCAGGGGCACAATGTCGAGATTTACGACACGGCCGGACGCCAGGACTTGGACGACGACCTGATCGAGGAGTTGCGCAAGGTCAAGGAGGCCGTTGATCCGTCCGAGAGCCTCCTCATCTGCGACGCGGCCACGGGCCAGCAGGCGGTCGGCGTGGCCGAGAAATTCCACGGGCAGGTCGGGGTGACCGGGTTGATCCTGACCAAGCTCGACGGCGACGCGCGGGGCGGCGCGGCTTTGTCCCTGCGCGAGGTCACGGGGCAGCCGGTCAAGTTCTCCGGCACCGGGGAGAAAGTGGAGGCCTTCGAGGTTTTCCATCCCGGACGCATGGCGGGGCGCATCCTCGGCATGGGCGACGTGATCAGCTTCGTCGAGAAGGCGGCCGAGAATTTCCAACTCGAGGACGCGGCCCGCATGGAGGAGCGGCTGCGCACGGCCCAGTTCGACCTCAACGACTTCCTCGAGCAGTTCAAGGCCATCCGCAAGATGGGGCCTCTGGAGAATCTCCTTGGTCTGCTGCCCGGGATGGATAAGATGAAAAATCCCGGTGTTGACGAGAAGCAGATGCGCCGGGTGGAGGCCATCGTCCTGTCCATGACCCCCGGCGAACGCAGCCGGCCCGACGTGCTCAACGCGCGGCGGCGCCAGCGGATCGCGCGGGGCAGCGGAACGACGGTCACCGAGGTGAACAACCTCCTCCTGCGGTTCTCCGAGATGAGGAAACTCATGCGGAAGCCCGGCAAACTGAAAAAAATGATGGCCAGAGCGGGCTCCATGGGCATGCTTGGCCGCAACTAGGAATACAAATATGGCAGTGGCAATCAGACTCCGACGCGAAGGCAACCGCAACAGCCCCTACTACAAGGTGGTGGTGGCGGACAAACGCAGCCCGCGCGACGGCAAATTCATCGAGATCATCGGCAACTACGACCCGAAGAAGGCCGGCACCAATTTCACGGTCAAACTCGACCGCATCGACCATTGGGTCAAGAACGGCGCCCAGATGTCCGACACCGTGCGCAGCATGGTCAAGAAGGCCAAAGCAAGCGCCGCCAAAGCCGCCTGAGTTTCCCCGCCGCGCGATGGAGGAATTCCTCAATTTCGTCCTCCGCGGCCTCGCCGGACACCCCGACGAGGTTTTCCTGACGCACGCCGCCGTGGACGGCCGGGATGTCTTCACCGTGCAGGCCCGCCAGACGGACCTGCCCCGCCTCATCGGCAAACGCGGCCAGACCATCCACGCCATCCGGAGCCTGCTCACCGCGGCCGCCGAGAAGCACGGCACCAAAGTCCAGCTCGTCATTCCCGATTGATCCCATGAGTCTCCGCCCCGCCCTTCTTCTTGCCGCTGTCGCCGCCCTCGTACTCGGCCCGGCCTGCGAACGCATCCCGCCTTCCGTCAGCATCCCCGGCTACGGGGAAAAGAAAGCGGAGGAAAAGAAGGCCGAGTCAGCTCCCATGGGCGGCTCGACCAATCCGCCCTCCTACTTCCACGGCGACAAGGCCGCGGAATAACGCGTCGCCGTTGTGTCGGGGCCCGGATTCTTCAGCCGGGAGCGGGCCAGTTTCGCCTGCGCCTTACGCGGGTTCGCCGACCTCCTGCGGGGCGAGCCCCACGCGCGATTCCACCTGGCGGCGACCGTCGTCGTGTGCGCGCTCGGCTGGTGGTTCGGGCTGTGCGGCGGTGAATGGTCGGCGGTCTTGCTCGCGGCCGGTCTTGTCTGGACGGCCGAGGC
>CAZSUJ010000025.1:0-42549 GCA_964609925.1 uncultured Chthoniobacter sp. | reverse complement strand
GGCTTCTCAATAGGCCTTCGATGACGGCGCGACGAGGACGCCTATGGTTTGGAGAGCGAGGCGAATGTCGAGGCCGAGGCACCAGTGCTTCACGTAGAAGAGGTCGTAACGCGCGCGGCCGCGGACATCCCGGGCGTCGCGGACCTCGCCCCGGTAGCCCTCCACCTGGGCCAGACCGGTCACGCCCGGCTTTACGTAGCGGCGGCTGCCGTAGAGTTCGTGGAACTTCTCGAACTCACGCTCGTGCTCGATCATGTGCGGGCGCGGCCCGATGACGCTCATCTCGCCGCGCAGGACGTTGAGGAATTGCGGAAACTCGTCGAGGCTCAGCCGCCGCAGCCACTTCGCGCCGGGATAGACCCGCTCGTCGTCGCGTGTGGCCTGCCTCGCCTCGTTGTCGTTGTCCACGCGCATGGTGCGGAACTTGATGATGTCGAAAATCGCGCCGTTTTCGCCTACGCGCTTTTGCCGGAAGAACAGCGGGCCGGGTGAAGTGAGGCGCTGCAGCAGCCACACGACTACCATCAGCGGGACCACGAAAGCAGGGATCACAACAAGGCTGACCGCGATGTCGAAGGCGCGTTTGACGGCGCGGTTGTAGGTGATGGCGAGCGGCAGGGTGGGGGGCGAAAGGACGGAGAGGCCGCCGACATCCTGCAACTCGAACTTCCGCCCAAGCCGTCGGGATATCTCGATCGGAATCCAGCACCGGAAGCCGCGGCGGTCGCCGAGGGCGAGAAGCTGGGTCATGGCGTCGTAGGACAAGTCGCGGGAGGGCAACACCAGCAGGTCGGGTGCGGCGGCCGAGACGCGCGCCAGGATCTGTTCTGCGGGTTCGTCGCCCGACACGATGAGGGGTCTCTGCACGCTGAAAATCTCTTGGTAGTCCTCGAGGTAGTCCTTCATGGACGCGCACCAGTCATCCGGCCCCAGGATGAGGGCGCGCAGCTTGAACCGGAGGTTGCCCCCTTTGTAGGCCTTGTCGACCAGATGGCGGCCGTGCCGGTTGCTCAAGTAAAAGAGGGGAAAGGACAGCAGTGCGAAGCCGACAAGGAACATGCGCGACACATTCGCGTCGCGGGTGAGGGCGAGGAAGATGCCGAAGCCGGCCGCCAGCCAGAGCGACTGGCGGCGCGCCAGCGCCATGGCTTGCTTGCGGCGCATCCGTCCCGGGTTGACGCGCTGCGCGGTCGGGCGGGTGGATGCCTCACCGATCAGCGCGATGAGCAGCACCGCGAAGATCTGAAGATAGGCGCCGGGTGCCGCCAGCCAGGACATGCGGATCTGGTCGTTGACGAGGTAAAACAGACCATAGAGCGCGACGGCCAGCCCGATCTGGGCCATGCAGAAGGCGAAATAGAGTCCTTTCTCGCGTTGGGAGATCATGGCCGGATGATGGCGAGGGGGCCTCGCACTCCATCGCGGGCGCGTAAAGCATGGCTTGCGCGGACCGGTTTCACAGCCTTTCAGGAAAGCACAGCCTCCCTCTCGTCGCCAGCCGCAAAACCGTGGCTGGCCTCCCGCGCGCCGGATGCTTAAAACCACGCCGCGATGCTGACCAAGGTCTACTCCGCAGCACTGAACGGCGCCGACGCCCTGGAGGTTGAGATTGAAGTCAACGAGGGAGGCGGCGAACCGAAGATCATCGTGGTCGGCTTGCCCGATGCGGCGGTCAAGGAAAGCAAGGATCGCGTGACCACGGCCATGGTCAACAGCGGCTACCGCTGGCCGCGCGGCCGCACCACCATCAATCTCGCACCGGCCGACATCCGCAAGGAGGGGCCGAGCTTCGACCTCCCGATCGCGCTCGGCATGCTGGCCATCGCCCACGGGCGTGACCTGCCGCGCCTCGGCGGTTGCTGCATCACGGGAGAACTGGCGTTGACCGGCGCGATTCGTCCGGTCAAGGGCGTTCTGCCCATCGCCCTCGAGGCCCGCCGTCGCGGGCGCGCCACGCTCATCGTTCCTTGGGAAAACGCCGCCGAGGCCTCGGTGGTGCAGGGCATCTCGGTTCATGGCGTTCGCAACCTTCGCGAATGCTTCGAGTTCCTCGATGGCACGCGTGACATCCCGCCCACGGAGTCCGACCTGGATGCCGTCTTCCACCGCAACCAGCGGTTCGATGTCGACTTCTCCGACGTCAAGGGACAAGCCGCGGTGAAGCGAGCCTTCGAAGTCGCCGTGGCCGGCGGGCACAATCTTCTCGTCCTCGGAGCTCCCGGCGCAGGCAAGAGCATGCTGGCCAAGCGCATTCCCACGATCATGCCCCCGCTCACGTTGGAGGAGGCCATCGAAACGACGAAGATCCACAGCGTCTGCGGGCTCCTGGCGTCGGGTCACAACTTCGTGGCGGTGCGCCCGTTCCGCTCCCCGCACCACACGATCTCGGATGCCGGGTTGCTCGGCGGCTCGACCAATCCGGCTCCCGGTGAAGTCAGCCTCGCGCACCACGGCGTCCTTTTCCTCGACGAGTTGCCCGAGTTCAAACGCTCCACGCTTGAGGTCCTCCGCCAACCGCTCGAAGACGGGCGCGTCACCATCTCCCGCGCCGCGGGCAGCGTGACCTTTCCCGCGGACATCATGCTGGTGGCTGCGATGAACCCGTGCCCTTGTGGTTTTGCGGGACATCCGAAACGCGAATGCCGTTGCTCACCCGGACAGATCGAACGCTACCGGCAGCGCGTCTCCGGACCGCTCCTCGACCGCATCGACATTCATGTTGATGCGCCTCCGGTGGATTACGCTGAGTTGACTTCCAACGCGGCCGAGGAGTCCTCGTCCGTTGTGCGGGCGCGGGTCGAGGCGGTGCGGCGGGTGCAGGCAGAGCGGTTTGCGGGGGCCTCGCATCCCCCGCTCAATGCGCGGATGCAGCCGAAGGAGATGCGGGCCCATTGCGTCATCTCCGAATCGTGCCACGAGCTGATGCGGCACGCGATGGACGACCTCCACCTGAGCGCCCGGGCGCATGACCGTATTCTGAAGGTGGCCCGCACGATCGCCGATTTGGCCGGGGCAGCCGGCATAGGCGAGGAACACCTGCTTGAGGCGATCCAATATCGAACCCTGGACCGCAACCTCTGGATGTAAATGGCCAGACGGTGACGTGGAGTGGGGCCTCGTGGGATGCGGTGCTACCGATCAGGTCGAGACGTAGGCGCATGACTCCCAGAACCGAATGCGCAGCCAAGCATTCTGTGAGCAGTTGGCGCGGCTAGTCAAATATTGAAGTAATGTATTTGACCCACAGAGCGAGCGTGATATGGATGGCAGGGTAGTTTTCACTCGCCTTTAGCGAGCCGCAAAACCAAACACTCCTTCCCCCGTCTCTACCACCGTGAATCTTGCAGTCGGCGTCCTGTTTCACTGGCTCGGAGGTCTGGCCTCCGCGAGTTTTTACATCCCGTATCGTGGGGTGAAGCGCTGGTCCTGGGAGACGTATTGGATCGTCGGGGGTGTGTTCAGTTGGCTCATTGCACCTTCGCTGCTTGGAAGCCTCTTGGTGCCGGATCTCTACGGGCACATCGGCGCCGCGCCGCGCTCCTCGTTGCTCTGGTCATACTTGTTCGGGGTCCTCTGGGGTATCGGTGGACTCACCTTCGGGCTGACCATGCGCTATCTCGGTATTGCCCTTGGCATGGCGGTTGCCCTGGGTTTTTGCGCAGCCTTCGGCACGCTCATGCCCCCGATTGTCGAGGGCAAGTTCGGTGATCTCCTCGGTTCGGCTTCGGGCCTCACGGTTTTGGCCGGAGTGGCCGCGTGCCTTTTAGGAATCGGCATCAGCGGAGCTGCGGGAATGTCGAAAGAATCCGAGATGTCGGCTGAGGCGAAGGCAGTCGCCATCAAGGAGTTTGACTTCAAGAAGGGCATGCTGGTCGCTGTGTTCGCGGGGGTGATGAGCTCTTGCTTCGCTTACGGACTGGCCGCCGGGAAGCCGCTGGGGGAAATCACGAAGGCGGCGCTGGAGGCCTCGGGCGGCAGTCCTCTTTGGCAGAACCTTCCCGTTCTTGTCGTTGTGCTTTGGGGTGGGTTCACCACGAACTTCCTGTGGTGCGTCATCCTCAACGTCCGCAATCGTTCCAGCCATGAATACCTCAACATGCGCCCATCGCACATCGCCGAGATGAGCGCGGCCGAGGGCATGATGATTTCCGCAGCCCCCGAGATCGCCGCCAACCGCGAAGCTGCTGCGCACGGTTCGTCTGGACAGGCCTCCCGTTACGAGGGGCCCGCACCCCTTCTGCGGAACTACCTGTTGTGCGCCGTTGCCGGCGTGACTTGGTATCTCCAGTTCTTCTTCTACAGCATGGGGGAGACGAAAATGGGCGCCTACACCTTCTCCAGTTGGACGCTTCACATGGCGTCGATCATCATTTTCAGCACGATCTGGGGGATTTTTCTCCACGAATGGCGAGGAGCCAGCCACAGGACGCTGTTCTTGGTCTTGCTCGGCCTTCTCGTCCTGATTGCTTCCACTGTGATCGTTGGCTACGGCAACTACCTCGGAGGCGAAGCAGGCAGTCACTGAGGTTTGGTCTCTCACCCCACTTTTTATGATTTCCAGCCCGCGTCCGCTTCGTGTCGGTCTCTTTGGCATCGGACTCGAAGCCTATTGGCCTCAGTTCAATGGGCTCAAAGAGCGCCTTGAGGGCTATGTCGGGCAGGTGGCACAGAAGCTGGCCCGGCCCGGCGTGGAGATCTGCAATGCGGGCTTGGTGGATTCGCCTTCCCGCGCCGCCGAGGCGGGCAGTCTGTTCCGGCGGTCCGAGGTGGACATCATCTTCTTGCATGTGACCACGTATGCATTGTCCTCCACGGTGCTTCCGGTGGTGCAGCGGGCGAAGGTTCCGGTGGTGATCATGAATCTCCAGCCCGGTGAGGCCATTGACTACGCGGCGTTCAACAAGATGGGCGACCGCACCAAGATGACCGGGGACTGGCTGGCGTGGTGCTCTGCTTGTCCCGTGCCCGAGCTCGCCAACGCATTCAAGCGTGCCCGGATCGACTTTCACCAAGTCACCGGCACCCTTCTCAGACAGGACGCGGTCTGGGACGCACTCGATGGCTGGATCGAGGCGGCGCGTGTGGCCAACACGATGTTCCAGAACCGACTCGGACTCCTCGGCCACTACTACAATGGCATGCTGGACATCTACACCGACCTCACCGCTCAGCTTGCCTGCTTTGGCGGCCATATGGAGATTCTCGAGGTGGAGGAACTTGCGGCCCTCCGCAGGGATGTCGAGGAGGCAGCGGTGGAAGGGAAGCTCGCGGAGTTTCGTGACGCCTTCGACATCCAGCCTGATGTCCTGGAATCCGAGTTGGTCAGGGCAGCGAGGACCGCGGTCGCCCTCGACCGGATGGTCGAGAAGCATCAGCTCGGCTCCTTGGCCTACTACTACATGGGGACCGGTTCCGACGAGAATGAGGATGTCATGACTTCGGTGATCCTTGGCAACTCCCTCCTGACCGGGCGCGGGGTTCCCGTGGCCGGTGAATACGAAGTGAAGAACGCTCAGGCCATGAAGATCATGGACAGCTTCGGGGTAGGGGGCTCGTTCACCGAGTTCTACGCGGCGGATTTTCGAGAAGATGTGGTTCTGCTTGGCCACGATGGCCCCGGCCACCTCAAGATTGCTTCCAGCAAGACCAAGGTCCGGCCGCTTGATGTCTATCATGGCAAAGTGGGTCGCGGACTATCCGTGGAGATGAGTGTTCGCCACGGTCCTGTCACGCTGCTCTCGGTGTTGGAGGGGGCTGGTGGCCGACCCGAGTTTCTAATCGCCGAGGGCGAGTCTGTGGCTGGCCCCATCCTGCAAATCGGCAACACCAACAGCCGATACAAGTTCCCCATCGGCGCGCGCGAGTTCATGGAGCAGTGGAATGTCCACGGCCCTGCGCATCACTGCGCCATCGGTGTGGGCCATGTTGCGGACAAGCTGAGGAAACTCGCGGCTCTTCTGGGGATTGAAGTGAAGTCCGTCTGTTGAGAACCCCGCCAGAATGTCCCCATCCCCTCCGACGGTCTCGCAGAGAATTTTCAATGCCACCACCCGTGCTCCACTGATGAAACCCGTTCCGCACCTCGCTCTCTTCGCGCTTTTTGCGTGCCTCCTCTTTCCGTCGTCAGGGCTTCAGGCGGTATCAGCTCCCCTGCGGGAGGAGTTCCTCAATCCGCCCGACTCCTCGCGTCCGCGCACCTGGTGGCACTGGATCGATGACAAGGTCACAAAGGAGGGCATCACCAAAGACCTCGAGGCCATGAAGCGCGTCGGCCTCAAAGGGGCCCACATCACCAACATCTGGCAGGGAGGACTTCCGGATGGCACGGCCGGCCCCGCCTGTGTCCTCACTCCCCTCTGGCTCGATCTGGTTGAGCATGCGGCCAAGGAGTGTCAGCGTTTGGGACTGCAACTCGGCATGTCGAGCGCCTCGGGTTGCTCCGGGTCAGGGGGGCCATGGATCACGCCGGAGCTCTCGATGCAGGAGGTGGTCTGGAGCGCGACCCACGTCGCAGGTGGGAAACTTCAGACTCTGTTTCTCCCGCAGCCCCGCACCAACCATGAGTTTTATCGGGACGTCGCTGTCCTGGCCTTTCCCACCTTGGAGGGTGACGACCAACCGGTTTTGGCTCTCAAGCCCAAGATCATCTCGTCCGTGCCTGGTGTGGATTGGTCGCCCGCGCTCGACGGCAAGCCGGAAACCTCGGTCACTCTGCCGCCGATCGCGGATGGCGAGAAATACGTCCTCACGATGGAGTTCGCAGATCCGGTGCCGGTTCGTTCGCTCAACTTCCACTTTTTGGAGAAGGAAAAAGATCTCAACGCCACGCTCTCCGTGAGTGAGGACGGCCAGACGTGGCGCAAGCTCGTGGGCTCACGGCGCTGGCAGAGCGAAGTGGAGCCTGGCGAAGCGGAGTTGATCGATGGCTTTCCCGAGCAGACCAGCCGCTTCGTGCGGGTTGAGTTCGAGGGTGTGCATCGTGGCTTTCAGCTCCGTGACCTAAATTTCCAATCGGCCCGGCTCGCCCAAATCCACCTCAAGGCGGCGCGGATGCGATCCTCACCCGCGATCTCCAACCCCTCCGGCCAGCGCCTGCTGGATGGACAGCTCATCGCAACGGACAAGATCCTCGACTTGACCGCGGATCTTCTTCCCGGGGGCGTTCTGCAAACAACTTTGCCCGAGGGGCAGTGGACCATTCTGCGCGTCGGACACACCACCAACGGCAACAAGATCAAGCCGGTGCATCCGCGCTCGACCGGGCTCGAAGTGGACAAGATGAGTGCGTCAGCGCTGCAGTATCATTTCGACCACGGCATGCTCGGCGCGGTCAAAAAGCGACTCGGGCCCTTGTTCGGAACCGTGTTCAAGGACGTGAATCTGGACAGTTGGGAAGCTGGCTGCCAGACGTGGACGGCGGCCTTCCCCGCCGAGTTCCTCAAGCGGCGTGGCTACGAGATCACCAAGTGGCTGCCGGCGCTGACCGGCCGCGTCGTTGGCAGCGTTGACGAGACCGAGCGCTTTCTGTGGGACTACCGCCGGACGGTGTCCGACCTCATCAATGAGAATTTCTACGGGGAGTTTCGCAACATTTTGAGCAAGCATGGCGTGTTGCTCGAAGCCGAGGCGCCGGGCATCGGCATGCCGATCCCGATCGACCAGATCCAGAGCCTGGGCATGGTGGACATCCCGCAGGGCGAGTTCTGGCTTGGCGGCAAGCTCAACCCCGGTGACCCGCCGTATGCCAAGGGCGGTCAGGACAACACGAAGGAACCGGCAGCCGCTGCCCACGTCTACGGCAAGCCCATTGTTTCCTGCGAGGCGTTCACCTCGTTCGGCAAAGATGACGGCTGGACGCAGCATCCCTTTCGCTTGAAGCCGTATGCAGACAAGCAGTTCTGCAATGGCATGAACGAGGTCGTCTTCCATCGCTACGCGCACCAACCTGATGATCGCGTTCCCGGCGTAAGCTTGGGCCAGTTCGGGCTGAACTTCGATCGAACCCTCACTTGGTGGGAGCAGGGGCGCAGTTGGGTGGACTACTTGACTCGGTGCCAGCATTTGCTTCGCCAAGGGCGCTTCCATGCCGATGTCTGCTACTACTACGGCAGGGATGTTCCCGGCAGTGCCGGTTACTTCGTCCCTGATGCCCTGGATCCGCGGAAGTCGATGAAGCCCGTTCTGCCGGCGGGCTACGATTACGATGTCTGCGACGCCACCATCTTCCAGCAGATGAAGGTGGAGAATGGCGAAGTCGTTTTGCCCAGTGGCATGCGTTATCGCTACCTGGTCCTGCCGGACGCCGCACGGCTGGTGCCGCAAGACATTGAGCAGATCCGGCGTTTGGCCGAAGCGGGGGCAACGCTCATCGGGCCGGCCCCTTCGCGTTCGCCTTCGCTGGCTGACTTTCCCGAAGCAGATCAAGTTGTCCGCAAGCTCGCGGCCGAGATCTGGCCCGAAGGCGGCAAGCCCGGGGAGCGCCGGATCGGCAGTGGCCGCATCATCGCTGGAAAGACCTTCGAGGAGATTCTGGCCGCGGATGGATTGAAGCCCGACTTCACCGCCACCGCGGCGTCCGGGGATGCCAGCGTTCATTACATCCACCGCATCTTGCCGGAGGGCGACGTGTATTTCGTCTGCAACCTCAAGGACCGCGCCGAGTCGGTGACGTTAAGTTTCCGAAACTCCGGTCGGCAGCTTTCCATCTGGGATCCGGTCACCGGTGCCGTCTCCGACAACGTCCGAACCGAGGATGATGGAACAACGACCTCCGTGGCCCTTTCGCTCCAGCCCCACGAGTCGCTCTTCTTTCTCTTTGGGGAGAAGCAAAAGGATGCCGGCAAGCCTGTCGCTTTCCGCGCAGGGCAGACCACTGTGAATGCCACGGTCGACGGGCCATGGTCGGTGACGTTCCCTGCAGAGCTAGGTGGGCCGACCGAAGCCGTGGTCTTCGACAAGCTTGTTGCGTGGAACGAGCACCCTGATGAGCGCATCAAGCACTTCTCCGGAACGGCCACTTACCGCAAAACCATCCGGTTGGAAGAGCCGAAAGCAGGCTCGAAGCTCTTGCTTGATCTTGGAGAGTTGCCTCATCTGGCGGAGATTGTCGTGAATGGGAAAAGCCTTGGCGTGGTCTGGATGAAGCCCGCCCGGGTCGACATCACTCCGGTTGCCAAAGCAGGTGACAACGAAATCGAAATCCGGGTCACGAACGTGTGGAAGAACCGGCTGGTCGGTGATGCAAAGCTTGACCCAGCCAAGCGCATAACGTGGACGACGTGGCCCTTCTACAAGGGCAACGAGACCTTGGAGGTGTCCGGACTTCTCGGTCCGGTCACCGTGCTTTCGGAAGATAACAGGTAGACCGCCATGCTTTTCAACACACCCAACGCGACCGCGGAAAAGAGGGCCTTTCGGCCGACACGTGTGGTGCGCAGTGGTTCCGTGGCTCTCTCCTTGGCGGCGCTGTGTGCCGTGAAAGTTTTTGCGCAGACGACAGTCGTGACGGGTCCGTCCTATGGCGAACCTTTGTCCGCCAACGCACCGCAGACGCGGGAGGAACTCTGGGCTGGCCTCGACATGAGGGCGGAGCCCTTGGATGTCGAGGTGCTGAAGGAGTGGGAGGAGGACGGCGTCGCCCTGCAGGTGCTGCGCTATCGCGTCGGTGTCTTCAAGGGCCAGAAAGTCATGATGGCCGCCGTCTTCGGTTATCCCAAGGGAGGGACCAATCTTCCCGGGTTGGTGCAGGTTCACGGCGGCGGACAATTCGCCCAGTTCGAGTCGGTCCTGACCAATGCCAAACGCGGCTACGCGACCATCTCGATCGCTTGGGCCGGCCGGATCGCGGCACGGGACTACCACGTCAATCCGGAGCGGGTGAAGCTGTTCTGGGATGGCAAGACGGACGACCCGAATTACAAGGTGACCACCGACTGGGGGCCGCTCGATGCCTACCATTCCCCGTGTCGAAATCCGGCCAACGATTTCCTGGGTGTCAAGCCGGCTGCATGGACTCTGGACTCCGTGGACTCGCCGCGGAACAACCCATGGTTTCTCTGCGCCTTTGCCGCGAGGAGGGCTCTCACCTTTTTGGAGCAACAGCCGCAGGTGGATGCCAACCGGTTGGGCATCTATGGCCACTCGATGGGCGGGAGAATCTCCATCATGGTCGCCGGGACCGACGAGCGGGTGAAGGCTGTCGCGCCATCCTGTGGCGGCATCAGCGACCGCTCGAACGCCAGCCCCCTCTACCAGGCGACGCTGGCCGATCGCCGCTACCTCACCAACGTCACCTGCCCGGTGATGTTTCTCAGCCCGGCCAACGATTTCCACGGACTGCTCAACGACTTGCCCGTGGCCGTGGGCGAGGTGAAGACCCCCGAGTGGAGGGTCAGCATCGCTCCACACCACAATCATCAAGACACGCCGGAATACGAAGTGGGTGCCCTCGTTTGGATGGACCGCTTTCTCAAGGGTGAGGGGGTGGTTCCCAAAACGCCCAAGACAACACTCTCGCTCCAGACCGAAGATGGAATTCCGACCCTCTCGATCGAACCCGACGCCGCGAGACCGATCTTGGGTGTGGACGTGTATTACACGCGGGAAGGGCAGATGGATGGAAAGAAGGACGACACGGCGAACACCATCCATCGCTTCTGGTATCACGCCCCCGCCAAGCAGGAGGGAGAGACTTGGACCGCCAAGCTGCCGCTTTGCGGTTTGGACAAGCCGCTGTGGGTTTACGCCAATGTGGTCTACGGGTTGGATGCTCCGATCAAGGGTGCGGGCTACTACTACCGAATCTACACGACGGATCGCTTCGTGATCTCCTCCGTCCCGCATTTGGTCAAAGTGGAAGAACTACGCGAAGCGGGAGTCAAGGCGACGCGCTCTCCTTCGTTGATCATCGAAGATTTCCAAGGGGATTGGCAGAGGGAGTGGTTCGCCTACAAGCCTGAGGAGTGGGCGCGCTCAACCCGCAAAATCTACACGGACGAGTGGAAGGCGCCGCCCGGTGCGAGGCTTGCCTTCGACGTTCGCTCCGCCCAACCCAACAAGCTTGCGGTCGGTGTGGGTGATGCCGCCGCCGAAGTTGTGCTCAACGGCGGGACGGATTGGCAGGCGGTCGTCCTCGACCCGGCAAGCTTCGTGGACGCTGCGAACAAGCCGTTGAAGGACTGGAATTCCGGCCGCGAACTGCGCCTGGCGCCGGAAGACAACTTGAAGGGCCGGAGTCCGAAGGTGTTCGGGGGCAAGTGGCAGGGCGCTGCTCCGGAGTTTCGAAATCTGCGGTGGGTTGTGGCCCCGTAGGTTGTCAGGCGGCACGCGTCCTCCCGATCGGCTAGTAGTGCCAGTAAATGTTCTTCTGCTTGATGTCGCTGATGGCGGAGATCGAGCGGACGTGTCCGTCACAAAAGAGGACATTGGCACGTCCGTTGTGGCGCAAGGGAATTTGGGAGACATCCGGGTCCCAGAATCCGCCGGGCAGGACTTCAGCGTCGGTGAGGGGAGTGTCAGCCTGAGACGGATCGCCGCGGGTGGTCACAAGGAACTTGCCGAACCAAATGGTGGACATGCCCAAGGCAAAGCCATTGGCTGCCAGCTGCGCCCCGTCCGTCAGCAGAATCACTTCCGAGGGCCGGAGCACCTGCGCGGGGCGGACGGGCGGCGGTGTTCCGTTCAACGAAACCACGAGGATCAAGGGGTTTCCCCCGTAGCCTTCCTGCGGCCTTCCGTTGCGATAGCCGGCAAACTTGGCCGAAGGACAGATGGCGCAGGGTTTGGCGGGGCTGTTCCTAATGTATTCGTAGAAGTCGCCCGGCACGGGGACGCTGTTTGTTTGCTGGATCATTGCCGGGTAGACCCCGTTGTCGGCGACATAAGCCATGGTTTGTGCGCCGAGTTGCTTGAGGTTTCCCACGCACTTGGCGGATCTCGCAGCTTCGAGACTGCTCTTCGCCCTGGGCACGAGGAACGTCAAAAGAATCGCTGTAATGGCAAGGACGGCGAGGAGTTCAACCAGCGTGAAGGCGCTCAAGCATCGGCGTGGGTCGGGCTGCGTGGCTCGGTTGCCCCGAACAAGGCTTCGGCACAGCTTGGCTTGCCTTTCCCGTTTCGATCCCGCCCTGCCGCCTTGAAGAGCGAGCGACGTAAGCACTGGAAGCTCGGTCGGCTCGCCACGGTGCGAACTGCTTCGCGAGGTCTGGCGAAGGGTCCATCTCCAGTGTGCCGAACTCATGGGGTAACTGCTGACCATACTTCGACACCAGCCCTAGTCAAATATTGAAATGGCAGAGCCACCGGTGCTTGCGTGATAGCCCGCGCACTGATCGTCCGAGCATTCTGAAGCCACCGTTCCTGCTCTTGTCAGCGTGCGCGGAAGTGACGATAGCGAATAGTGGTTTCGGCCCCTGCAGCCGTCCTCTCCCAGTCGCTGGCCCCCGGCCATCGTTGCCGCCTCTGGGGTATGTGATTCAACTAATTGCGCCTCCCTCACGCAGTGCTTGCGCCGAGCCTTCAGAAGCACGTAGTTTCTTCGCACGGGGCATCGTTTCCCCCCGCTGTTCCAGCAATGAGCAAGCCCTCCACATCCCGTAGAGCCAACTTTCAGACAACACTGGCCCAGATCGCGGCCGAGGCGAATGTCTCCATCTCCGCTGTCTCCAGGATCCTCGGAGGCAAAAAGATAGACACTTTCTCGCCAGAGACGGTGGAACGGGTCAAAACCGCGGCCGAGAAGCTGCGCTACCGCCCCAACAGGCTGGTCCGGGGCATCCAGACCGGACGCACCGGTCTCGTAGGTGTGGTCATCCCTGCCTACTCCGACTTCTACAACATGGTCATGGCTGGCATCCATGACCATCTGGTCAAGCACGACCGTCTGCCGGTGGTGTTGTGGAGCGGAAGCGATTCGATCGGCGACTACCGACGGACGGAACTCGAGCAGATCCATTCGCTCGTGGATCTGCGGGTGGAGGGCGTCATTCTGAAGCCGGTCTTCGATGCCGCATCGGACCAGTATCTTCATGAGCTCATCGATCGGAAGATTCCCTTGGTCGTCGTCGACCGTGCTCTGCCCCGGGTCAATGCTTGCTTCGTCGGCTCCGACGACGATGCGGGCATGGCCAAGGGGCTCGAGTTCCTGAAATCCCTCGGTCACCGCAAGATCGCCTACTTCGGCCCTGAGACCACCGTGAGCACCGGCGCGCAGCGCTTGCAGGCCTTCCGCCTGTTCATGGCCCAAGAACCGGGTATGCGGGCGGTGGAATGCCTCACCAAAGACTGGCAGGCGTTGCCAAACGATGCGCTGGAATGCTTGAACAAGGCCGGCGAGGCAACTGCGGTCGTGGCGGTGGACGATCTTTTCGCCCGGGCGGTGTGTGCCGCCGCCAAGACGCTCGGCCGACGCGTCCCCCAGGATTTATCCGTGATCGGCTATGGAGATCTCGCGGCAGCCCGCTTCGGCGTGCCCTCGTTGACCACCATCGACCAGCACCCTTACGAGATTGGCAAAAGCGCAGCCCGTCGTTTGCTCGCCCGCGTGGAGGACCCGACCGAGTCCTGCCGCAAGGTGCTCATCCCGCCGGACTTCATTATCCGCGAATCGACCGGACCAGCGGGACTGCAGTGACCTGAACAAGGTTGGGATATCAGAGACTGCTGTGATTTCTCCGAAAATATTTGACTTCCTCTAAGAAAATACTTGTCTTGGCTGTCGACTGGGGTAATCGTGAGCAAGTTTCCCCATCTCCATGAAAATTCCTCCCCCCCCCGTCTCCCTCCTCCGCGTTTTTGCTCTCGTTGCGATGGCGTGGCCTATCGGTCTTTTCGCGCAAACTACGACCACTTGGTCCGGCGGCGGCGGCGACAACAATTGGGGCACGGGCGCCAACTGGGCAGGTTCGCCCCCGCCGGTTGGCACCACGAGTGACCTTGTCTTCGCGGGTTCGACGCGCACGAATCCCTTCAATAACTACACCGCGTTCGACGATTTCCGGAACATCCTCTTCGCCTCCGGTGCGGGCACCTTCAGTATCACCGGCAATGCCATCGATCTTTTTGGCAAGATCGAGAACAACTCGACCAACGTCCAGACCTTCGCCCTTGATTTGGGCACCGGGACGGTTTCCGGCGGGTTCATCGAGATCAACCCGGTGTCCGGCAACCTCAACATCAACTCGACAAACATCTTTCTCGGCAACAACCAACTCCGCGTTTGGGGCAACAACGGCAACACACTCACCTTCGGAGCGAGCACGATCATCCAAGGCGCCGGCGCCTCGGTGGCGATCAACCAGAATTCCACCGTCATCTACCAGAGCGCGCACACCTACACCGGCGACACCTTCATCAATGCCGGCGTCCTGCGGTTTGCCTCGGGCGGGTCGGCCAACAGCAGCACCATCCGCCTCGGTGACACAACGGGAACGAACGTGGCCGCGCTCCAAGTCGCCAGCGGTGTGACACTCACCAACGGAAGCATCGAGGTCCGTTCGGGATCCTCCGGTGCAAAAACCATCGCCTACACGGATGGCAGTGGCACCGGCACGATCGGCCGGAGCATCAGCCTCAACTCCAGCGCTGCTGCTGACGTGGCTTCGGGAGGCACCCTGCAGGTGACGGGCGCGATCACTGGTGCCAGCACCAATTCTTTCACCAAGACCGGCGGCGGCACGCTGACCCTCGCAGGCAGCAACACCTACAGCGGAGCGACGACGATCAGCAATGGCACGTTGCGGGCGGGAAGCACGAACGGCCTGAGCACGAACAGCGCCTTCAGCGTGGCATCCGGCGCTCTCTTGGACCTGGGTGGTTTCAACAATACGATCAAGAGCCTGGCCGGTCCTGGCACCATCAGCAACAGCACGGGCACCGCCACACTGCGAATCGCTGACGCACTGACGAGCACTCTTAACACGAATTTGTTCACCGGCAGTTTGGGTCTCCAGATCTACGGCGGCGGCACCCTCAATTCCATTTTGGGCAACGCCAGCAACAACTACTCCGGCGGCACGATCCTCGGCCTCGGGAGCGGGGCCACCTTCACCCGTTGGTTTGGCAGCGGGACCATTGGCTCGGGTTCACCGGGCGCGGTCACCAACGGCATCTTCGGCACCGGGGCCATCACGATCGGCGCCGCCACCACGGACCGCTCGCAGATCTTTTTTCTCGGAACCACTACCATCAACAACGATCTGGTGGTTAACAGCTCGACGGGAGGTGGTGTGACCGAGATCGGGGCGTTCCGTGTTGAATCGATCAACAACCTGATCGCCGGAGCCATCAACGCCAACTTGGCGGATGCCACTTTCAACGCCGTGAGCGCAGCGTCGCGAACCATCACGGTCAGTGGTGCGATCTCCGGCGCCTCGGGCCTGCGCGTGACTGCGCAAGGTGTGGGCGGGCTTACGGTCACGTTGAGCAACACGGGAACGGCCAACAGTTACGCGGGCAACACGACGATCGACGGCAACGGCAATGCCGTTCTGGCCCTCGGCGCAGCCAATCAAATCGCCAACGGTGCAGGCAAGGGCAATCTGGTCATGAGCAACGCAAGGTTCGACATGCGCGGGTTCAGCGAGACGATCAACGGCTTATCCGGCACGGGCACGGTGGACGGGGTTAGCGGCACGCCGACCTTGACGGTGGGTGACAACAACGCCACCAGCACCTTCTCGGGAAACATCGTCAACACCGCCGGCGCGCTGGCGCTGACCAAGGTCGGCACGGGCACGCTCACACTTGCGGGAACCAACACCTACAGCGGCGCGACGACCATCAGCAACGGCCTGCTCCGGGCGGGCAGCTCGAACGGGCTCAGCACCAACAGCGCGTTCAGCGTGGCCGCCGGTGCCGTGATGGACCTGGGCGGTTTCAACAACACGATCAAGAGCCTGACCGCTTCCGGCGGCACCATCACCAACAGCACGGGCAGCGCCACGCTGAGAGTGGCGGACGCACTGAGCAGCACCTTGACCACAAACCTGTTCACCGGCGGCCTGGGGCTCCAGATCTATGGCGGCGGAAGCATCAACGCCATCTTGGGCAACGCCAGCAATAACTACACCGGCGGCACGATTCTGGGCAACGGCAGCGGGGTCGCCACCACCCGCTGGTTCGGCAGTGGCACGGTCGGCTCCGGTTCGCCGGGCGCGGTCACCAACGGCATCTTCGGCACCGGGGCCATCACCATTGGTGCAGCTATCACGGACCGGTCGCAGTTGTATTTCGCGGCTGCCACGACCATCAACAACGACATCGTAGTGAACAGCGCTGCGGGAGCCGCCCCGACGGAAATCGGTGCGTTCCGCGCTGAATCCGCGGGCAATGTGATCGCCGGGGCGATCAACGCCAATCTGGCGGATGCCACTTTCAACGCCATGAACGCAACCGGGCGAACCATCACAGTCACCGGGGCGATCTCGGGCACGTCGGGTGTGAGGGTGACGGCGCAGAGCGCCGGCGGTCTCACCGTGACACTGAGCAACACGGGGACGGCCAACAGCTATGCGGGCGACACCACCATTGATGGCAATGGCAACGCCGTCTTGGCACTCGGTGCGGCCAACCAGATTGCCAACGGCGCGGGTAAGGGGAACTTGGTCATGAGCAATGCGAGGTTCGACATGCGCGGGTTCAGCGAGACCATCAACGGTCTCTCCGGCACGGGCACCGTGGACGGTGTCAGCGGCACGCCGACCTTGACCGTGGGTGACAACAACGCCACCAGCACTTTCTCGGGGGTGCTGCAGAACACCGCCGGAACGCTGGGTCTAGCCAAAACAGGCACTGGAACCCTGACCCTCGCTGGTGCCAGTGCGAACACCTATGCCGGGGCGACCACCATCACCAACGGCACGCTCGTCCTCAACAAGACCGCGGGGGTGAATGCCATATCCGGCTCGTCGGTCGCCGTCGGCACCGGAGCCACACTGCTCATTTCCGCCAGCAACCAGGTGACCAACACCGCGACGGTTTCCCTCTCCGGAGGCACGATCGCCAAGGGTGGCGGCGCAATCAGCGAAACGTTCGGGGCGCTCTCGCTGGGCGCCACGTCGTTCCTCGACTTCGGTGCCGGAACCGGAAATTTCACCTTCGCCAGCTACGCTCCCGGCGGGTTCCAACTCACCCTGCAGAATTTCAACCTCGGCAACTCGCTCACGGTAACAACGGGGTCATTCACGGCCAGCGAGTTCGATTTCGGCGGCTTCGACTACACCTTCAGCGGCGTCCCATCGGGAGGCTTCACCATCACGGCGGTCCCCGAGCCGTCCACCATGGCCGCTGCTGCAGGTCTGGCCGGCTTGCTGGCCTGGCCGATGATGCGACGCCGGTCGTCGCGTCGGCGGGTGTCTGCAAAGTCGCACTGAGGCGCAGAACCCTACATCTGCTCGTGCACGAGGGAGCGGTCACCATCGACGGCCAAGAACACCTTGGCCCCCTGAACGATCCCCCATCGCGACTTGCCCCCGCCCGTCCGTCTTGAGCTCCTGACAAGGAGAACCATGAAGAAGTTCCTGCACTCCCGGACTGCTGCTTCGTTCGTCGCCGTGCTGCTGCCGCAGGTTGCGTTGACAGCCTCGACAGATTCAACCGTGGACCGCCCGCGCCAGCCCAATTTGCTTTTCATCCTCACCGACGACCAGGGCTACGGCGATGTTGGCGCGCACGGCCACCCGTTCCTCAAGACGCCGAATTTGGACAAGCTGCGCGAGCAAAGCGTGACCTTCGATAACTTCTATGTGAGTCCGTCTTGCTCGCCGACGCGGGCGGCCCTGCTGACGGGGATGCACGAGTTCCGGAGCGGCGTCACGCACACGCTGGATCCCCGCGAGCATCTTTGGAAGGGCGCGACCACTCTGACTGAGATTCTGGGTAAGGCCGGCTACGCCACGGGCTTTATCGGCAAGTGGCATCTCAGTGACGAGGCCGGCTACGGACCGTCTGCACGTGGATTCCAATGGTGTTCGACCAACGTCGGCGGCCCGCGTGAGCACTTCGATCCGGTGTTCGTTCGCAACGGGAAGCGAACCGAGGAGAAGGGCTTCCGTGAGGACATCTACTTCGATGACGCTATGACCTTCATCCGGCTCGATGAGGCAAAGCCTTGGTTCTGCTACCTTGCGACCTACTCACCGCACGACCCTTTGGCCGCCCCGGACGAGTTCATTGCGACGTTTCGCGAGAAGGGACTGACCCCGGAGCAGGAGCTCTACTTCGCCATGGTCGCCAATCTCGACATGAATGTGGGACGAATCATGAGATTTCTCGACGAGACCGATGATCCTCGCTGGCCGGGGCACAAGCTCCGTGAGAACACGATCGTTGTCTTCATGAGCGACAACGGAGCGACTTACGGACTCGATGTCTTCAACGCGGGCATGCGCGGATGCAAATGCACGATCTGGCACGGCGGTTCACGAGCCCTGTCGTTCTGGAGCTGGCCGGGAGTCTGGAAGCCGCATCGCGTGGATGCGCTCACCGCGCACCTCGACTTCCTGCCCACGATCTGCCAGTTGGCCGATGCGCCCGTTCCCGAAGAACTGCGGACACGGCTCGAGGGCTTCAGCCTGCTTCCGCTGATGGAAGGCGGGGACTGGTCGCACGGCGACCGCCTGCTTTATCAGCACGTTGCGCGTTGGCCGAGTGGCATGGCCGCAGACCATAAATACGCCATGGCCGGCGTTCGGCAGGGGCCCTACCTGCTGATGCGGAGCCGGCCGTGCGAGCGCCCTGATTGCACGCCAGAGGTTCGTGGAGACCAGTGTGCCACGCTACGGGCCTCGGAGAAGGGCGTAGGCGCAGCTGTCTACACCGCAACCAACGCCGTCTTCCATTGGGGGGTGACCCCGCCGGGGCAGTGGGCGCTTTTCGACACCATGCAGGACCCTGAGTGCCAGAAAGACCTCGCCGGATCTGAGTTGGACCGGGTCAAGAGCATGGCCGCCGCCTATGACCAATGGTGGGATGAAGTCTATCCGGTCATGGTCGAGCGTGGGGGAGATGCGCCCCTGACCAAGAACTAGCTGGTTCCAATTCCAAACTAAGAAAGTATTTGACTAAGCGAGGGTTTCGTTTGAGGCTCCTCGCATCCCCCCTATGAGAACCTACTCCTCACGCACCGGTGGCACCGGTCTGCGCCGTGCAGCCGTTGAACTCCTCATCCTGACCGCCTTGGCCGCCGTGCCGGTCCGTGCGGCCACCAATTCATGGGATCCGAACCGACTCGGGGTGAACCGCACAGAGGGCTCCGGAACTTGGAGCACCAATGCGGGCGATACCAACTGGTGGAATGGCGCGGCCGATGTTACGTGGACGAACGGCACGGACGACGCGGTCATCGGTGGAGGCGTCGGGGGCACGGCGGGCACGGTGACCCTCGGCACGGCTGTCGCGGCGGGCACCCTCAACCTGACGAATACCGCCGCGGGCACCTACACAATCAATCTGGCCGGCAACGAGTTGAGTTTCGCCAATGTCGCGTGGGCGACGAACGCCACCATCTCCAACTCTGCGGGCACGGGCGGCCTCGCCATTTCCAACGCGGCAGCCATCTGGAACGCCTTCAATAACGCCACGTTGACCGTCGGCGCGAAAGTTTCCGGTCCGGGGCGGGTCTTCGGCGCCGGTGCTGGCAACTTGGTGTTGACCAACAATGCGAACGATTTCACCGGTGCGCTCGGCAAGCAGAACGGCGGGGCTGTCTCGGTCAGTTCGATCCGGAGCAACGGTGTGGCCAGCGCTGCCGGTTCGGGCGGTTTGGTCCAGGTCGGCTTCAACGGGACGATCAACTACACGGGTTCGGGTGACACGACCGACCGCACGCTCGAGTTGTTCGGCAGCCTCAACGCGACCCTCAACCACAACGGTTCGGGTGCCCTCGTCTGGAGCGGGGTGGTCAGCAACAACACCTCGGCGAGCCTCAATTTCAACTTGGGCGGCACCAACAACTCCACGAACCAGATCGTGGGCAACCTCGCCGACAACGCCAACGTCCTCTCAGTCACCAAGGCTGACGCGGGGACTTGGATTCTCGCCGGCACCAACACCCACACGGGCGTGACGACGATCAGCGGCGGAACTCTGGTGCTGATCAACGGTTCGGCCGTCCTCGACACCGGGGTTGTCACGAACGCCAACACCGCCGGTGCCGTTCTCCAAGTCAACACGAGCGAGACGATCGGCTCCCTGCGGGGCGGCGGGGCCAGCGGTGGCAACGTGAATCTCAACGGCGGGGGTGTGACCTTGACCATAGCCGAGACGGGTTCGCAGACCTTTGCGGGTGTGATCAGCAACGCCGGCGGACTGACCAAGACCGGAGCCGGCACCCTGACGCTTGCGCGGACCAACACCTACACGGGGCCGACGACCGTCAGCGCAGGTGTGCTCCGTCTGGGGGCCCAGAACATCTTTGCCGACACGGGTTCGGTGCTGATCGCCGGGGGCACCTTGGATGTGACCAATTTCAGCGACACCATTCGTGACCTCACGATGTCTAGCGGTGCGCTGACCTATGGCTCAGGCGCGCTGACGGTGACCAACAGCCTGATCCTGACCGGCGGGACGGCGTCGATGACGGGCACGAACAGCCTCAGCAAAATCCAGCTCAATACCAGCGTGACCAATGTCACCCTTGGGTCGGTCACTTTCGACAGCGCGGTGTCGAGCGGAAGCTACCCGGGCTTCGGCCTGCAGACGACCGCCGTGATGACGGTGACCAACGGAAGCTCCGTGCTCTTCACCAACTCGGGTGCGGGAGTGGCGCAGTTCCAGACCTTCGGCGGTGCCCGCAACATCGCGGTTGAGACCAATGCGAGCTTGGTCCTTGGTTGGCAGGTCGCCGGCAACACCACCAACGTCGGCGGGTTCAACAAGAGCGGAGCCGGCACGTTGGCGTTGATGAGCTCCAACATTCATGGCGGATTGGTCAGTGTGTCCGGAGGCACGCTTTTGCTGGGCAACGACGGTGCGCTGGGCTTCGCGGCCCAAGCCTTGGACATGCAGGGAGCCAGCACACTGGCTTCGGCCGATGGTGCCACACGCACGATCACCAACGGCGTGACGTTGCGGCCATCTGTCCTCCTGAGCTTGGGACAAGGCGGCGGCGGCACGGGGGCGCTGGTCTTCAGCGGCGGGGTGGACTTGTTCGGCAACGCCTCCCGGCCGATGAGCAACGTGGTGAACGTGACGTTCTCAGGTGCGATGAGCAACGGCGGCATCGTCAAATCCGGCCCTGGCACCATGACCCTGTCTGGTAGCAACAACTTTACCGCCAACACCACCGTGAGTGAGGGCACGCTGGTGGTCAACGGGATCATCGTCGGCACCAACACACTTGCGGTCAGCAGCGGGGCCACCCTTGCCGGCACGGGCAGCGCGGGAACCGTCAATGCCAGCGGCACATTCGCACCGGGCGCAGTTGCGACGAACGGCACCTTCACGGTCACCACATCCTTGAACGTTTCCGGCGACGCCCGATTCCGCGTCTTCGGCAACGGCATCAATGACAAGGTCATCGCTTCCGGAGGGGCCGCTCTTGGAGGCACTGTCACCGTCCTGGTGGACACCAACTACACCCCGGTCAGCGGCAACAGCTACGACTTGGTGGACGGGGCGATCAGCGGAACCCCGACGCTCTCCCTCCCGGCTCTCTCCGGCGGATTGACTTGGGTGACCAACACGTTTCTCGCGACCGGTGTGCTCTCCGTCACCGGTCCCACCAATAACTACGCGGCCTGGTTGACCAACTATCCTTCCCTCACCGGGACCAACGCCTTGCCCACGGCGAACCCAGACGGTGACCCCTATAACAATGGCATGGAGTTCGCCTTCGATGGCAACCCGACTATTGGTTCACCAGCGTTTCTTGCGGCAGTCAAACTCGGCACGAACAGCGTCTTCAACTACGTGGCCCGCAAGAACCCGCCGGGTGGTGTGACTTATCAGGTGAAGGCTACAACCAACCTCGCGACAGGCCCTTGGACCAACTCTGCCGTGACGGTGTCGAATTCGGTCAACCAGAGCGGACTCAATGTTCCCACCGATTACGAGCGCAAGGAGTTCACAGTCCCGGCTTCCGGGAGGCAGTTCTATCGTGTGGAGGCGGTTGTGGCGCCATGAGGTGACTCGCCTTGATTCTTGGGGTCGGGGGGTCGGGCAGGGGTGCTCGGCCCTCCTTTTTTATTCGGGGCGTGTGAGCCAGAGTGGTCAATTGCTCACGGCTCCATGCGGCTGACGGTATTCCGTTTCGCTGTCACAGCAGACAAATATGTGCATCAAATACTTGTAAATCACTGGTGACGAACTCATGTTAGCCCTTTAGTCGCAAATGAATTCTACCCGCCACGCGGCGCTGTCCGACCCAGATCCGAGTCGCACCCGCGGCCTCAGATTACCTGTCGAGCAGGAGGAGGGGATCCAGCGCAAGCTTGTTTGCGCCACGCCGGCCCGCGACTGGCGGGAAGGCTTGCCCTTGGCTAACGGGAGTCTGGCTGCCTTGGTATTTGGACGCACGGCCACGGAGGTTGTGATGTTCAACCACGAGAAACTGTGGGGCGGGGCCAACACGCTGCCGCTGCCGGACGTCAGTGGTGCGTTGCCCGAGGTGCGCTCGGCGCTTGCCGAGGGACATTATCAGGCAGCGGAGGGCTTGCTGGAGCAGCAACTCCGGCGGGCAGGCTACGGGGACGCATTTCCGGGCGCCTACATGCCCGGCCCGGATTTGCTTCTGCGGTCACATGGAACCTCGGGCCACTCCGATTACGTCCGTGAGCTGGACCTCGCCACCGGCGAGGTTGCGGTGCGGTGGTCGGGCGGCCAAGTGTCCCGCCGACGCCGGTCGTTCATTTCCGAGGCCGACGGCATGTTTGTCCAAGACTGTGGCGTGCCCCGCGGCCATGCGTCGCGGCACGACATCCACCTGGAACCACACAGTTTGCGTGACACTTTCCTCAACGGGTTGGTGCGGACCTCCATTTCTCCGACGGTCACGATCCATGAGTTTTCCGCGGGTGCCGGGATCGCGGTGGATCTTGGCAACGGGTGCCGGTATATCGCGGCGTTCCTCGTCCGCGGGGCTGGCAACTTCGCCCATCATGACGGAATCACAACGTGCGACCTCGGACCGGATGCGATGATCCTCTGCTCGGTGGAACCGGAGGACGGGACGCATGGCGGCAAGGTGGAGGCCCTCTACGCGGCTTTGGAGAGCAGGCACGGGAGCTACGAGGAGTTGTTCGCCCGGCGGTGTGCCGGCCCTGGGGTGCGCGGACCGGTGGAATTCTCCTTGGAGTGCAGCGGAGGGGAGAGAGCGCGCTCCAATGAGGAACTACTGCTCGAGGCGTTTTCCGGACGGCTGCCGAATGTGCTCGTCGAAAAACTTTTTCACTACGGGCGCTACCTCTTGGCTGCGAGTTCCCGTCCCGGATGCCTTCCCGCCCATCTGCAGGGCAAGTGGAATGGCGAGTATGCGCCGCCCTGGAGTTGCGCCTATTTCAACAACGAGAACCTGCAGATGAGCTACTGGCAGGCGCTGACGGGCAACATGGGTGCTGCCCTGCTGCCGGTGTTCGATCTGTATGAGTCCCTCATGGACCACTTCCGCGAGAATGCCCGGAATCTCTTTGGCTGCCGCGGCATCCTGCTCCCGCTTTACAACAGTCCCTTCAACGGCCGCCAGACGGACTTGCAAGCGCACGTGCTTTACTGGACCGGGGCAGGCGCATGGCTGGCTCAGCTTTACTGGGAGTATTGGCTCTTCACGCGGGACCGCGACTTCTTGGCCGACCGGGCGCTGCCCTTCATGCGGGAGGTTGCGCTGTTCTACCAAGATTTCCTGCGAACGGACGCCGATGGCAGAATCGTGATCTCTCCGGGGAACTCACCCGAGAACCGTTCGATTCCGCACCTTACCTCGGTCTGCATCAACGCCACGATGGACGTTGCTCTGGTGAGGGAGTTGCTGACCAACCTGCTCGCCGGGGAGAGGGAACTTGGCCGGGTTGATCCGGCCACGGAAGAGTGGGAGCGCATCCTGGCTGCGTTGCCCGAGTATCAGGTGGACGAAACCGGTGCACTCCGCGAGTGGCTCCATCCGGATTTCGGAGAGAACCACCAGCACCGCCACATTTCGCACATCTACCCGTTTTTTCCGGGGCACGAGATTCCGCCGGACGCGACGCATCCGCTCTTCGCTGCGGTGCACGAGGCGGTGAAACAGCGCATGACGCTGGGGCTGGCAGAGCAGACCGGATGGTCATTGGCGCATCTGGCCAACATTTTCGGGCGCCTCGGGGAGGGGGCGCAGGCGCACCAATGCCTCACGTGTCTGGCCCAGTCGTGCCTCGGCAACACGCTGTTCACCTACCACAACGATACGCGTGGGATGGGGGTTACGATGGATCTGGTGTGGGGCCTCGCGGCGCCTCTCCAACTCGACGCGATCCTCGGGTTCCCGGCCGCGGTGATGGAGATGCTGCTCTATTCCTCGCCGGACGAAATACGCCTGCTGTCCGCCCTCCCGGAAGCTTGGTCGCGCGGCCACTTCTCTGGATGGCAAACGCGGTGCGGGGTGGAAGTCGCCTGTGTTTGGGATGATGCTGGGGTTGAGGTCACACTGCGGGCGCTCCGCGCTGCAACCTTCCGGCTCGTCCTCAAGGGTGCTGAAGGGGGCTGGCTGATGCAGGAGGTGTCGCTGACCAAGGGGGAAAGGCGGATATTGCGCGCCCCATCCGGCGGCGACCGGCAGCTTGAGAGCGATCTGGATCCAGCTTTGCAGCCAGCCTGACGCTGCGCTGGCGGCGCTTCTCGTCAACGGCGAGCGGTCCTCTAGAGAGGCGCGCTGAACCCAGCACTGCAACGGTCTCGGGAACAGGCTGGCTACCTGACCTCAAGCACGACGCCGTCCTCCTGTGTCAGGAGTTCGGCTTTCCCCGCATCGAATCCGGATAGTTCGACGCTGAATTTGTCCGCGAGTGGCGCTCTGGCCTTGATGATGGTGAACTTGCCACGCTTGAGATTTGGCCCGGGCGAGACAACCGTCAATACAGCTCCCGGCTCGATCGCTACTTCGCCCGGTGCACCCAGGCTTGGAAACCCGTCTTTCGTGCCCACGAAACGCAGCGTGGATTGCGGGCCAGCCATGAGTTTCGATGGGGCCGAAACCACTTCTCCCGTGCCGCTCATGCTGAGGGTGGCCGGCCCCATCGTGCCGACCGTCAGGATCTCCGCGCTCAGACTGCCTCCAACCAAGTCGTAGGTAGCCTCAATCGGCTCGGGGGCCAGGCTGGCCAGACTGAGTTCCTGAACATAGACCTTCCCGGCATTCTGCTCCACCCGGCCGGAACTCTGGGCCGCGACGCCCACCGAGAGGTTGGTGACCTGGAAGTCGGAGGTGATGAGCAAAGAACCGTCTGGTGGGGGCGTGGTGCCATTGCCCACTTTCACATGGATGGGTGCTTCGAACGGAGCGTCCACCGTGACGCTCAGGCCCCCGTTGATGATGGCTGTCTCGCCTTCCTGGCTGGGGACGCTGTCTTCGGTCCAGCTTTGCGCGTCAGACCATGTGGCATTCTGCGATTTGATGCAGTTGATGACCTGACTCTCAGCCGCAGGAACAACAGCGAAAGTGGCGGCCAGCATTGCTGCGGTCATCGCTTTCTTGATGGGAAGGAGTGGTGTGTGGTGTTTCATGTGATTTTGATGGCTTTAGGGAAAGTTGACGAAGTGCAGAGCGGGTGGTTGTTTAGGAGGCGAGGTGTTGAACGTGTTGCGGCCGTGGTCATCTGCTGTTCAGCGTGATTGTGCGGACGTCTGATCTTGGTTGAGTCGATACTCAAACTCTCGTGTTCCCCCAGCTTGCGGGAAGACGAGGAAGAGGACGGCGGTCCAAGTGCCCGTGACGGGATCGAAGTTCAACTGGGGGCTGCTCTCCTCGGCGAAGCGCTCTCCCAGCGGGCGCCAATCCCCTGCGACGATGTCGCCAATCTGCCATGTTGCGGGGTTCCGCAGACCACTCAGGCAAATTGTCTTTAGGCCGGAGGAGCCGGTTACGGTGAATCGGGTCCGTGGCTGCGTGGTTGCTGCCAAGGTGGCGGGGAAGGGGAGCAGCTTGCCATTGACCTCCGTATCGCCGTTCCTGGCTTGGTGCGCGATCTCCGCCCACGAATTCGTCATCTTCAGCAGTCGATCCTTGAGCGCGGCGTCTGTTCCGCAGTAGACCTCGGCGCTCGTCGGAGCCACGACAAGCTCAAGGAGGAACTCGATGCGGTCCCCTTTTCGGAAGCGATCGACGGAGCTTGGCTGGGTCAGGTCAGCAGAAAGGTGCTCTGCCGCCTTGGACGAAACCAGCCAGAGTTCCTCGTTCTCCTTGCCGCCGATGATTGCGCGGTAGTCGCGCACGATGGCCCCGCGAACCGCCGCCGCCTGCTGCTCCGTCTCCGCTGGGAGCCCGTGGAGCACAACCCAAGGCGAGAGGCCATCAAGGCGGACTTTCTCCCCACGCCGCGCCTGGTCTCCCCGAAGTGGTTCGGTGCTGCCGGCGTGCCCCGATGCAGTGCCCCACGAGATGGTGGATGTGGCCGGCTCGTTGTAGTAATCGCTGCCGAGTTGGAAGAGGGTGAAATTGCTGAATGCGACATCCCTGAGCACGTCGAGACGCACCTTGAAATAGGAACGCGCAAGCGAGGAACTGCGCGGGAGGTAAGTGTCGATGGTCATCCGCATCGAGTCGTCCTGCGTTCTTTCGGTCACCCGGACATGGGAAAGGTTGGGGCCGATCATCTTGAAGTCCGTCACCGCACCTTGCCACATGACCAGCTTTCCGTCGGTATCAACCAGTTTCGCGAAGTCGCCCCCCCCGAGGTTGCTCGTCCAGTCGTAAGGTTTGCCGCTCTTCTGGCCCAGCACCATGAACGGACGGAGATCGGTGATGAAGGCGCGGCGCATGGTCCGACCTGGCTGGATGCAGAGGGTTTCGCCCCAGGATCCGAGCGCCATCTGCACCCAGAAACCATTGAAGCCCCAACCGACGAGGCTGAGTTGTGCAGCCGAGGAGAGGGGAACGCCCTGCCAGAGCGCGTGTGGCACGGTGTATTGCCAGGAGACCCGCGCCTTCGGTTCGAGCCGGACCCTCGTGGTCTGGCGGATCCACTCCCCATCGTAGGGCTGCCTGTCGTCCTGGCGGATGTGCCAATTCTTGCTGTTCTGGATGGGCAGGCCGGTCTGGCGGCCCTGTGCATCAAGCATCATCGGCACATAGCCGGTCAGCGGATGATGATCGTGAACGAACCTGAGGCGGACATCACGCGGTTCGTTCGAGGTGTTCTCCAGCGCAAGGGAGAAACGGGAAACGCGATCGAGCAGAGCCTTATTGTAGGCGAGCGCGCCGTCTGTGGGCCAATCCTGCTTCGGGATGAGAATCTCCCATGCGTCAGCGCTCTTGGAGTAACGGATCTGCGGATCTCCGTGGGTGTAGTCGTTGAGTGATGCTGCCGAGATTTTCAGATCCCTGCTCTCATCGGAGAGGGAAGTCATCTTCCCGTCGCTGAAGACCACCCCGAGTTGCACCCGCGGGCTGGTGGCTTCGGCTGACTGTTCGGCGTTACCGGAGGAAAGTGAAATCGACAAATCTGCGGTCGCCCCCTGCGCGCTCTCGACGACCCATTCGAACAGGCAGCGGTCGCCCCAGGCGCGGATCTCCAGTCGGGACTTTGCGTCAAGGAGCTCGCCTGAGTCATCACGGAGTTCCAGATCGTAGACGGCAACGTGCTGGAACCAGTCGCCGCTCTCAATGATATGGATGGGAGAGTAATCCGGCGCATCCTTCTTGATCGGACCCCCGATAGGCCTGTAGGTCTTGCCGCCGACAACAGCCTTCAGCGCCAATGATGCTGCCTCCCACTTCTGCTGCATCGCGGGCAGGTCAAGCAACTCGTTGGTCAGGTCGGTGGTCGCTGAAACGGTGAGCCGCTCGACCGTAATCGCCCGTGGGTCGAACAGCATTCCCCACTCTCCGCCACGGAAGCCAAGCAACGCATCACGCTCCCGAAATCCACGAAGGTGCTGGTCGATTCCGCTGAACGCCTGCAGAACGGGCGGTCCCTGCACCCAGGCAAGGCGGACCATGTCCCGGGCAGTTGGCATCCGCCACGAGCGGGCGATGCCATCGTCGGCTGCTTCAATCGTGGCAGCCTCTGCTCCGGCAGAGATCCACAGGAAGCTGCCCGCCAAGATCGAGCAGCCCAGCTTTCGCATGGTTATGTGTCCGCCGGCCATTTGGTGGTTCAAGCCGATCAGTCCTTTGTGATTTGCTTGGCCTGCTCTGCATCGAGAGCTTCGATTTCGCGCAGGAAATCTCTTTCCTCGTGGTCGCCGGCGCAGTCTTGACGGATGCGGGCGATGGTCACGGCCACGGCCGCCAAGCCCGCAACAACGAGGCAAGCCCCAAGCCAACGCGGTCCGAGGAGGAGTTGACCGGTGCCGAAGAGCAGGGCCACGACAGCGAAGGTGGCGATGCCCCACGACACGAGGGTGCGTCCGGGCGTTTCATCGCACTTGTAGGGCTCCCCGAGTGCACTGATCACGGGGCGCCAGCCGAAGGCGAATGGACGTGCGCGCAGCAGGAACTTTTTCAGATGCTCCATGTCTTCCGGGGCGGACAAGTAGGAGGACCCCACCGAGATGATCCCGACCAAGGCCACGACCAGAAACATTCTCGCACCCACCAGATTGTCGTCGCTACTGAACTGGACACCTGCCGGCAGTTGCAGCAACGCTGTCATCGGTGCGTCGAAGGCTTTGAACACGAGGAGCAGGAGGGTGATGATCCAGCCCGCCACAATGGCAACAAGCTCGGCCCGGCCGTTGAGTCGCCACCACAGCCAGCGCAACACGCCGGGGACAATCGAGGCGGAGCCGACGACGAAGAAGATCGTGAGCAAGGTCTGGATGTCGTCGGCAACGAGCGAAATCGCCGTGCCTCCGGCCGCCATGAGGAGCGTGGCGACACGACCGATCTGAACGTAGTTTTTCTCCGTGGCCCGCGGGTTGATGAACCGCCGGTAAATGTCGTTGACCAGATACGAGGAGCCCCAGTTGAAGAGGGTGCTGATGGTGGAGATGAACGCGCACAGCAAAGCCACCACCAGGATGCCGCGCAGCCCCACGGGCAGAATGGTCACGATCATGCGCGGATAGGCCGCACTCTGGTCGGCGACGCCCAACTCGGGGATCAGGACGATCGAGCAAAGCGCGACGATGATCCACGGCCACGCCATCAACGCGTAGTAGACGATCGTGTGCAAGAGCTGCGCGTAGCTTGCTTGGGCCGCGTTCTTGCTGGCGAGCAGACGCTGGGCCTGGTAGCCGCCGCTCAAGGCCACGCCAATCCACAGGAAGCCGAAATAGCCGATGGCATTCCAGATCGACATCTGGCCGGCCAGGTTGCCGATGTCGGGAGCGATGCGCAGATCGGTCCCCGGCCATTGATGTGCCTGCTGCAGCTTGTCCACCAAGGCGTCAAGTCCTCCCACTTGTTGCACCGACATCCACGCGAGCAGGACGGTTCCGAAAGTCGCGAGCAGAAATTGGATGAAGTCGGTGTAAACCACACCGAGCAGACCGGATAAACCGCACATCAGAAGCGCCATGGCTACCACTGCCAAGGTGACGGGAACCTGATACCCTTGAGGTAGTCCCATCGTCTCTCGCAGGATGGTCTCCATGGCCTTGATCACCCAAGCGGCGATCAGGGGGCAAATGATCAGCGCGCCCGACGCGCCCGACCATGCTCTCAGCACATTGGCCGTCCGTCCGCCATATCTCGCCTCCATGAATTCGACGTCGGTGACAAAGGCCATGCGGCGCCACTTCCGTCCGAAATAAACGACGGCCAGAGCCGATCCGATGAGCGGTGCCCAGAACTGCCAGATGTAATGGATTCCGTGCACGCGCACCAAATTGGTCACCCAAAGCGGGGTGTCCGCCGCGAAGGCCGTCGCGATCATCGAGACCCCGGCGATATACCAAGTCAGTGACCGGCCAGAGAGAAAGAAGGCATCCATGTCGGCAGAGCCCTTCTTGGTGAAATAGAGCCCGACCGCGATCTGCACGATCAAGCTGGCCGCGATGATGATGTAGTCAACCGTGGCGAGGTAGTGCATGTGGGGGGGGCTTCAGCCTGACGAAGTATGCTGGTCGAGGCCCATCCCACAGAAAAGCAAATATTTGATCTAGTTGTTCTGTGCGGTCCTTCGAGAGCGCGGGGCCGCGCCCTCAGATGCCTGTGGCCGCGGTTGTTTTGGTCTCGGCGGTGAAGCTATGCGGTCGCTTCAAGATGGGCCTCTGTCTTCGCTTTTCGAAGCTCCCTCTGCCGGGATCTTGAGCAAGGATCGCAGGCGTAGTAGCGCCATGAACGTCCTTTGTGCGTCAGAAGTCGGAACTCCTCCAGCGGCTTGATCTCTTCGCAGATGCAGCACTGCTTCCTGCCGGGTGGGACTTCGGGCTTCGGAGCCACGATGCTGAAGGGCTCGGTCAGAGTGATCACTCGGTCACCAAAAATGGAATCCATGCCCTTGCGGTTTTCACGGACATCCGAAACGCGAATGCCGCTGTTCACCCGGCCAGATTGAGCGCTACCGCCAGCGGGTCTCCGGGCCGCTGCTCGACCGCATCGACATCCACGTCGAGGCGCCGCCGGTGGAATACGCCGAGTTGACTTCGAATGCAGCCGAGGAGGCCTCCTCCGCCGTGCGGGCGCGGGTCGAGGCGGTGCGGCGGGTGCAGGCAGAGCGGTTTGCGGGGGCCTCGCATCCCCCGCTCAATGCGCGGATGCAGCCGAAGGAGATGCGGGCCCATTGCGTCATCTCCGAATCGTGCCACGAGCTGATGCGGCACGCGATGGACGACCTCCACCTGAGCGCCCGGGCGCATGACCGCATCCTGAAGGTGGCCCGCACGATCGCCGATCTGGCCGGGGGAGCCGACATCGCCGAGGAGCACCTCCTCGAAGCCATCCAATATCGAACCCTAGACCGCAACCTCTGGATGTAGGACTGCGTGCCTAGGGCGCAGGCGGGCGTCTCGTTGCCGATGGCCTCGACGCGTTCGTCGGGCCTTGCTGCAGAACCTCGTGCGTGAACTTGAGCGCAATGACTTTGTGGGGCTGATCGCGGGAAGGCTCGGAGAAGACGATGGAGAGAGTGCCGTTTTCCCAAGTGAACGAGACGGCTTCACCGGTGCGGAGAACCTTTGCGGACCGGATCGCAGTGAGGGAAGCACCGGGGTGGGGGATGACGCGAATTTGTGCTCGCGAGTGGTGCCGCGACCGTGTCCAAGGTAGCCCAGCTTGCAGAAACCTGGCCGCAAGGTCGATCTGACCTTGTCCAATCTTGGCTCCCTTCTGCAGGTTCAGCGTAGCGGCCATCAATTCAAGGTTCGCCAGCACTTTGTCGAGGCCCGGGCTGGTGACATGCGGTAACTCATGGATTTTACCGGAGCTGGGATCACGCACCTCCGCCACGCCCCCGCAACCAACTCTTCATCAATGTGTTAAGTTGGTATCACCAGCCCGGACTATCCGGGCCTTTTTCTTCTTGGTGGTGACGAAATGCTGACAAATGCGGTCAATCTGTGCGCGGGGTTGGCTTCTTCTCAGCGAGGACTCTCGATGTTCTGCGATGGCTGTTGTGGTCCGATGTCTTAGGCATCGATCCGGCAGCGATTCTCCGGATCGCTAAGGGTTGTGGTGAACCCACTGCAGAGAACTGTGGCCGTCACGCCGGGAGGCAGAAGGATGTTTGCATCGTAACCGTCGTCCACCCTGCGCAGGCTGACCCCGATCCGGCCGCGCGGGTGCGGGATCGAGCCCGAGGCGGCTTGGAGGCGGCCCAACTGCGGACGAATGGCGACGCTGGCGAAGCCGGGGTCGCCGGGCCGCAGGCCAAGGATCGTCGAGACCATGTGGTAGAGCGGATGGGCCCCCCAGGCATGACAGTCGGATCGGCTTGGCTCCGGTCCCTCCGGCAGGGTGGTCAGGCCGTAGCCCGAGTATTCCCTCCACCCGGCGAGGCCATCGAGAATCGCATTCGCTTGGCCCAACACGCCCAGGGCCTCGAAGAGAAAATGCCGGAAGGATATTGTGCAGCGAGCCAGCGCGGTGCTTGATGGAATGGCGATTTTCCCGAGAAGTTCGTCCGGCAGCAATCCGCTGAGCACGGCAAAGCATTGCCCATGTTCTGAAAACGTGCTGCCGCCCGGCTCGTCGGCGAACAGTCGGCTCCGGGGATTCCAGAATGCCTCGACACACGCGGATGATGTCTCGTCGGCGATCCTCCGTGCCCTCGCGGCCAACTCGTGCTCACCCATCAGTTCCTCAAGCGTCGCGACCATGGTCAGCGCGTGGACAAACTGCCAGTTCAGCGTGGCGTTGGCGCCTCCGTCCGCGCCCGGAGGCACCCCGTCGGTCCAACCAGGCACCCAATCCACGAAGTTCCATCCCCGATCGATGCGGAGGAGCCCGTCGTCGCCTCGGAATCCGAGGAACGCGTCGCACACCGCGCGCACTCCGGGAAGGCGCGCCCGCACAAACCCCGGTTCATTCCGCCAGAACGCAAAGTCATGCACCATCCGGACCCAGCTCAGGGAGTATGCGGGAATGACCATGGTGTCACGCGCGGGCCAGCGCGCGCGGGTCAGGCCATCCAACGTTCGCGAGTGGTCGAAGAGCAGGATGGCCTTCTTAACGAGCGCCGCGTCCTCTTGGGTGACGTAGCGGCAAAGGGCCGTCTGCACGCCGTCGCCGGCCCACATCATTTGCTCGTAGTAGGGGCCGTCGACGAGCGCGTCGTGGGCGGACGCTTCAAGCGTGCGCAAGGCTGGCGCGACGATTTCCGCCAAGCGGGCGTCGTCAGATTTGAAATCCAGATGGAGATCAGTCGGGTGGCGGGTCTCACGCAGCGCGAAGCGTTCGATGGTTAGCGGGAATTCCCGCGTCTCCACTTCGACCTGCACGAAACGACCTGCACGCCAGAAGATGGGCGTGCACTCGGTCGCCCGTGCGGTGGCGGCGAGAATCTTGTCGCCGATGCCGAAGAAGAATTTCCCTTCGATGATGTCGCGCCGCCCCTTGATCCGGAAATCGGTGTCTTCGAAGAGAGACTCGGCCCAGCGGACCTCGACAGCGGCGCCGGCCGAGGCTCCGAGACGCATGGACAGTTCGGTGCAGAAGTAGCTCTCCAGATCAACAAGCACCCGCATCCGCGTGGCCGGAGGAATGACCACGCTCTGCTGCTCGCGGATGAGCGCGGTCCATGCGGCCACCGGCGCGGCGTCTGCTGCTGTTTCGGTCCAAGGAACCAAAGTGGAGTCACCCCCCGTCATGATCTGGAGGGCGCGCACCCGTGGGTTGGGGAGCGCGGACACTCGCGGGGGAGGGAGCATGGATGGCACGAGAAAATGGGTTGCCGGATACCGGTTGCGTCGGCCTGGGGCCGCCCCGGCCAATCCGCCCTGGGCGGGCTGCCAGCCTTCGCCGCTTCCGCTCTCGGCTGCGGGATCGAGAAGCTCGCCGTCGAAGATGCAATTGTAGCCGATGCTGAAGCGGTCGTGCGTGAAGGGCGGTTCGAAGGAGTAGCCGGGCAGGATCCGGCACTCCCAGTCGGCCACACCGGTGCCGATTTCCGTAAGCAGGTCAACCTCCACGGGTGCCAGGAGAAAGCCCGGCCGCAAACTCATGCGCCATCGCGGCGCAGCCGGTCCGAGCGCACGCACGCGAGCGAACAGGCGGTGCGGCCCCGCGTCCAGCGCGAGGTCGTAAGTCTCGAAGAACCAACATGAGGGATCGCCCCGTTCCGGGCCTCGACCGAGCAGGCGCCCGTCCAAATACAAGTCGTAGTCCTCGTCTGCTGTCACGTGCACGCGCACGGTGCGGGGCTGTGTGACATGAAAATGTCGGCGGAAAGCCATTACGCCGGGCGGAGCGAACTCGGCTGGAGGATGCACCCACGTGCATGGCCACTTGCTGCGGTCGAAAAGGCCGCCTGCGCTAAGGCTGGGCCATGTCTTGGTGAGGAAGCAGGCGGCGCTCATGGTGCGATCAAAGGGGGACTGATGGCCTAAGTTGAACTCCCCCCCGACGGGGTGATGGTCGATAAAACCTTTGAGCCTTTCAGGCGAAAGAGCAATGCCGCACGAGCCCAGAACCCGGGGCTCATCAGCCCGCAACGAGCGCTGGAGGAATTCGCAAGTGGTTGCAGATGAGTTGCTAAAGTCGTAGCGCGCGATTCTCTGCTGCGATACGTTACCGCAATTTGGTGCTTCTTGGATCGGTGGACGGTTGGCACTTTTGTGGAACTCTAGCCCCTCTCGATGCCGCTTTCCTTCCATCTCCGTCCGTCCTCTTGGCTGGCTGACCATGTCGGATTGGGGCGAAGCCTGCCCGCCTTGTTTGTGCCAACTCGCCCATGAAAGCACTTCGCGCCATTGTCCTTTTCTGGTTGTTCGCTGCAAACGCCGGGTTCTTGGCGGGGTGCAAGGAGAAGAAAGAGCCAATGCCTAATGATGCGGACAATAATGGCATTGCGAGCCATGTGACCGACGCGTCAGAAGCGAAAGAAGCGCCGAGTGCTGCACGAGCAACCCCTGAAGCCGTGCGACAACCAGCAACGCCGATCCTGCTGGAAGGCGAAGACATGGAATTCAAGGCCGGGTGGGCAGTGCAATCGGATTTGCCCGGATCGTCTTCCGGAGCGTTCCTGTGTGCTCCCGAGAGCAAGAGCAACGCGCTCACCATGATCAAGGTCTCCCAAGGCGGCCACTATGATGTTTGGACACGATCGTGGGATTTCGCCGACGCGGCCAAGAATCCCGGAACGCGTCGCTATCTCGTGCTGGTGGATGGTGTCCCCATGGAACGCGAGAGCGGGCAGCACAAGACGGAGGGATTCGGCTGGGAGTTGGTCGGCAGGGTTGCGCTGAAACCCGGGCAGCATGTCATCACGCTCGTGGACACCGCCAAGGAATGGTCGCGTCCTGATTGCATATTGTTCGCACCCCCTGGCTTCGACCCGAGAAACAAGCCAATGGAAGAGCTGGCCCGGTTTCGCACCAAGCCTGTTCCTCTCGTGGAGACGGAGACCAAGGAGCCGGCCCCGGCCAGTCCCGTGACCACCGACTGGTCATCCGCTGACGAGGTTGCGGCCCTCGAGTCCGATGCGGTTCGCATGGCGTTCCACAAGACGACCAACCAGACCGGAGCGGTCCAGATCGGTCGGAAGTTGTCGGTTCGCAAGGCCGGCGCGTGGGATGATGTCCCCTTCCTGCCTGGGGAAGAGGTGCTTTTCATCCTCGCCTCCCAGAGTCCCGGGCTCAACACGCAGGTCTTCACTCCAAGCTGGACCCCGGCGGATCCGGTCACCGTGGTGGTCAACGGGGTAACCCACGACTTGGGCGAAACTTCGAACCCCTTTCTGGCCGGCAGGAAGTCGACCCTGCGGGCGGTGGGTGTGCGCCAGATGTCCGCCACGGAAGTGGAGGTTCAATACGTCGGATCGGACGGCGACCGCGCCACTGGCGTGTGGACCTTGGAGGGACCGAATCAGCACCTCAGGCTGAGCTACCCGGTCGCCGAGACTGGATACTACTCCGTGGGTTTCGGTCCGTTCCAGCAGTGGCCGAGGGATCGCGCCGAGTTCGTGCTGCTTCCGCCGATGTTCCAGAAACAGCGGTTGCCGGAGCAGCCCGTGATGCTTGCCTCCGCCACGATGCCCCACCCGCTGGCCCTCGCGCAAATCGGCCCGACCAACGCCTCGCCGGCCATGACCTATGCCGTGGCGGCGGACATTGCTGCCATGCCATTTGAATGGGGTCACCGCACGAACTCACCTTATGGATTCTCGTTGCTCAGCGCCGATGGCCGGGTCCAACCCACGGCTTTTGCGCCGGTTCTCGGCATGCAGGGTTCGAAGATTGAGGCGGGCCAGTCGCTGGAGGCGAGCTTCGTCGCCTACAGTGCCGCGGGAGATTGGAAGTCTGCTCTCGCGGAGTTGTCCGAGAAGACTTTCCATGTCACCGACTATCGCGAGCCGGTCCAAGCCTCGCTGACCGATGCGGCTCTGAACATGATTGATCTGCTCAAGGACGCTGATGCCAGCGGATGGAATGAGCATTTGCGCGGATTTCACCAGATCGAGAGCAGAGCTTCTGTCACCCACGCTTCCCCGCTGACGCTGCTCTCGGCCGCACTGCTGACCGGGGATCCCGACTTCTACGCCAGCCGGGCGCTTCCCACGATTGAGTTCACTCTTTCCCGGCAGATCGCCCATCACGCCTTGGCTCCGACGCTTCTTTATGTGCCGGAGAGCGTCATTCCGTTGACCCTTCCCGGCCGCGCCTTCGGTGCGACCTATTGGCAAGGTCTTTATGACATGACCGGGAAATCCAACCCATGGCTCAAGGCGTTTGTGCCCAGCGTGTCGGAAATAGAGAAACTGCCCGCCGATCGCGAGATTCCGGCATGGTCGCAAATGCTGGCCGATTACTGGATTTCGCCGTCCGCAGAAAAGTTGTCCGCAATCGAGTCCGCCTGCAACGCATGGATCACACGGAAGTTCCAAACGAGGCAAACCGAGCCGCTCGGCCTGCAGCCATTCTCGAACTTCGGATTTTATCCCTATTGGTGGGACTTGCTTGATCTCTACGAATTGACCGGGAATCAACGCTATCTCGACGCCGCTGTGGAGGGCGGATTCCATACGATCTCCGGCTTGTGGTCACATCCACGTCATCCGGAGGGAGACGTCAGCATCCATCCGCGCGGTCGTTATGTCGGCGGAACCGGCGAGGACCAATTCTATTGGAAGGGCGACGAGAAGCACCGTCTGGGCTTTCCACGGAAGCAGGGTGACAGTCCCCAGCGGAATGTGCCGGCGTGGATGGTCAGCCGGGTCGGAGTCGGGATCGAGCAGCCGATCACCCTCTATTTCCACGGCGGTGACTACGGCATGCGGAACATCCTGAACAACTCGTATGCCCCGGCCTTGCTCCGGTTGGCAGACGCCAGCGGACTCGACATTTTCAGGACTTACGCCCGCAACTCCGTCATCGGGCGGTTTGCCAATTACCCGGGCTATTATGTCAATGGTTTCACCGACATCCACATGGCGCCGGACTTTCCCTACAAAGGTCCGGACATCTCGGACATCTACTTTCATCACATCCCGGTGCATCTGGGGTTCACCTTGGATTACATTTTCACCGAGGCGGAGACTCTCTCCAACGGCGCGGTGAAGTTCCCCTCGGCCAAGCAGCAGGGCTACGTGTGGTTCAACAACCGTAGCTTTGGAGCAGGGCCGGGAAAGGTTTACGGCGAGAGCGGACGGTGGCCTTGGTTGACCCGCGAGGCGTTTTCGGTGAACTCGCCCCTCGTCAACTACTTCGGCGCGGTCGGCGACGGCAAACTCGACGTCGTGGTGGTCAACAGCGCGCTCAAGAAGGCAGAAGCCAGCTTTCGCATCGATCCTGCGTTGAGCGAGATTCCGCGCGGATCGGCGTGGGAGTTTCTGGTGGACGGGAAACCCGGAGCGAGAGGCACGGTTGGGGAGGTCGGGCTGGTGGACATCCCGTTTTCTCTGCCGCCGGCAGCAGTCGGAGTCTTCCGCTTCACCTCAAGCAAGCAAGCCTTGCCGGGCTTGTCGTCCCCGGCGCCACCGGTGGCGGCCCGTCCCTTGACCGTGAACCTTCCATCGCCGTGGGGGAAACTTCATGCCATGCGCATTCGCAGTCCGTTCGGCAAGGATTCCCTCTACATCTACGCCACGCAAATGGCTCCCAAAGGATCTTCCCTGATCGTTCATTTCGAGCAGGGGAAACTTCCACCAGCCTCCGTCAGTAAGCCCCCCTACGAGATTTCGATTCCTGACGTGCCTGTCGACCAGTCGGTGAAGTTTCAGATCGAACTGCGAAACCCGAGCGGCAGCAGGAACTGGATCGGTCCGCTCGAGTTGCCGGGTGCTCCATAAGGGCGGGAAGCCCCGCGCAGGCCCGATACCCGCACATTGCGCAAGCATTGAACGGGCCGAGGATATCCGCGGATCTCCGCGGGTGAGTGCGTCCCGGTCGAGCCGCGACTCAACCGGACAAGCGGGTGAAGTTCTTGGATTCAGGAAGGCGCCAGATGCGTGACGCTAACGCTGCGGGTTCCTTGAAGCAGTTCACGGCGAATGCGAAGGTCACTATTGTCTCCCCGCATGAGTCAAGATTACGACATTGCCGCATACTACTGGCCGGCCTACCACGATGAGCCACGCTGGCGCGGGTTCATGCCGGAGGGAGTGGGTGAGTGGGAGATCATCCGGAAGGCCCGGCCGAAATTTCCGGGGCACTGGCAGCCGCGCGTTCCGTCTTGGGGATATCTCGACGAATCGGACCCCGCGGTCATGGAGAAAAAGATCGAGGCAGCGGTCAAGCATGGCGTCAATGTCTTCATCTTTGACTGGTATTGGTATGACAACGCGCCGTTTCTCGAGGAGGCCTTCAATCAAGGTTTTTCCAAGGCCAGAAACAACTCGGACATGCGGTTCTATGTCATGTGGGCCAATCACGATGCGACCACATTGTGGGATATCGAGCGCTCGCATCGCCGGGAAGTGATCTGGCCCGGGGCCGTGGATCGTGAATCGTTTGATCGTGCGACGCAGCGTCTGATTGACCGCTTTTTTTCCCACCCATCCTATTACCGGATAAACAACTGTCCGGTGTTCTTGATCTACGAATTGGGCACCCTCATCTCAGGGCTCGGTGGCCTCGAGGCCACCCGGGCGGCGCTGCAGGATTTTCGTGCCCGCGCCCGTGCGGCCGGATTCCCTGACCTGCATTTGCAGGCCATTCTCTGGGAAAGCATCCCCGCATCACTCAGCATGGTGCCGGGAGACCGGACGCAAACCCAGGACGCCACGGTCCGCTTGTTGGGGCTTGACAGTCTGACCAGCTATCAATGGTGCCACTATCTCAAACCTAAGGGTTGCTACGAGGCGTGGGGGCGCAAGGCTGTCGAATTCTGGGCCAAGTGGTCCAAGGAGTTCAGCATCCCCTATTACCCCCATGTCTCGATTGGTTGGGACAGCAACTCCCGGATCAAGGAGCGCAGGGACATCATAACGGACGGGACGCCCCAGCTCTTCGGCGAGTTTCTGGGCAAAGCTCTGGAGTTCGTCGAGGAGCACAACACCTCACCCCGCCTCATCACGGTCAACAGTTGGAATGAATGGAGCGAGGGCAGCTACCTTGAGCCCGATACGGTTCACGGCGAGGCTTACTTGGAAGCAGTGAGGCATGCCGTCTTGGGCGGCAAAGCCAACCGACAATTTCAACGGGAAGCAGGCCCAGACCACGACGTTTGTCCTGCGGTGCCGTGACGACGATGACACCGTTTAATTTACTGCCGGTCTTCACGCATGCGCAGGGTGCCCAGCTTGTTTCGTGCCGGCACTCGTCGACGCCTCCCGCCGGTAGAGCCTTGGCAGCCCGACGGCAACCAGTGTCCCGTGTTGATGAACAGTCCCGGCTGGTCTTGCGGGGCGATTTCATTCGTCAATAGTCAGCCCTGCAAATGAACCCCTCCTCACTCTTTTCCTGTTTGGTCGTGGCCGGGGTCTGCGTCTCCGGATTGCAGGCCAACTCTGTCTCTCTTGAGCCGGCTGAGGACACCTTCATCCAGGGCGGCAACTTCGCCCATGAAGTCCGTCGCAACGACTATCTCGAGGTCGCCGCCCGGGGGGCATCGGATAAGGACGGGCTCCGGAAGATCTTCCTCGCCTTTGATGTGGATAAGGAAGCTGCAGCCAAGCTGGTTTCCGCCCGGCTGGTTCTGTCCTACCGTCCGGGAAGCACGCTCATCTCGTCTGATGACGAAGAGAGCGCCCCGGTGACGGTCGCCCTCTACGGCGGCGTGAGCGATGAATGGTCTGAGGAGTTTCTCACTTGGAGCGAGGCGCCGCTGCATGATGCAACGCGGGCTTCGGAGAGCGGCAACAGCTCGGTCATTCCCCTGGCCGAGCAAACCATCGACCCCGCCTCGCCGTCCTTCGGTCCATCAATCGAGTTCAGCGATGAGCGCTTGACCTCCTTCGTCCGCGAGCACCCGGGAAGGTTCACCTTGATCATGACTTCCGAAGGACAGCCTTCGATGCCGGGGTTGCGTTTCTTTGACAAGGATGGCACCAAGAATCCGGAACTGAAGCCGACGCTGATCCTGGAGATGAAATGATCATCCCCTGCCATGAGAAGCCTGCTGCTACATCCCCCACGGAGGACGCCACGGCTCGTGGTGGTGCGGGTGTTGGTGTCTCACGGTGTGCCTGGAAACAACCAAGCCCGCAATGAGCAACCGCTCTGCATTCACTCTTCTTGAAATGCTGGTCGCATTGGCGATCCTTGTTGTCTTGGCCGCCCTGATCGGCGCGGGCCTTTCGTCGGCGCAGGAGCGGGGCGCGATCGCCCAGTCATCGAAAAATCTCAGACAGCTCGGCTTGTTGGCGCAGCAGTATGCGGCGGAAAACAACGGATTCCTGCCCGTGCGGGATTTCTCGCCGAATCTGGCATTCAATTGGTCGCATGCCCTCTACCCCATGGCTTACGACAACAAGCCCTTTCCGGGCTGGGTTCCCACAGACACGGGTGCGAATCTCAAGGGCACCATATTTTACTCACCTGTCATGAAGTCGGAGGAGGGGTCTCCCCTGAGGTCTTATGGAATCAATACCTACCTCACGCGGACCCCGAGGCTCAACCTTGAGCCCGACAATCGGCTGAGGCTGTCATCTCTAGAGAGGCCCGCTGCAACTCTTCTCTTCGCTGACGCTCGCAACGGTAGCGATCTCGGTGCGGGCGCGCCCAATACTCCCCGCAAAATCCAGTTTAGAAACAACGGGCGCGCACTGATGTGTTTCGTCGATGGACATGTTGAATCAAGGCTGCCCGGCGAAGTTCCCACCAATCAGCAGGATGTGTTCTGGTCGGGGAAATGAGCAGGCCGAGCAACGGTGATTCCGGTTCGCTCCCGGCGGGTTCCGCTCATGGGGTAACCTGCCCGCCGAGGCCTGGAGGGCGTGTGCCCTTCAGCACCAAGCTTGCCTACGGCAGTGGCGCTTTCACGGAGACTGTGCTGGTCAATGCGATCAAGCAACTGGCCAACCCGGTCTTGAACCTGCAACTCGGCCTGAGTCCGGGATGGGTGGGAACTCTGTTGGCCGTGCCCCGGTTGTGGGACGCCTTTACTGACCTTCTCGTCGGGAATCTGAGCGATCACGCGAACACACGTTGGGGGCGCAGAAAGCCGTTCATCCTGGCTGGAGGCATCCTCTCGGCGTTGACCTTCTGCCTGCTTTGGCTGATTCCCGGCAACCTGGGGCCCTCGGGGGTGTTCTGGTATTTTCTCGTTGGGTCGCTGGTCTTTTATCTGGCCTACACATTGTTTTCAATTCCATGGAATGCGCTGGGCTATGAGTTGAGCGCCAACTACGAGGACCGCACGAGTCTCATGTCGGTCAGGACTTTCTGCGCGACGGCGAGCGCGCTCCTAGCCCCATGGCTTCTGGCCCTGACCCAGCTGCCCATCTTTGCCAACACCTTGGAGGGAGTAAGATGGATCAGCTTTTTCATCGGCCTCGTCGTGATTGCCGTTACCCTCGTGGTAGTGGTGTTTGTGCAGGAGCGAGGGGCAACGGTTGCTCCCGAGACTAGGAAGGCCGGCGTGCCCTTCCTGCCCAGTTTTCTGAGCTTAATGCGCAATGCTCCCTTTATCATGCTTGTGACGATCGTGCTCCTGATGCTTTTGGCCTCCACGATTGAGGGGAGCCTGGGACTTTACATAAACATCTACCATGTGCATCGGGGAGATCTCGCGGCTTCAGCGACTTGGAATGGAATTCTGGGCACCGCCTACACTTTCTTGGGCCTCGCCACGGTGTTTGTCGTCCCGCCCGTTGCTCGTGCCATCGACAAGAAGCTCGCGCTGGCCTTGTTTCTCGCGCTTGCCTTTGCTGCTGCGATCCTTCGCTGGTTTTGCTACACGCCGGAGCATCCTTACTTGATGCTCGTTCCCACCCTCCTGATGGGGCCTGCCATGACGGCCATGTGGGTCTTGATCAGCTCGATGATCGCGGATCTCTGCGATGTTGACGAAGCCCAGACCGGCTATCGCCGGGAGGGCATGTTCAGTGCTGTTTACGCTTGGATTTTCAAAGTTGGCGTTTCTCTGGCCTATCTCGCCGGCGGTCTCGTGCTCGTCCTCACCGGCTTCGATGCTGCTCTGGGTAAGGAGCAACCGCCCGAAACGCTCTTTTCCATGCGGCTCATCTTCGTTGTCTTCCCCGCTGTGGTCGTCCTGCTTGCCTGTCTTCTGGCCATCTTCTACCCGATCGGAAAACGGCAGGTGCTGGCCGCAGCTGACCTGCTTTCCCGCAAGGCGGCCGGGATTTCCCAGTGATCCGACGTTTCGGCTGCATGGATGCAAACCCTGGACCGCCCCGGGTTGCCGTCGCCACGCCGCAATGCAGG
>CAZSUJ010000024.1:14831-43446 GCA_964609925.1 uncultured Chthoniobacter sp. | reverse complement strand
CGTCGTTCTGCCGCGGCGTCTGGCGGATGATGTTGTTCTCGCGGGCGCCGATGACCGTGTTGCAGCCGGTGCCGCAGGACGTGCAGATGCTCTTGGTCTCGCGCAGGAACCAGACGCGCATCTTGAAGCGGAAGTCCTTGCTGGTGAGCGCGCCGACCGGGCAGATGTCCACCGTGTTGAGCGAGTAGTTGCTGTCGAGCCGCTGGCCCGGGTGGACGGTGAGGGTGGTGTGGCTGCCGCGGTCCACGAATCCGAGGACGTCGTCCTTCGCGACTTCCTGCATGAACCGGATGCAGCGGGAGCAGAGGATGCAGCGCTCGTCATCGAGGATGATGTGCTTGCCGATGTCCTGGTTCTTCGGCTTCTTGACCTTCTCCTCGAGGAAGTTCGAGCCGCCGTGGCCGAACTCGACGGCGAACTCCTGCAGGCGGCATTCGCCGGCCTTGTCGCAGATCGGGCAGTCGAGCGGGTGGTTGATGAGCAGGAACTCCATCACGCCCTTGCGGCAATCCTCGACCAGCGGCGAATCGGTCCGCACGGCCATGCCCTCGGAAATTTCCAGCGCGCAGGAAATCTGCGGGCGCGGCGACCACGCGATCTCAGGGCGTCCGTCCGCCGCGAGAACCGGCTGACGGTTGGCGTCCATCTTGGGCGAGCCCAGCTCGACGAGGCACATGCGGCAGTTGCCGGGCGAGGTCAGGGCCGGGTGGTAGCAGTAGTGCGGGATGAAGCTCCCGCTCTGCATGCAGGCCTCGATGAGGCGGGTTCCCTTCGGAAACTGGCGCCATTCGCCGTTGATCTGGACGTTGACCGTGCCGTTCGCCGCCGTGCTCATGATTCCGAAGTTTGTCGCCGCATGGGTTACGGCAGCATGAACGGGGCGGACGCCCCGGAAAAGGCGAAAGCGCGAACCCGGACGTTCAGGCCCCGGGCGCGTCCACGGTGACGGTCCGCCCGAGATGGGGGTGGCCGGGCAGTTCGACCTCCACCGGACGTCCGTCCCAGATCAGCCGGAGCTTGCCGCCTTGTTGGACCGGATCCGACACCCGCAGCTTGGTGACTCCGTCCTCCTGCTCGGCGATGACGAGGCACGGGCGGTCAACTTCGAGGGTGTGCCCGCCGGCTTCCAGCGTGCCCGGGACATGGAAGGCGGCGCCGATCCAGCCGCGTTCCGGCGCCTCGATGGCTTGGAGCTTCACCGAGTTGGCCACCACGCGCCAAGGGGGCGAGGCGGCGAGCGCGGGCATCTGCTCGGCCGTCACGCCGGGGAAGACCGACCATGCGAAGGAAAGGTCGCGTTCCGCGCGGCCGTGGTCGGACCAGAACGAGAACACCTGCTTGGCCGGCTCGCCGGGTTGCATCACGTCCTGCAGGACGCGTTCGCCGTGCTCGGGCGGCACATAACCGACGCCCTCGTGCCAGGCCCAGCGGATACCGGGGGCGCGGACTGTTTCGCCGCGGACCATCGTGCGCACCTCGTCGCCAACCGCGTAGGTCGTGCTCTCGGCGCCGCTGGCCCGCTGCTCGAGGCTGGTCAGGGTGGGCTGGGTGTCGTGACGGATGTCGAACCCCACGCCGAGGTGCACGATGGCGTCTTCGAGGAAGAATGTGGTGCGGCAGCCGTTGACCGAGAGGTCGCTCGATTTCTGCTCCCCGATGCGGTCGCGGTCCACCTGCACGTAGCGCGACTGCCACCAGGACATCATCCCGGTGCGCGGTGCCTCGACCCCGCCGGCGAACGGCGTGCCGCCGAAGACCATGCGGACTGCGTAGCCCGAAGCGTCGCGGTTCCACGCGGCTGCCAACTCGTCCGGAGTGACATGCCGCGTCGTCTGGCCGGGCAGGCGTGCAAAGTCCATCGCGGTGAAGACCCCGCCGGTGGCCTGGTCTTGGAATTCGCGCGTGTCGCGCCGCAGGAACGTCGTCCCGAGCGGAAGCAGGATGCTCTCGATGGCCCAGCGGTTTTTCGGCTCCTTCTGGCTGAACGTCTCCATGCCGAACGTGCGCTCGGACACGGCGCGGAGTGATGCCATGAAGAGCGGGAAGTGCTTCGTCATGTGATCGGCCGAGTAGTAGTGCTTCACCGAGCGTTCGGGGAACGGCCACGGCGTCACGCCCGGTTCCCACTCCAGCACGGCCTTCACCTCGTCCGCGCGGTGGTCGCTTTGCGCGGAGAAGGCGCGCAGCCATTCCTTGAGCTTGGCGTTGCCGCTGCGGCGCGCGTTGAGCCAGACGAGCGGGTTGCCGAGGTGCGGGTCCACCGCGCCCTGATAAACGCGGGCCATGCTGTCGAGCAGGTGGTCGATCCAGAATGCGTTGAGGTCGGGCGGCATCTGCCAACGTTCCACTCCCTGCACGAGGTCGCGGTATTCGACGATGGCGTTAAGATACCACTCGCCGTAGGAGCCCATGGCGGGGGCGGCGTGTTCGCCGAGCATGCCGTCCACCGTGAGCCGCTCGATCTGGCCGAGCGGGCCCTTGGGCGAGAGCTGCCGCTGGGAATTCCACACGTGGTTCATGTAGGCGTCGATCGCGCGCCCGCGCAGGGCCTCGTCCGAACTGACCAGATACGGCACGAGCCAACCGCGTGTGGCCCAGAGCACATTGGCGCCGCCTTCCCAGCCGTGGCGGACGGTCTTGAACTGGCGCGCGGGATCGTCGGACGGCAGGAAAATCGAATGGATCGCACGCTCGGTGATCTTGTCGGCGCGGCGTTCGATGTCGGCCTGCGGGAAGAGGTCGGGCGCGGAACGCATGAAGAGGCAGATGCGGCCGATGCGGTTGTTCTCGATCAGGTCCGCATACGGGTGGCCGAAGCCCCACGCGTCGTTGCGGTCAAACGGAGCCTCGAGATAGACGTCGAACGGTTTCGTGATGCGTCGGGCGAAGTCCACATCGCGGTGGACCTTGGTTCCCGGCGTGCGCCACGCAGTGAAGAGGTCGGTCACCCGCGCGAGGTGCTCACCCCAGCCCGGACCGCCGTCGCGTCCGGTGATGATCGGACCATACTTGAGGTCGGTGAACCGGCCGTCCGCGCCGAGCAGCGGCAGATGCTTCTCCACCGCCTGGTCGAGCCGCCGGATCTCGTCCGGGTCGTCCGGCTTGAGGTATTGCGCAGCCCATTTCTGCTCGAGCCGATCGGCTTGCTCTTTGGTCGGTGTGTCGGCGGAGGCCGTGCCGGCGGCAACGAGCGCCAGCAGCAAGGGAATGAGGCGGTGCATCACGGGAGGACTGCATGGGGAGTGAATGCGCTGGCCGTCGGCGAGTCGCGCCCGGGTGTTCTTTTTGCAAAAGGGGAGCGTGCTCGAGCACGCGGCATTCCGATCCTGCGGGCCGCGAGCCGTCCGGGAGCCTTTACGCGAAAGCGTCCGCGCGACAGCGGAGTCTTGCCCGTCTGTCCGGCTCTTCCCACTGTGGTCGTGCTCCCCGTGCGCGTTTTCCCCACGCTGGCTCTCCTCATCCTCATCCTTTCCGTGAAGACCATGGCGTCCCCCGGGTTCTCGTTGCCGTTGGACGGGAACTTTGAATCCGTCCCCGCGGGAACGGAGGTCTCGATCGAGGGTCCGCACCGCTTCGTCACGGTCGCGGGACGAACCGGCTACCAACCGCTCGGCCTCGGGACGAAGTTGAGCTTCCCCTGCGCCGTGCAGCAGGGCGGGCGGGGAACGTTCGTCCTCTGGATCTCACCGCTCGAGACACTGGGGGTCACGCCGCCGCTGGATTACATCACGCGCCGCGACCCGCATTGGCAGCGCTACGCCCTGCTCTCGGACGGATGGCCGGGCAACGACCCGGACCGCTCCGTCTTCGCGTGGTATTGGCAGAGCCAGTGGCACCCGCAGATGATCGTGAAATTCAAGAGCGGCGCCGCGGGCAACACGGCCGCCGACTTCGGCGTGACGCCCTACGTGCCGGTCGAGCACCTGCCTCTCCGCCGGGGCGCGTGGTATCAGCTCGTCTTCACGTGGGACAAGCCGGCCAGCCGGTTCCGTGTCTATGTGAACGGCATCCTCTGCGGCACCACGAGGTTCCCGTTCCGCTGCGATGAGGCCGGAGGCATGCTCCACCTCGGGAACACCGCGATGGTTTTCGCCGGGTTCGAGGCGCGCGACGTGGAAATGACCGCCGACGAGGTCGCCCGCCTTTACGCCGATGACCCGACGCCGAAGAATGCCGAGGTCAACGCCGAGCTGGCCTCGCTCTTCACCGTCCGTCCCGCGTCGCGCGTCGACTGGAAGCCCGACGCAAGTTGGCGGCTCGTGACCGACAACCGGCTCACCGGACGCGACGACTTCGCGGGCTGGCGCCAGCAGGGCTGCCTCGAAGATCCCTACAAGCTCGTCGAGCACCGCATCACGGGGGAGGGGTTGCTCCTGGAGACGCCCGGCGAGATCCACACCGAGTCGCGCGTGTATTTCTGGAGTCCGGAGATCTTCGAGGGCGACCTGGCCGTGGAGTTCGAGTTCAAGCCGGAGCGGGACACCGGCCTCGCGTTGCTCGTCGTGCAGGCGAGCGGGATGCAGCGCGAGGACTTCCTCGCCGACCATCCGCCCCGCACGAGCGGAGCGATGGACACGATCATCTCCGATCGCGTGCGGAACTATCACTGGGAGTTCTTCCGCCACGCCGTCGATGTGCGCGGCGATCTCGCCACGCAGGTCCTCGCCAAGAATCCGTGGATGAAGCCGCTGGCCATGTCCTCGCTCGCCCCGCTGGAGGTCGGCGCGTGGCACCGCCTCCAGTTCGTGCAGGAAGGCGACCGCCTGCGGGGGTTCGTCAACGGGCTCCCGGCCTTCGACGTCACCGACGACCCGATGGCCCACACGGGCCCGGTGCTCGACCGCGGCCGGATCGGCCTCCGTCTCATGTATGGCACGCGGATGCGTTTCCGGGACCTCAAGGTGTGGAACCGCGGGCGTTGATGAAGGGGGAGCTGGCCGGTAAGCTTGCGTTCATGAAACAGCGCACGTTCGGCCGGCTCGGATGGAAGGTTTCGGAGATCGGGTTCGGCGCTTGGGCGCTCGGGGGCGGCTGGGGGCCGCAGGATGACAAGGATTCGCTGGCCGCGCTCCATGCCGCGCTCGATCTTGGCTGCAACTTCATCGATACCGCGCTCGGTTACGGCGAGGGACGCAGCGAGCGGCTCATCGGGCAGGCCCTCAAGGATCGTCCGGGCAACGAGCGCGTTTACGTCGCGACCAAGGTCCCGCCGGCGCCGGGGAACTGGCCGCCCGGACCGCATGACCGCATCGAGGAAAGATACCCGGCGCCCTACCTGCGCGGGAAGGTGGAGGAATGCCTGCGCAACCTGCAGACCGATTGCATCGACCTGCTGCAGTTGCACACGTGGACCCGCGCGTGGAACCGGAATCCGGCGGCGCTTGAGACGCTCCGCGAGTTGCAGCGCGAGGGCAAGATCCTGGGCATCGGGATCAGCACGCCCGAGCCGGACCAGAATTCGCTGAACGACCTCATGCGCGGTGGGTGGCTCGATGCCGTGCAGGTCATCTACAACATCTTCGAGCAGGAACCGGCCGCGGAGTTGCTGCCGCTGGCGGAGGAAAACCGCGTCGGCGTGATCGTCCGTGTCGTGTTCGACGAAAGCGCGCTGACCGGGAAATTCGGCGCGGGAACGAAGTTCGCGGCGGACGACTTCCGCAACAACTACTTCGCCGGCGACCGGCTCGAGCGGGTCGTGCGCCGGGTGGAGAAGGTCCGCGAAACGGTGGGCGACCTCGAGCCGGACCTCGCCACCGCCGCTCTCAAGTTCGCCCTCAAGCCGTCCGCTGTCTCCACGGTCATCCCCGGCATGCGCAACCCCGAGCAGGTGCGCCGCAACTGCGCAGTCAGCGACCAGCCGCCCATGACCGACGAACTCGAGCGCGCCCTGCACGCCCACAATTGGCGGCGCGGATTCTGGTATGGAGGCAAATGACACGATCTCAGGGTTGAGGTTCCGGACGCATTGACCATGGACGCCCTCCTCATCTCGCTCGCCGCGTTCGCGGTCATCTTCTCCGGCGCGCTCGTCGGCCTCGCGCTGCAGTCGCGGCTTCCCTCGCACCATCTCAGCGACCGCTCGCGGGACGCGATCAAGATGGGCGCCGGCCTGATCTCGATGATGGCCGCGCTCGTGCTCAGCCTCCTCATCAACTCGGCCACCGGGGTGTTCCGCGATGTGAGCCAGGGGCTGACCGTGGCCGCCGCGCGCGTGATCCTGCTCGACCAGTTGCTGGTCGCTTACGGGCCCGAGACCGAGCCGATCCGTGCCGAACTGCGCACGGCGGTTTTCCGGGCCTTGGAGGCGCTCGACCCCGCTTCGCGCGAGGACCCGCATCCCGTCGAGGGCGCGAATGCCCTTCTGCTCGGCCGTGTCACCGATTCGATCCGGATGCTTAACCCGGCGACGCCGATCCAGCAGTCGCTCCACCCTCGCGGCATCGAGTTGAGCCAAGACTTGCTCGATGCGAACTGGACCCTCGTCGAGCGCGGGCGCGATGCGTTGCCCGTGCTTTTCCTGGTGATCATGCTTTTCTGGCTCTTCGTCCTCAACCTGACCTACGGCCTGGCCGCGCCGGCCAACGGCACCGTGCTGGCCATCCTCCTTGTCTGCGCCCTCTCGGTCGCCGCTGCGGTTTTCCTGATCAAGGAACTGGCACATCCCCTCGACGGGATGATCCGCGTTTCCGATGCGCCCCTGCGCAATGCGCTCGAACGCATCAGCGCCCCGGGCTCGCAACTTTGACCGGCTGCTTGCTGATGCGCCGCTGTTTTCGCGTCCGCGCCCTCGTTGTGGCTATGCTTTGCCTCGTGACACCATCCCGAGCGGCAACGCCCGTCCCGTGGGACCAAGCCAAGGCCGACCACCGAATCGTGGTCGTGCGTGCCGGGTCCGCGTCGGAGCCGCGGCTCGCGGAACAGCGCCGCCTTTGGACGGAGCAACGCGAGGCCCTGCGCGTGCGCGACGTGGTGGTGTGGGAGTGGATCGGCGACTCCGACGTCCGCCGCTGGCCGGACGGAGCCCCGCTCGGGGTGCGGGAACGATTGCGCCTGCTCGATCCGCGGCTCGAATCCGCCGACTGGCGCGTCGTGCTCATCGGTCGCGACGGCGAGGCGAAGGCCGCTTGGACCGGGTTGGTTGATCCATTGTCCGTGTTCGATCTCATCGACGCCATGCCCATGGGGCGGCGGGAGAAGGCGGCGCGGGAGGCGGGTGACGTCAGACCGTGAACCAGTAGCGCACGCAGTGGAAGAAGACCGGGGCGGCGAAGCAGAGCGAGTCGATGCGGTCCATCATGCCGCCATGACCGGGCAGCAGTTCGCCGTAATCCTTGACCCCGCGGTCGCGCTTGATGGCGGACATCACCAGTCCGCCGAAGAATCCCATGATGACGATGACGGCGGAGAGCGCGGCGGCCTGCAGCGGGGTGAAGGGCGTCATGAACGAAAGCGCGGAGCCGAGCGCGATGGCGCTCAGCCCGCCGCCCACCAGGCCCTCGATCGTCTTGCTCGGGGAGATCCGCGGTGCGATCGGGTGGCGTCCGCACAGCTTGCCCCACGTGTATTGGAGCACATCGCTCATCTGCGCGACCGTGATGAGGAAGAGGATGAGCTTCGCGTTCTCGCCGTGGTGTCCGGGGATGTCGAGCAGGAGCAGGGCCGGCGCGTAGCTCAGGAAATACACGCAGACCATGAGGCCCCATTGCACCTTGGCCGTGCGGGCGAGGAAATCGGTGGCATCGCCGGCCAGCGCGTTGCGGATCGGGATGAAGAGGAACGCGTAAACCGGGATGAGGAGCACGGCCATGCCATACCAGCCGGTGCCGAGCGTGATGTATTGCAGCGGCGTGATGACGAAGAAGGCCCAGAAGAGCGACCGGTGGTCGCCCGGCTTGGTCGGCGTCAACGTGATGAACTCGCGCAGCGCGAGGAACGACATGATCCCGAAGAGCGTGAGCGTCGCGGCCCCGCCGAGCATGATGGCCGCACCGAGCACGCCGACCATGAGCCACCACGCGAAGATGCGGTGGTTGAGGTTGGTGATGACCTTGGCCGAGGGTCCGGCGCCGACCTTGCGCCGCAGCACGAGGCCGATCGCCGTGGCCAGCGTCAGCGCGGCGAAGGTGGCGGCGAAGAAGCCGAGCGTTTCGCTGTCGGGCGGCGTGATCATGGTTCGCGCAAGGCCAGCACGGCCTCGCGGGCGCGGGCGAGGAAATCCGCTTTGCTTTCGTCCTCCGCGGGCCGCAACGGTTCGCCGAAATAGACCGCGCAGAGGATGGGCACAGGCAGGAACTCGCCCTTGGGCAGAACGCGGTTGAGGTTCTCGATGAAAACGGGGACCAACTCGGCCTCGGGTGCCTCGCGCGCGAGGTGGTGCAGTCCGCCCTTGAACTCGCCGATCTCGCCCGACGGGTTGCGTCCGCCTTCGGGAAAAATGATGAGCGAGTCGCCCTCGCGCAGCGTGCCCACCATGGGGGCCAGCGGGTTGTTCTCCCTCGTGACGCGCCGGCGCTCGATGAGGACGGCGCGGAAAACCTTCTCGGCCAGCCAGCGCCGCAACGGTCCGCCCGTCCAGTAGTCGTGCGCCGCGACGGGCCGCGTGCGCGCGCGCAGCGCCGCCGGGAGGCAGACCCAGAGCAGGACGAAGTCGAGGTTGCTCGTGTGGTTGGCGAAGTAAATGCGCAGCCCGGGTTCGGGCGTGCCACCTTTCCAGTGCGCGGTTGCGCCAGTGAACAACCGCACCAACCCGGCGATGAAGCTCGCGATCATGGCAGCAGCCGGTAGATCCGCGCGGCGCGGAGGATGGAAGTGAGGAGTGCCCCGACCGCGATGCCCCAGAGTGCCCAGCCGAGCACCGGCGGGTGCAGGATCGCGCCGAGCGCGCCGAGGGTGAGGAAAAACATGCGCTGCGGCTTGGCCATCGGACCTGAAAAATCCTGCCCCTGCCCGAGCGAAGCCCCGAGCGCCCGCACGTAGGCCGTGAGCACCGCCGCTGCCGCAGCCATCCAGCCGAGCCACACCTGCCCGGCCCCCACGCCCGCGCCGGCGAGGAGAACGATGTCCGCGTAACGATCCGGCGCCTCGTTGAACAGGTCGCCCGCCTTGCCCTTGAGCCCGCCCTCGACCGCGACCATGCCGTCGAGGAGGTTGCATCCGAGCCGCAGTTGCGCTCCGGCCACGCCGAGGACGAGTCCGGCCGCCCACGGAATTTCCCCGCCGGCGAGGATGAAGCCCGCGCCGCCCGCCGTGGCGAAGACCATCCCGGCGACCGAGATCACGTTTGGCGTCACACGCCGCCGCGCCAGCCACGATGAGAGGACTTTCGCCCACTGCGCGTCGCGGGACTTGAGGGGACGGCGGGACATTTCCATCGCGGGTGCCGCATGGCTTAGGGCCCGTGCGGAAGCGCGTCAAGGGATGGGCGGGGATTTAGCGGTTGACCGCGATGCGCATTCGGGGCATTTCGCACGGCATGAAGAGGCTTCTCGTGTGGGCAATCGCGGTCTCGGCGTCCGTGGCAGGCCTGCGCGCCCAGACGGAACTGGGCTATTGGGACCTCAACGGCACGCTGGCCCGCTCGTCGGGCACTTCCGGCACGCTCAGCGCGGAACTGCTCATCCTCGGGGCCGGTTTCATCAGCTTCGGCACCGGCACCACCGTGAACCTCCAGCCCGGCTTCACCGCCGGATCGTCCCTGCGTTTCTTCGACCTCGTTTCGGTGGCTGAGACCGGACGGGTGACGATCAGCAACCTCGACTTCAGCGGCCTGACCACGCCGACCATCTCCTTCGCCATCCGGAGCAATCCGGCCTTCACCCTCTCGGACGACTTCCGTTTGCAATACGACTCCGGCGGCGGCTGGACCACGGCGGACGTCCTCGCTTTGCCGACGACGACTTACGAGCTTGTGAGCTACACGTTCGATCCGGGGGTGATCGACGGGCTGTCCGACGTCGATCTGCGCCTCTCCTTCACCAGCGTGGCCACGCTCCTTGACACGGTCGAGGTGGACAACATTCGCGTGACCGCCGTGCCCGAACCCTCCGTCGTCTGGCTCTTGGCCGCCGCAGGCGGGGCTCTCGGCGCCCTTCGCCTGCGCCGGCGCGCTCACTCGGCGCAGTAGTGCGGGGCTAGTGCAGACCGCTCCGCTGGGGCGCCGTTCGGTCCTCTGGCCGTTAGGGACTTCTTTTTCGGCCCCGATTCTTTGCAACCGCTTGCCCGGCCACCGTTCCTATCGCTTGTGCAGATACACAGTCTCAGGCTCGATCAAATAGCTCACGGCAGACAACGGGGTCACGTGCACGGCAGAGTCGGGAACAAAAGCGTCCACATACCCCTCGGCAGAGACGGAAATTACGGGCTGGACGCTGGCGGACGTCCAAGTCACGCGATACAGACCGCGTTCGCTCACCTCGACATAGATGATGACCTCGTCCCTGTTGGTAAGGCCCGACGACACCGCCGCATTGACGGGCTTGCCCGTCTCTGCGTCCTTCACGATGAAGGACGCGATGCCCAGAACCCTCGGCTCACTGCATGCGACAAGCGCGAGGCTAAGGATGACCGCAAGAATTGCGAGGGGTGCCTTCATGGTTTTCCAAGCTACCATGAAGCGCACCAGCGGTAGGCCTCAAACCCTTGGACAAGAAACGGCAGCAGCAACCACTTTGGGGAAACATCTCGCTGCAAGTAGATGGCAGTGAAGATGCCGAGGATCAGATAAACAAAGACGCCCCAGATTTGTGCGATGCCATCAAGAATCATGATCGGATAGATCATGAGTCCCACAATCCAGCCAACGTGGTGACCGGTCAACGCAGCGATTCCAGATCCTGTAAAGATGGCCGCTGCGATTGTTGAAAGTAGCAGAACAAGCTTCCCGATGAAGTGGCCGGCGGCATCGGTGAAGATAGAAAGCGGATAATCCGTCCAGTCAGGGCGCATAGTTCATTGGCGGTGATCCCGGGGCGGATACGCATGCGTTCGGTTGCTTTTGCCGCCTGCGAAAAGAGTAGGTGCGGCACAGTTTTCTGAGGCAGGGCCAAGAGTGTCTCGTCCCACTTTTGATCATTTCGCTTCCTTGCTGTTCTGACTATTGAACGCGAAAGTCATCCAAGTCGAACGCTTGTTGGCGCTTGAGCGGTTCTGGACGAAACAGCAGCCAAAGAAGGAGACCTAGAGGGAACCCGCCGAACAACACGAGCAATGAGACGATCCAGCCCGGCTTGCCCCTTCTTTGCGCATCCTGATATGCCCAGCCGCCAAGAACATACACATATACACCAAATAGCACTGCGCCGATTGCTGCTGGCAAAAAGGGAATTATTGCATCCATAAGTAAATCTTAATGAATCATGGCGTAGAAACCTCAGGAGCATACCCCCTGGAATCCGGGCACACACAGCCGCTCGTTACCGCAGCATTGCCTGCCGACATGTAGGGGCTGGATTCGGATGAGAAGAGCCCGCGGGTGGGCGGCGCTGGCCCCAGTCATGGAGAAGGTTGGTTCATGAATCCGGGCCGATTCTCGGCAATCAATGAGACCTAAGGCGCGGAGCCCGGGGGTGTCGAGGTGATTCTCTCAGGGGCGCCTCGGCAGGGCCGACTTCGCGTGGAGAACGGCCCAAACCAGAACCGAGAGCCCTGGCCCAGCGGCGCCTTCCTCTACAGGCCAGGTGGTTTCTCTGCCAGCGGAGGCGGTCTCAGCGTCGAGTGATGGATGGCCCAGTAGATGCCGACCACAACGACGCCGCCCACCACCGCGACCACGCCCAACAGCGTCGCGAGAGCCCAAATGCCCCCGCCAACGAGAAAGGTTCCCCGCCGGTGCACTTGAACCATCTTGCGGGAGTCGTGCCAAACGGCGAGGGCAAGGCAGATGTGGACAATCAGACAGACCAACCAGAATCCACCTACCAAAAGCAGCATCACCAAGCCGGGCAGATCACTGGGTTGGAAGTTGAAGTTCATGCGTGTGGGTGCCTGTGGCTGTCATCCAAAGTGCAAAGAGAACCTCCGACGGTGAAACTGCTTATCTCACATCAAACTCTGCGGAGGAAGCCTTTCAGCTGCTGCACCGGAGCGCAGTGAAAAAATTCCCCACTCCAAATCAGGCTTTGCCCGCAAGCAGAGCCACCCGAAACGCATTGGAAGAGAGCAACCGTCAGGAGATACAGCTCGCGAGCCTCTTCTCGAGGGCCTTGAAGACGCAGTCTCCGAGGCGCCCGTCAGCGTTCCGCGTCCTGATTGCGGATTGCGAGTTGTGAGCGAAATCGGTGCGGCACTTGATCCTTGCCAATCACTGGAAGGCGGCGGATACATCCGGCCATGAGGAATTCGCTTACCGCGGCCGTAGCAGGCCGGGTTCCTCGGGACTGGGGCGGGCGAGGTCGAGAGGTCCGGCCATCCGTCCTGCTCGCTGAGCAAGGCGCGGCATCTGCAGGAACCCGCGGATTCACCAAGACCGTGCTGCCATGAATCCTCCCTTGAGCGCGTTCACTGTGCCGATCTCCTGCACCATGATGGCAGGGTGGATTCTGTTCACGGCAATCCGTGTCATCGTCAGCCAGAAGCCGGTGGTCTTCTCCCGAAGATGGGGTTTCGTGTTCATGTGTCTCCTCTTGCTGCCCGGGGCCTTTGGGTTGCTCTCGCTCGTGCTTTCGTCCCCCGCAGCGTTCAGTGAGGGCCTCGCCTTCTATTTCCTCCTTGTTGTCCTCTTGCTTGGGTATGTCTGGACCAAATCACGCGGCTATGGAGTGCTGGGAGTGTCGCGCGATTACTTCCGGGAAGCCCTCGCCGTCTCAGCGTCTGATCTGGGCTTCACGCTCGAGGAGGCGCCCGAGAGGCGGGACTTCCGCGTCCGGATCAAGGAAACGGGCCAGGAAATCAAAGTGGTGCTCAAGGGACGCGGTGGCGTGGCCGGTTTCGGCCCCGTTGACCGCAGTTCGCGTGAGTTGGTGCGGCGCCTCGCCCGTGGGATGAGCAAGTATTTCGCCACCGTTCCGGGAGAGATGAACTACAGCAAAGTCATCCTCAACATCGCCATCAGCCTGCTCGTTTTTGTCAGTGCAGTCTGGATGGCCATGACTAGCATCAGGACCAGCCAGCAAATCCAAGAGTCAATTCAGCAGAGCCTGAGTGACCGGGCCACGCCTGCTGCGCCAGCAACTTCAGGAACCCAGCACCGAGCCACACCATGAACAACAACCAATTTGATCGGGCCGAAACGAGGATTCTGACTTGGATCAGAAATAAGGGCAGACAGCGTAACTGGTCGCGGTGGATCTCGTTCAGTCGAATCATGATCGTGCTTTTGGCCATTGGCTTGATCGCCACGTTGCTTGGGCCGGACACGGCCGGCAACCGCTTCAAAGATGCTCAGTCGATCCTGTTCCTGGTGCTTCTCTTCGCGGTGATCATTCATAATGCCCGATGCTGTAGGTTGATCGAGAAGCTGACCGACGCCCGCACATCGCAGCCTCCAAGCGACGTATAGTCTTATGGCCCGCGGTGTTGCCGTGAGGGCAGCACAACCCGCGGCGGCGAGCACACCAGTCCGTGCCTGTTTTCAGGGCTCTCCCGTCCCGCTCAGCGCTTGTGGAAGCGGATCTCGCACCAAAGCAGAGGTTCTGGATCTTGGGGCGGTGAGAAGAGTTCGACCAGGCGCACGGTCTTGGTCCCGCCCGCCTCGCCATAAGACACCTTCATGCCCGCCTTCTGGTTTAGTCGCGCCGATGTGTAGCTGAATTTTCCCGTGACACCCAACGTCGCTGATTGGTCGGGAGAGGCACCACCACCACCCACCATGGCAAAGAAGAGTTGGCTAGTGGCCCCCGAATCAAGGGAGACCTCCTCTATCGGCTTGCTCGACCCCCGCTCGTGGAGGATCAGTGTGGCTGAGTATCCAGCTGGAACATGGAGGTCCCAAAACACGGGCCTGATATTTAGCTGAGCTTCGATCAGAGCAACCCTGCGGGCGAGGGCCGCATCGCCAGATACCTGACTCAACACGGGCTGCTCTGCTTGTGCAGGCAAAGAGCAGAACGACAAAGTCAGCGCTGCGACGGTTGTCTTTATTCTCATTTGTCGGGATTCTGGCACCGAGTGGTATCTGCCACCAGTCCGCAATCCACCGAAAGCACCGACTTCTCCGGCGAGTTTTGCCGCTATCCGCGTCGCTCCGCGCGCTTGGTCATCCACCAACCGAAAACATAGAGGAAGAGCGCAACCAGCAGCCAGTTGATCAAGATGGCAACAATCCAGAAGAGCATCTGCATCCCCTCGGAAGTCCGATATTCCGGCTTCCAAACCATCATCAGCAGCTTCATTCCCGGTAGATTCAGAACAAAACAGGGAAACCCGATGAACCATTTGACGCCGCCAATGACGCCTCCTTGCGGCCCGAGGCTGCCCAGAGTGAAAACAGCGACGGAACCGGCAAAGCCCATCCCCGGAATGAGCATCAACCATGCGAGGGCGGTGCGGGGATTGCTCATGGGAAACCGGCGCGGAGTTTGCAAATGAGCCTTGGCGACCAAGCTGTATTGTCAAGCCAGCGGGCGGGTAGTCTTTGCCGGTCCAGGACCGGGGGGTAGGCAAGCTCGATGAGCCGTCTCGTGAAGATCGCTATCCGCGTGTTCGTCGCTCTCGGCGCGTTGGTTGGCGCGGCGATCGTGGTGTTGCTGTGGGTCATGTTCGCGGACCATGGTGGGTTCAAGGGCGGCCTTGCTGACTACGACGACCTTCCTGAGAGCGCGGGGGATATCACGGTCTATCGCAACCGGAACATCAGCGGTGCGCAGTTCATGGAGTTCCGTATCCCTGAAGAATACTTCCGCGCCTATGCGGAGGGGAAAGGTTGGAAGCTGGCGGAGCTTTCCGAGCCGACGCATGTTCTTTCGACGCGGCTATATCACGAGCAAGGCAACCCCGCCTACACGGCCGTGTCCCGCGGCTTGGTCCACGAGGCTCGACGCGCCAATGGGGGCGGCATTACGGTCGTCTTCGATCGGGATCGCGGAGTTGCTTATGTCAATCGAAGCTCACGCTGATTTCTCCAGCCCGCACGGCTGGCCGGTGTCTCGTCTGCCGGCCGGGCGGCTTTGGCCTCCGCCGAGGAAGATGTTCTCACGACGAGGCGACTGAACCCATGCGCCTGCCGCGAGCCTATTTGATGAACGTAGTCCTTCTGCTGGTCGCGGGAGGCAGTTGGACATGGTTCTTGTATCAGAACTCGACGACGCAGCGACGGGCTCTGGAGAGATCCGGTGAAGAGTTTCTTGCTCTTTCGCTGCCGCCCCAGGCTTCCCGCATTGGCCTGCTCCTGGACCGTCCCGGCGGCGAGCCCATCGACGTGTTTCCATCACTGGAGGGCAGGACGGTGGGCGAAAGGGAAGCGAAACAGATCGATGCGCAGATCTGGCTCTACACACGCCTCGCGATGGCGCGAAGAACGGAGGATGCCAGCCAGTGGCAGAGGCTGGGGGAGGTTCGGATCACGGGTGGCGACGGAGGGAGCGCCGCTTTGCCGATCTATCGGACTCCAGACAGCGGGTTCGGACTCCAATTCAGCGGGCATCGATACAAAGTTTCGGATCTCGGAGCCGAGGGTTTCCTCGACTTCATGTATGCCATGCAAGGCACGAATTCACCGTGACGACACGATGCCCAGCGCGGAGGCCTGTTGGGGGCAAGGCCGGCCTGCGAATGGTCGCCGATTCGGGTCCTGCGCCGGCGCCGTTGAAGATTCCGGGGTGTGATCAGTCGTCCTGAGCCGGACGGTTGACGGCATATTGTGCGGTTGCGATCAGGGCCACTCCGGTTACCGCGATGGCCAACACCAAGGGCAGCCATGCCGGCCAACCGGGATCTGCGCCGAGTGCCAGAGCCGCAGCCGTCAGCAACAAGGCGGCCCCGCAGCTGCGTTGGTAGACGGCCGCCGGGCGGGGTTGGCGGAGGGCCGCGCTCACTCGGCGCAGTAGTGCAGGCTGACGCGGCGTAGCTTCTCGTTTTCCTTCTCGGCCGTGTAGTGGACGAGGCGCATGGAGACGAAGTTCTGCGTCCAGAGCCAGCCCTTGAGGTAGTGGCGCAGGCCGTTCTCGTTGCCGGTTTCGTCGGCGAACATGCGTCCGGGCCCGTAGCGTTTGTCGGCCTGGGTCTTGATGGTGGTGACCCAGCTGTTGACCTTGTTGTCGTCCCAATCCTTGCGGTCGTATTGCAGCTCGACTTCGCTGAGGCCGCCCTCGGTGAAGTAGAAGAGGGTGCGCTGGAGGCCTTCCTGCACGATGCCTTCGACGACGAGGACTTCACGCTGTCCCGAGGGCCGCTCCTCGACGACTTTGGCCTTGGCGTTGGTCACGACCTGCTTGATCCGGCCGGTGGACTCGCCCCATTGCATGCCGAAGGGCGGCTTGATTTCCTGCTGGGCATGGAGCGGCACCGCGCCGAGCACGGCGAGGATCAGCGCGAGGGCGGTGGCGCGGGCGGGCATCGACGCACAAATTGAACGAACCGGCGCGTTCGCGCAACAGGGCACGTGGGCGGGCGCGGTCAGGTGCCCGCAGGCGGCGGCGTCGGGAGCTTCTCGTAGAACCTCAGGGCTTCGATGGGACTGCCGAACTCGGAGAGGAAGTAGAGGCCGCGCTCGTGGCCGGCCCCCGGGTCGCGGATGAGGTATTCGTGTCCGCGCTTGCCCACGATGACAACGAAGTGGGTGATGCCGCTGGGGTAGCGGAGGCGGACGATGACGGGGTTGCCGCGGAGCAGGTTCCAATCGATGAGGAAATGCGAGGCGTCGTCCTCGTAGACGTGGCGGGCCACAACGGGCGGATACTCGCTGGCTTTCTCCCAGTAGAGCCAGCCGCGGTCGGTGAAGCCGCCGTTGGTTTTCAGGAATGTGTTGAGGCGCCCGGGGTCGAGGTCGGCGCCGTAGGACGCAAGGACCATGGCGGCCGAGGCGACAGCGCAGCCTTCCGCGCCGAGTGTGCCGGGGGTCGGGCCGAGTTTGTCCTCCGCCCAGCGCTCATCGCCTTGCGCGAAGGACGGGACGTCGTTGAGCACGGTCCATGGGAACCACAGGCCGCCGCTCGCGGGCAGGGGGGAGGATTTCGTCATCCATGCCGAGGCCCAAAGCCACACGGCGATCCCCAGCACGGCAACGAGCAGGGCCAGCAGGACGAAGGGGAGGCGTCGCATGTCCGCCGCAGCAAACGCGAAAATCCGCGCAGGCAAAGCAGAATCTCGCGGGCCTGCGCGGGGGTGGTGTCAAGGCGTTGGCGTGCAGATTGTTGCGGATGGGGCCGAGGGGCGCTCCGGCGAGCCGTCCTTGTCGGGCGCGGGGTGGTCGGCTACGTTGGAGGGTTTATGAGCAAGGAGGAGACATTCAAGGTGGCCGTATTGGCCGGCGATGGCATCGGGCCGGAGGTCATGGCGGAGGCGTTGCACGTGCTGGCGGCCGCCGCGGCGAAGTTCGCCATCAGCTACGAGTTGAAGGAAGAGCGGGTGGGGGGATGCGCGATCGACATGGACGGCGTGGCCTTGCCCGACCAGACATTGCAGACCTGCAAGGAGTCGGGTGCGATTCTTTTCGGCTCGGTGGGCGGACCCAAGTGGGAGTCCCTGCCGCCGAACCAACAACCCGAGCGCGCGGCGCTCCTGGCGCTGCGGAAAACTTTCGCCCTCTACGCGAATCTCCGTCCGGCCATCTGCCTGCCCGAGTTGACCCACGCGTCCCCCGTGCGCGAGTCCATCGTGACCGGCGGGTTCGACGTGCTCTTCGTCCGCGAGCTCACCGGCGGTCTGTATTTCGGCGAGCCGAAATACATGAAGCACGAGAGCGGCGAGTGGTTCGCCGTGGACACGATGATCTACTGGGAGAGCGAGATCGAGCGCATCGCGCACGTCGCCTTCCAGGCCGCGCAGCGCCGCCGGCAGCACGTCACCTCGATCGACAAGGCCAACGTCCTGCAGAATGGCATCCTCTGGCGCCAGACGGTGGACCGCGTGGCCAACGAATACCCGGATGTGAAGCTCCGCCACCTCTACGTGGACAACGCGGCCATGCAGTTGATCCGCAACCCGAAGGGTTTCGACGTCATCCTTGCGGAGAACCTTTTCGGCGACATCCTGAGCGACGAGCTGGCCATGATCGCGGGTTCCCTCGGCATGCTGCCCAGCGCGAGCCTCGGCATTTCCAAGGGCAACGGGCGCTACTTCGGCATGTATGAGCCGAGCGGCGGCACCGCGCCGGACATCGCCGGCATGGGCATCGCCAACCCGATCGCCCAGATCCTTTCCGCCGCGATGCTGCTGCGTTATTCGGTCGGACGCGAGGACGCCGCCTCGGCCATCGAGGCCGCGGTGCAGCGCGTGATCCGGTCCGGATTGCGCACCAAGGACATCCACACCGAGGGGACGAAACTCGTGAGCACGAACGAGATGGGCCGCGCCATCACGGAAGCCCTGTGAGCCCGAAAGCCGGCGCTCCATCCGCTTCGCGCACCGGCCCCGCCGACTGACGTGAACTTTCGCAGACAAGCCGTTCCGGAGGCCCCGGGGTTCCAGATCGCCCCGATGGTGGACATTGTTTTCCTCCTGCTCATCTTCTTCCTCGTGACGTGGAACTTCGCGCGCTACGAGACCGAGCTCGACGTCAAGGTGCCCACCGCGAAGGAGGGCAAAGAATCCCGCCGCGCGCCCGGCGAGGTGATCATCAACGTGAAATCGGACGGCACGATCATCATGAACCGCCGTCCGCTCTCGCCCGCGGAACTCGGCCAGACGCTGCGCCAGATCTCCGAACTCTACCCCGATCAGGCCGTGGTGTTGCGCGGTGACCAGTCGGCCGATTACCGCCACATCGTCGCGGTCCTCGACATCTGCCGCGAAGCCAACATCTGGAACGTGGCCTTCGCCACCGGCAAGCCGGAGTCATGAGGCGCGCCCTTCTCGCCATCCTCGCCGGGACGACGCTCGCGCAGGCCCAGGACTCGTTCGAGATCCGCCGCGCCGAACCCGTCGCCCCGTCGCCGACTCCCGAGATCCGCCGCGCGCAACCCGTCCCGCCCGCGGCGCCGGCCCCCGCTCTTCCCCAGTCTGTGCCCCGGGCCGTGCCGGTCGCCCCGGCTGCTCCGGCTGCCGTTCCTGCGATTCCCGCCGCCCCCGCCGCCGCGCCCGCGGATCCGGTCGCCGACGGCACGGAAGAAATCCGCGTTTCCCCCTCGGCCGCGCTCCTGGACGGGCCGTCCCAGATTTTCACGCAGGCCAACGGTTTCTACGCCAAGAAAATGTATGACCTCGCCGTGGCGAAATACGGTGAGTTCCTGCAGACCGGGCGACTCGGCGCGGACCGCGAGGCGGCGCTCTTCCGCCTCGGCGAATGCCTGCGCGCGCTGGAGCGTCCCTCCGAAGCCGCCGCCAGCTACAGCCGCCTCATTGCCGAGAGCAGCACGAGTGAATTCCTCGGTCCGGCCGCCTACCGTCTCGGCGAGATCCAGTTTGCCGCGCGCAACTACCAGGAGGCGGCGCAGTCGTTCGCCCTCGCCTCGCAGAACGTGCGCGACTCGAAGCTGCGGCTGGCGGCCAAGTTTTTCGAGGGACGCTCGCTCGATGGCGCCGGACGCAAGATCGAGGCCTTGGCCGCCTACCGGCAAGTCGCCGCGATCAAGGAGGACAACCCTTACCGCGAGCGCGCGGTGTTCGACCTCGCCGAGGCGGACGCCCGGGCCGGTCTCACCGACAGCGCCTTCCGTCAGTTCCGCGGCCTCGCCGACACGGCGGTCGCGCCGACCGTGCGCATGGGCGCGGCGGTCAAGGCCGGCCTGCTCGCCATCGACAACCGCGACTACACCGCCGCGCGCCCACTCCTCGAAGCCGCGGCCGCGAACACCGAGGTCCCGGCGTGGAGCACCGCGGCGCGCGCGGGTCTCGTGCGCCTCGATTACGAGGCCGGCAACTACGAGGCCGCGGCCGAAAGCGCCGACGCCATCCTCCCCGGCCTGCCTGCCGAGTCCCGCCCCGACGTCCTCCTCCTGGCCGCCAACGCCCGCCGCCAGCTCGGCCAGCAGGCCGAGGCGCTTGCTCTCTACGATCGCCTCGCCGCCGAGTTCCCCTCTTCGCCGGCCGCCAAGGAGGCCGGCTTCCACCGCCTCGTCAGTCTCGTCGCGCAGAAGGACGAGCGGGCCCTCGGGCAGATCGACGTCTTTCTCGCCTCCGCGCCCGATAGCGAGGCCCGCGCCAAGGCCACGCTGCTCAAGGCCGAGTTGCTCTTCAGCCAGAACCGCTTCGACGACGCGGCCAAGCTCTACGAGCAGGCGATCAGTTCCGCCGGTGTGGACAAATACCGCGCCGATGCGCTCTACAAACTCTCGTGGTGCCGGATGCAATCGAAGCGTTACGACGAGGCAGTCGAGTCGCTCACGCGTTTCCTGCTCCAGTATCCGCGGCACCCGATGGTCGCATCCGCCTACGCGCAGCGGGCCACCGCCCACCTGCAGACCGGCGATCAGGGAGCCGCGCTGGGCGACCTCGAGGCCGTGATCGAACGCCACCGCGACGCCCCCGAACGCGAGCCGGCCATGATCCAGCGCGCCCTCCTCCTCGGCAACATGCAGCGCCCGGCCGAGATGGTTGCCGCCTTCGAGCGCCTGCTCATCGAATACCCCAAGACCAAGTCGGTCGCTCAGGCCAACTATTGGATCGGCTACGTCGCGCTCGAGAACAAGAAATACAAGGACGCCATCGCTCCCCTCGAGGCGGCGCGGGAGGCGGACAAGGAAGCCTACGGCGAGAAGGCGACGTTGCGGCTCTTGCTCGCGCACTACTATTTGCAGGACCGCGACAGCGCCGTGCGCGAAGCGAAGACGCTCGGGGCAGCCAAGACGCCCGCCGAGGTCCGCGGTTGGATCGGCCTGGCTTCGCTCGAAGCCGGTGATGCCGCCACCGCCGTCGAGTTCCTCGCGCCCCTCGCCGCGTCGGATGACGCCCCGGACGACGTCCGCACATCCCTCGCCAAGGCGCAGATTGCCGCCGGGGATCTGCAGGGGGCCCGCGCCACGCTCGAGAAACTCCTCCCGCGCCTCCACGAGCCGAAGGCCAAGGCCCAGATCCACCTGCTTCTCGCCGACACCTTCCTCGGACTCGGCCAGGGCGAGTCGGCCAAGCAGCAGGCCGAGGAGGCCCTGCGCCTGCAACCCGAGGGACGCCTCAACGCCGAGGCCCGCCTCGCCAACGGACGCGCCCTCCTCGCCCAGAACCGCTTCGACGACGCCGCCCGCGCTTTCATGGCGGTCGCGCTCCTCTACGACGACAAGGACCTCGCCCCGCAGGCGCTCTCCTTGGCCGAGCAGGCCTACCGCCGCGCCAACAACTCCGTCGATGCCGAGCGCGCCCAGCAGGAGCTGCAGCGCCGCTTTCCCGACTTCAAGGCCCCCGCCACCTCCTCCTGACCGATGCCACTCGACCTGCCACCCGGCGAATACCAGGCGTTCATCTTCGATTGCGACGGCACCCTCGCCGACAACATGCCGCAGCACTTCGAGGCGTGGAGCCGCGCCATGCAGGATTTCGGCGGCACTTATCCCGAGGAGCTCTTCTACGAATGGGGCGGCGTCCCCACCGCCGAGATCGTCCGGCGCCTCAACGCCAAGTTCGGCACCGACCTCGACGTGGACACCGTGGTCCACCGCAAAGAGCAATACTATCTCGCCATGATCCCGCACGTCCTTCCCAAGCACGACGTGGTCGCCGCGGCGCACGAGGCCCACGGGTCCCTGCCGATGGCCGTGGCCTCGGGCGGACACCGCGAACTAGTCGTCGGCACGCTCGAGGCCCTCGGCATCCTCCGACTCTTCGACGCCGTCATCACTGCCGAGGACTACGAACGCGGCAAGCCCGCCCCCGACCCCTTCCTCACCGCCGCCCGCGCGCTCGGCGTCGCGCCGGATGCGTGCCTCGTGTTCGAGGACACGGCCAGCGGCGTCGAGGCGGCCCGCGCCGCCGGCATGCGGTGGGTGCTTGTCTGACGCGTTGCCGGACGGGCGCGTCCCCGTGTAGAGTTTTACCCCGATGACCCAATCCATACCGGCTGAAGGCCGCGCCCGGCTCTGCGAAGGCCTGAACCAGATGCCGGCCGGGGCAAACGATCCCGGGAGCGAAGACCCCATGATCCAGCGCATCACCACCCACGAGAAGACCCTCTGGATGCTCCGCAGCTTCCTCAAGAGCTGACCCCGGTCCATGGATTGCCGGATGATTTTCCCCGAGCCCGCCGAACGGCGGCGAACTGGATGACACGGGCCCCGCGCCCGGCGCCCCCGCCCGGCATGGGGAGGCGCCCTGGACGAATGTCGGAAGAACACATCTTGAACCGGTGAGGTCCCGCAACATTTCCGAACGGATGACCAAGGGCGGCAGCCTGCTCTCATCCCGTCGCTGACACCCTTTCCATGTCTTCCGGACCATCTAACTTCCGCGACGCCCTCGGCGACTTGGCCGGTGGCCTGCGGCGCTACCACCTGATCGGCACGCTCGGCTGGCAGGACGTGGCCACGCGCTACCGCCGTTCGCGCATCGGCGCGTTCTGGCTCACGATCAACATGGCCGTGCTCATCATCTGCATCGGCCTGCTGTTCGGCACGCTCTTCCGCCAGCCCCTGGGCGAGTTCCTGCCCTACTTCGCCGTCGGCCAGATCGTCTGGGGTTTTCTCTCCATCAGCATCAACGAGGGCTGCACTGCGTTCTCCTCGTCCAGCGGCATCATCCTGCAGGTCCGCATGCCCCTCTTCATCCACGTGGCCCGCGTGATCTGGCGCAATCTCATCATCTTCGGCCACAACCTGATCATTCTGCCCCTGCTCTTCCTCGCCATGCAGAAGCCCGTGGAGCCTGTGGCCCTCCTCGCCATTCCGGGCTTCCTCATCCTGCTGCTCAACGCCTCTTGGATGATGCTCTTCGTTTCCGTCGTCTGCACCCGGTTCCGCGACGTGACCCAGATCGTCCAGAACGCTGTCCAGGTCATCTACTTTCTGACGCCCATCATGTGGACGTCCGAGACCTTGAAGGGAAGCCGGGTGGGCGGGCTCATGCTTGATCTGAACCCCTTCTACAGCATCATCGACATCGTGCGCTCGCCGCTCCTCGGCCAGATGCCCGACCCGTTGCACTGGGTCATCGCCGCATCGTTGGCCATCCTCGGCTGGGGCGCCGCGCTCTTCTTCTACGGCCACCGGTTGCGCCGCGTGGCTTACTGGCTGTGAAGCAGGAGGCCCTCATCGACTTGGCCGGCGTCGGGGTGGACTTCCCCGTCTACAACGCCGCGAGCCACTCGCTCAAGAACCGCCTGCTCAGCTCGGTCACAGGCGGGGCCATCGACCGCGAGCACGACGGCTTCGTCGTCGTCCGCGGCCTGCAGGACATCACCCTGCGCATCACCCCCGGCGAACGCGTAGGGCTCGTCGGACACAACGGAGCCGGCAAGACGACCATGCTGCGCGTCCTCTCCGGCATTTACCACCCGACCCACGGCAGCGCCCTCATCCGCGGCGAGTGCGTCTCCCTCATCGACATCAGCCTCGGCATCGACCCCGAGGCGACCGGACGCGAGAACATCCGCCTGCGTTCGGCCATGCTCGGCTTCACCCCCGAGCAGACCCGGCGCCACATGGACGACATCATCGAGTTTTCCGGACTCGGCGATTTCATCGAGATGCCCTTCCGCACGTATTCCTCCGGCATGCAGCTGCGGCTGGCCTTCGCGGTCTCCACCACGGTCAACCCGCAGATCCTCATCATGGACGAGTGGCTCTCGACCGGTGACGAGAACTTCCGCGAGCGCGCCGAGCAGCGCATGAAGCGCGTCGTTGACTCGACCGACATCCTCATCCTCGCCAGCCACACGCGTCCACTACTGCAGGCGAACTGCGAGCGCGTCATCTGGCTCGAGCACGGCAAGGTCCGCCGCGACGGCGAGGCGTCCAAGGTCCTGGACGAGTATTTCGGCCCGGAGCTGGAATTCCGTCCCCGTCCGGAACCCGATGATCCCGAGGAACGCCGCGAGGCCATCCGCCTGCGCCAGGCCGCCCGTGCGGAGGTCGAGTTGCCGCGTGAAGTCCTCTTCCCCGAAGACGAGCGTCCGGGCAACGACGTGGTCAAGCTCATCGGCTGCCGCGTCCTCCGTTCGGATGGCACCGTCGTCACCTCGGTCCTCAGCAGCGAGGACTTCGAACTCGAACTCACCTACCTCGTGGCGAAGCCGGATCACTCCCTCTGGACCGGCTGTTACGTCAACGATGAGTCCGGTTCCGCCATCTTCTGGACCGGCGACACCTCGCCCGAGTGCTTCGCGCAGGCGCGGGAGCCGGGGATCTGGCGGTCGCGACTGCGGATTCCCGGGCGGCTTCTCATGCCCGGCGTAGTCCAGTTCACCGTGGCGGTCGGCGACGCCAAGGTCCTCGGTCTCAACCACGCACACGCCCTCAACATCCTCCCCATGCGCATCAACGACGACCTGTCCGATACCGTCATCCGCGGGCCCTACCGCGGGCCGATCCCAGGCGCCTTCCGCCCGAAGCTGGACTGGCAGACCGGGCGGGTCGGTGACGCCGGATCCGAAGGAAAACCATGAAAAAGGCCCTCATCATCGGCGCCTCCGGCCAGGACGGCGCGTATCTGTCGAAGCTCCTCCTCGAGCAGGGCTACGAAGTGCACGGCACTTCGCGCGACCACGAGGTCTCGACATTCCGCAACCTCCGCACGCTCGGCGTGCAGGACCGCGTGAAGCTGGCCTCGATGGTCACGTCCGACTTCCGCAGCGTCCTCACCGTCCTGCAAAAAACGGGGCCCGACGAGATCTACAACCTGGCCGGACAGACATCGGTCGGCATGTCGTTCGCCTACCCGGTCGAAACGTTCGACAGCATCCTCATCGGCACGATGAACCTGCTGGAATGCATCCGACTGCTCGGCCGTCCGGTGAAGTTCTACAATGCCGGCTCGAGCGAGGTTTTCGGCAACACGCCGGTTCCGGCCACCGAGGAGACCCCGTTCCGGCCGCGCAGTCCCTACGCCACGGCGAAGGCGGCCGCGCACTACGCGGTGTCGAACTACCGCGAGGCCTACGGGCTTTTCGCCTGCACCGGAATCCTCTTCAACCACGAATCCCCCCTGCGCCCGCAGCGCTTCGTCACGAGCAAGATCGTCTCCACCGCCGTCCGCATCGCCCGCGGGTCCGGCGAGCAGCTCGTGCTCGGCAACATGAACATCTTCCGCGACTGGGGCTGGGCCGCCGATTACGTCGAGGCCATGTGGATGATGTTGCAGCAGGACCAGCCGGACGACTTTGTCATCGCCACCGGACGCGAGCACTCGCTGGAGGACTTCGTTTCCCGCACCTTCTCGTGCCTCGGGCTGTCGTGGAAGGACCACGTCCGGCAGGACGACGGCCTCATGCGGCCCTCCGACCTTTCGCGCAGCTGCGGCAATGCGGCCAAGGCGCTCGACAAGCTCGGCTGGGCGCCGCGCCACGATTTCGACCGCATCATCGCGCTCATGGTCGAGGCGGAACTCGCCCGGCAGGAGGCGGGAGGCGCAAAAGCCTGAGCCGTCCGCTTTTGCGGACTTCACATCCGGCCGCTCCTGCGGCACACACTCACCATGCACGTTGTCATTCTTTGTGGCGGATTGGGCACCCGCCTGCGCGAGGAGACGGAATTCCGCCCGAAGCCGATGATCCCGATCGGGCAGGGCCAGCCGATCCTGTGGCACATCATGAAGTATTACTCCACGTTCGGCTTCAAGAAGTTCGTCCTCTGTCTCGGCTACCGCTCCGACGTCATCAAGACCTACTTCCGCAACTATCACTGGCACCAGCGCAGCATCACGGTGCGGCTCGGCGACGACGACATCCACCTCATCCACGACAGCCACGGCGAGGAGGAATGGGAGGTCACCCTGCTCGACACGGGGCTGAACACCATGACGGGCGGCCGCGTGCGCCGCGCCATCCCATTCGTGGAGGGCGACAATTTCCTTCTCACCTACGGCGACGGCCTGATCGACAGCGACATCGCGGCGAGCATCGAGACCCACAGCAGCAAGCGCGCGCTGGTCACCATGACGGCGGTGCGTCCCCCGAGCCGCTTCGGCGAACTGGACATCGACGAAGGAATGGTCCGGGCCTTCCGCGAGAAGCCGCGCGACCGCCACTACATCAACGGCGGCTATTTCGTCTGCAACCGGGCCATCGGCGACCTGATCGAAGGCGACGAGTCGGTTTTCGAGCGCGAGCCGCTCGAGCGGGTGGCCCGCGCCGGCCGCCTGGCCGCATACCAGCACGAGGGTTTCTGGCAGTGCATGGACACCTACCGCGAAATGGTCCTGCTCTCGGAGATGTGGGACGAAGGCAAGGCTCCGTGGAAGCGATGGTGATGGGCGGGATCCGTCAGACATTCAAGGGGCGCAAGGTTCTTGTCACCGGACACACCGGGTTCAAGGGCGCATGGTTGTCTCTCTGGCTTGCCGAGGTCGGTGCCTCGGTCCACGGGGTCGCCCTCGACCCCGAGCCGTGCGGTGGTTTGTATCCGCTTCTCTCACCGGCTGTCTTCGCTTCCGACCGCCGGTGCGACCTGCGCGACGGCGCGAAGCTCGCGTCCATCGTGGCCGAGGTCCAACCCGACTACGTGTTCCACCTCGCCGCGCAACCGCTGGTCCGCCGCTCGTTCGCCCTGCCGGTCGAGACCCTCGAGGTGAACATCATCGGCAGCGCGCACCTGCTCGAGGCGGTGCGGGCTCTCGGACGCTGCTGCCATGTCATCTTCGTCACGAGCGACAAGTGCTACCGCAACGAGGAGTGGGTGCATGCCTACCGGGAGACCGACCGCCTCGGCGGCAAGGATCCTTACTCGATGAGCAAAGCCGCGGCCGAGTTGGTCGCGGATTGCTGGCGCCAGTCGTTCTTCTCCCGCGACGGCTCCGGCTCGCAGATCATCTCGGTCCGCGCCGGCAACGTCATCGGCGGCGGCGACTACTCCGAGGACCGGCTCGTTCCCGATTGCGTCCGTGCCGTGACCGGCGGTCCCTCCCTGGCCATCCGCTCTCCCGGGGCCACGCGACCTTGGCAGCATGTGCTCGACTGCCTGCACGGCTATCTCACCGTGGCGGCGAAGCTGCCCCTCTCCGGGCCGTCCGCGGCCGGCGACGTCTTCAATTTCGGTCCCGCCGGCAGCGGCGACCACACCGTCCTCGAGGTTGCGCGCGGCTTTCTGCGGCTGTGGGGTGCGCCCGAGGATTCCGTGCAGGTGGTGCCCGGGGCGGATGACAAGCCCGAGGCCGGCTACCTCGCCGTCTCGATCGACAAGGCGACCCGCCTGCTCGGCTGGCGTCCTGTCTGGGATTTTCACACCGGCCTCGCGCAGACCGTCGCGTGGTATCGCGCCCGGCATGTGGATTCCGCCGACATGCACGCGTTCTCGGCCGCGCAGATCCACGCTTTCGAGGAGGCCGCCGCCCCATGCTGATCAAGCCCACCGCACTCGATCCCGTCCTCCTTGTGGAGCTCAGTCCGCGTGGTGACGAGCGGGGTTACTTCATGCGGACATATGACGAGGAGATCTTCAGCCGCCAAGGCCTGCAGACGCGCTGGGTGCAGGAAAACCAGTCGTTGAGCGCCATCGCGGGCACGCTGCGGGGCCTCCATTTCCAGCGCGGAGCCGGGGCCGAGACGAAGTTCGTGCGCGTCCTGCGTGGCCGCATCTGGGACATCGCGGTGGACATCCGCGAGGGTTCGCCGACCTTTGGCCGCCATGTCGCCGCCGAGTTGTCGGCCGCCAACAACCACGCACTCTACATCCCGCGCGGCTTCGCCCACGGGTTCCTCACCCTCGAGTCCGACTGCCTCGTGGCCTACAAGGTGGACAACTTCTACTCGCCGTCCGACGAGGGCGGCCTCCGCTGGAATGACCCGGCCCTCGGCATCCCTTGGCCCATCGGCGATGGAGCGCCGTCCTGCATTTCGGACAAGGATGCCGCCTGGCCGCTCCTCGGTGGAACTGATCCTGCGCGATGAGGGTGCTGGTCACGGGCGCGGGCGGCTATCTCGGCAGCGAGATGGTGCGTGTTCTGCGGGCCGCCGGCCTCGACGTCATTCCCGCAGCGCGGCGCGAGACCGACCGCCTCGCGGGCGAACTCGGACTGCCGGTCACGCGGCTTGATGTCCTCGCCCCGGGCGATTTCACCCCGCCGTCGCCCCTCGATGCGGTCGTCCACTGTGCGACGGCCAACGACATCATCTCGCGCGACTTCGCAGCCGGCTTGGACCTCTCCGTTTCCGGCACATGGAACATGCTCCGCATGGCCGCCGCAGCCGGGGCTGGGCGGTTTGTCTTCCTCTCCACTTTCCAAGTTTATGGCACCGAGCTCGAAGGCGAGGTGTCCGAGGACAGGCCGGTTCGCTGCGAGTCGCCCTACGGCCTCAACCACTGGTTCGGCGAGGAGGCCTGCCGCCTTTTCGCCGCGGGCAACCCCGTGAAGGTCGCCGCCCTCAGACCGTCGAACGTCTATGGCGTCCCTGCGGTCGGCACGGTCGAGCGGTCCACCCTCGTCCCGATGTGCTTCGTCCGCGACG
>CAZSUJ010000024.1:0-14731 GCA_964609925.1 uncultured Chthoniobacter sp. | reverse complement strand
GCGGTCGGCACGGTCGAGCGGTCCACCCTCGTCCCGATGTGCTTCGTCCGCGACGCCATGGCAAACGGCCGCCTCACCCTGAGGTCATCCGGCCTGCAGACGCGCAACTTCGTCTCGACCACCGAGGTGGCCAAGTCGGTGGAGTGGCTGCTCGGGCAGCAGGATTGGGCCGCCTTCTCGGTTCTGAACGCCTGTTCGCGCCTGAACGCTCCCATCCTCGACGTCGCGCGGCTCACCTGCCGCGTGTTCGAGGAGCGGACAGGCAGGGCTCTTCCGCTCGAAATCCTCGGGGACCAGCCGGCTGCGCCGAACGAATTCCGTGCCGCAACCCGAGGGCGCTGGCCGATGGGGGAGGCAGAAACGTCTTGGAGCAACCTCGAATCGGCAATACACGGACTGTTCGCTCTGGCGGAAAAAGCCGGGCCCACAACAAAAAGACCATGAATCCCATCGAACAATTCTTCCACGAGCGCAACACCGACATCGCCGCCATGGGCCGCGACGAGGAACTCCGGCGAAAGTCCATCGATTGGATGGTCCACGCCGACCGCTACAAATACACCTACAACTTCACGTGGATGGGCCGGCCCATCATCAAGTTCCCCGGCGACATGGTGGCCCAGCAGGAGATCCTCTGGAAGATCCGCCCCGACCTCGTCATCGAGACCGGCATCGCCCATGGCGGGTCGCTCATTTTCACGGCTTCCATTCTCGAACTCCTCGGTGAGGGCGAGGTCGTCGGCATCGACATCGACATCCGCAAGCACAACCGCGACGAGATCGAGAAGCACCCGATGTTCAAGCGCATTACACTCATCGAGGGCGGAAGCACGGACACAGCCATCGTTGATCAGGTCCGCAAATTCACCGAGGGCAAGAAGCGCGTCCTCGTCATCCTCGACTCCAACCACACCCACCAGCACGTCTACGACGAGCTGCTGGCCTACGCGCCGATGGTGACGGTGGGCAGCTACATGATCCTGCCGGACACCTTCATCGAGTTCTTCCCCAAGGGCTACTACGCCGACCGTCCGTGGGACGTGGGCGACAACCCCTACACCGCGATGAAAAAGTTCATGTCGGAGACCGACGACTTCGTGATCGATGACCACTGGACGAGCAAGTGCATGATCACCGAGTCCATCGACGGTTACCTGCTCCGGGTGAAGTGATCGTGGGACGGCTGTGGGCGCCACCATCCGCGGTGGCGCCCCGGTCCTGATCTCTACCTCGGGAAATTCGGCGCTGGAAGCCCGGCGCCGGGCTGTTTTGTCTGTCGAGCCCTTCCCCGGGCGGCTCGAACCGGGAGACTCAACATGATTTCTCTGCTCCACAAAGTCGCCGCGGTTCCAGCCGTCTATGATGTGATCCAGAAGGTGGCCGGCTCCGCGAAGTGCCAGGAGATGATTTCCGCCCAGCTGGCCGCGCTCCCCGACTCGGGGGCGGCGCTGGACGTGGGCGGGGGCACCGGGACGCTCCGCGCATTGCTCCCGGCGTCATGGCGCTACAACTGCCTTGATCCCGATCCCCAGAAGCTCGAGGGCTTCCGCAGCAAATACCCGGACGATCAGGCCATCGAGGCGTCGGCGTGCGACATTCCTTGTCCGGATGGCAGCTTCGACCTTGCCATCATGGTCGCGGTCTCCCACCACCTGACCGCGGAAGAGTTCGATGCAGCCCTCGCCGAGACGGCGCGGGTCCTTCGTCCCGGCGGGATGTTCGTTTTCGTGGATGCCGTGTGGCAACCCGCCAACCTGCGCGGGAGATTCCTTTGGTCGGTGGACCGGGGCAGTTGCCCGAAGACGGCGTCCGACCTGAGGGCAGTGGCGGCGAGGCACTTTGTCCTCGAGCACGAGGAGACGTGGAAGGTCCACCATGAATACCTTCTGCTGCGGGCGCGGCCGCTCGGATCATCCCATGGGAACACCTAGCGACTGCGCCGGAGTTGAGGCGACCTCGCGGTGGGTGCCGCCGTCCGGCCACCTCCATCTCGTCGATGGTATCTGGCGCCCGGAGGACGACGGTGAGGTCTCCTACCCCGAGCACGGCAACGAGATTTGCTTCCAGGTGGAGGACCGGAGCTACTGGTTCGCCCATCGCAATCATTGCATCCTCGAGGCCATGAGGATCTTCCCGCCCGGCGGCATGTTCTATGATCTCGGGGGCGGCAACGGATTTGTCTCCGCAGCCTTGCAGAAGGCGGGCCGCGCGTCGGTCTTGTTGGAGCCGGGATCCGGTGCGGTGAACGCGAGGAAGCGCGGCGTCGCGCACGTGATCCAGAGCACCCTTGAGGGGGCCCGCTTCGAGCCGGGTTCATTGTGCGCCGCTGGAGCCTTCGACGTGCTCGAGCACATCGAGGATGATGCCGGTTTTCTCGGCTTGGTGACCGGTCTTCTGCAACCGGGCGGCCGCTTCTACTGCACAGTCCCCGCCGCCCAGTCTCTTTGGTCGCAGGAGGACGTCTTCGCCGGTCACCATCGACGCTACTCGAAGGGCCGCCTCCGGCGGGTTCTCGAGCAGGCGGGCCTGCGGGTGGAATTCGTTTCCCACTTCTTCGCTTGGCTGGTGGCCCCGGTCGCGGTTTTCCGCACCCTCCCTTTCGTCCTGCGCGGGCGGCGCGATGACGGCGGCTCGGCCGCGGATCGTGTCCAATCCGACCACGCGCTCCCGGCGTGGCTGGCCGTCATCGCGGATGCGCTCCACCGCTGGGAGTTGAAGCGCCTGCGTCGGTCCTCCACAATCCCGTTCGGTTCCAGCCTCCTCTGCGTCGCGCGCAAGCCCGCCGCAAACCTTCCGTCATGAAGCAATCCCTGCCACCGGGTCTTTCGGTCGTCTCGCCGGTCTTCAACAGCGCGGCCACGATTCCGCAGTTGGTGGAGCGGGTCGGTGCGGCCCTGGCCGGTCGGGAGGAGCCCTACGAGTTGATCCTGGTCAACGACGGAAGCAGCGATGCGAGTTGGGAGGTGATCGAGAAGATCGCCGCGGAGAAGAGCTGGGTGCAGGGCGTGAACCTGATGAAGAATTACGGTCAGCACAGCGCACTCCTGTGCGGTGTCCGCTGCGCCCGGTTCGCGACCACCGTGACGCTGGACGATGACCTGCAAAATCCGCCGGAGGAGATCATGCTGCTCGTGGAGCGACTGCGGAGCCCGGTGGATGTGGTCTACGGGATTCCCGCCGAGCGGCGCCACGATGCGTGGCGCGATTTCTCCTCCTACGTTGTCCGCCTGTCCCTCCGCCCGCTCATCGGCCGCGAGAACGCGCTGATCGTGAGTTCATTCCGCGCGTTCCACACCAACCTGCGCGAGGCCTTCCGGGATTACAGCGGACCTTATGTTTCCCTCGACGTGCTGCTGACCTGGGGTTCGCGGGCCGCGGCTGGTGTCGAGGTCTCGCACCACCGCAGGGCCCAGGGCCGGTCCACTTACACTTTCTTCAAGCTGGCCAGCCACGCCGTGACCATGCTCACCGGATTCAGCACCCTTCCGCTGCGTCTGGCCAGCCTCACCGGACTCGCGTTCGTGCTCCTCGGGATCGGCATCCTGCTCTTCGTGCTCGGCTCCTACCTGATCCATGGAGGAGGACTGCCCGGCTTCCCGTTCCTCGCCTCGACGATCGCGCTCTTTTCCGGCGCGCAGCTTTTCGCGCTCGGTGTCATCGGGGAATACATCGCCAAGATCCATTTCCGCTCGATGAACCGCCCGTCCTACGTGATCGGAACGCGAACATGAGCGGCGAGGTCGCTGCGGGGAGCCTTCCGGCGCTCGGGGATTGGATTTCGAACCACGCGCCGCGCCGGAGTCTCCCATACCGCTTCGTGGCTTCGGCTTCGACGGACGCCCTGCGCAGCCTGCTGGCCGCCGACCTGCTCGGGGGAACGGGTCGGCTTTTCGCCCTGCCCGGCCGCGAGGCTCCCGCCGCCCTAGTGCGGATCCAGCCCCAACCGTGGGACTCGTCCGTTCTTTCGGTCCCGGCCTATTCGCTCAACGTATGGCTCTTCGCGGAGGCGGACGAGGTTGATGCAGGCGAACTGGCTGCGCTGGTTCGGAGAGCGTTGGATTCCGTCAGGCGTCCCGGCGAACCGGCGATGGTCGCGGCCAAGTGCTGGGTGTCGGACATCGCGCTGGTCCATGCCTTCGAACGCAACGGATTCCTCCTCATGGATACGGCGGTCGATGTGGTGCGCCGCCTGGTGACTGCCGACGGAAAGGGCCGCATCGCGCCCGCGCAACCTGAGGGTTTTGCATTGAGGTTGGCCACGCGGGATGACATCGCGGCCTTGAGAGATTTAGCGACGAGAGCTTTTGCGCATCACTTCGGACGGTTTCATTCCGACCCGCGCATCGGCAGGGAGCGGGCCACCGGGGTTTATGCCGATTGGATCGCTGCGTGTGTCGAGGGGTGGGCCGACTTTGTCTTTCTCGCGGAGGAAATGACCACGCGGGCGTTGGCGGGATTCAGCGCTTGGAAAAAGCCCTCGGAGCGGGCGTGTTCCCTCGAGCTTGCCCTGGCGCACTACAGCATCGGCGCCGTGTCCCCCGACTTCAGCGGCCGCGGACTTTTCAAGAGCCTGACCCTTGCCGGCATGGAGGCCCTCGGGCCTGATGTCGCCATCGAGGGGCCCACGCACCTCCACAACCTGGCTGTCCAGCGCGGCTATCTGGCGCTCGGATGGAAGATTGCCGACAGCCGGCACACCTTCCATGCGTGGCTTGAATGACGGTCCGGCGCGCCCTGCGCAACCGCGAGCATGATCCCCTTCAACCAATCCTCCCTCCAAGGGTCCGAGCTCGACTTCATCCGGGAGGCGATCGAATCCGGCCAGGTCGCGGGCGACCAGACGTTCTCGCGCAAGTGCCAGCGGCTGTTGGAAGAGGCTTTGTCCGCCCCGAAGGTGCTGGTGACCACGTCCTGCACCCATGCGCTGGAGATGGCGGCGCTGCTCCTGGACATCAAGGAGGGCGACGAGGTCATCGTCCCGTCGTTCACTTTCGTTTCGACCGTCAACGCGTTCGTCCTGCGCGGGGCCCGGCCGGTCTTCTGCGATGTGCGACCGGACACGCTGAATCTGGACGAGTCGAAACTCGAAGCGCTGGTCACCCCGAGGACCCGCGCCATCGTGCCCGTCCACTACGCGGGGGTCGGGTGCGAGATGGATGCGATTCTGGAGATCGCCGGGCGACACGGCGTGCCGGTGATCGAAGACAACGCGCACGGGCTGTTCGGCCGATACAAGGGCCGGTGGCTGGGGACATTCGGATGCCTCGCGACCCAGAGTTTCCACGAGACGAAGAACATCACCTGCGGGGAGGGCGGGGCTCTCCTGATCAATGATCGCGCCCTCGAGGAACGGGCGGAAATCATCCGGGAGAAAGGGACGAACCGCGCGCGGTTTTTCCGGGGGCAAGTGGACAAGTATTCGTGGGTGGATGTCGGTTCGAGCTATGTGATGAGCGACGTGCTGGCGGCTTTTCTCTACGGGCAGTTGGACAAGTGGCGCGACATCCAGTCGAAGCGGCGGGCCATCTGGGAAAGCTACGATGCCGAGTTGGCCGGCTGGGCGGCGTCGAGCGGCGTCCGCCGACCCGTCGTGCCGGAACACTGCGACCAGGCCTGGCACATGTATTACCTTCTCGCGCCTTCGCTGGAGGCGCGCACCGAGCTCATCTCGCGGCTTAAGGCCCGGGGAGTGACGGCCGTGTTCCACTACCTGCCGCTTCATCTCTCCACCATGGGGACCCGCTTCGGCGGGCGCCGGGGGATGTGCCCCGTGACCGAGGACGTGAGCGACCGCCTGGTGCGCCTCCCGTTTTTCAACTCGATGACGAGCGAAGACCAAGGGCGCGTTGTCGAGGCCCTGACCGAATCCTAACCCACCCCGGTTCCGGAAGGCTGGGACCTGCCAACGATGCATAACGCAAAAAGCGACGCATCCGCGCACCGCATCGCGGGCGGCGCGGAGAGTTGGCCGGTCGCCGCTCTGATCGTGCTCGCTGCGGGGCTCGCCCTGCTCACGTGGGGCATGATGGCGATGGTGGGAGTTCAGGGACTCGGTCTTTGGGGAGTTGCGGCGATTGCAGCGGGGTGGCTGGTTGTTCTTTTGTGCGGTGTGCTTTTGCAGATCTCTTGCGCATCCCGCTTGCCCCGCCCGGACCTTTGTTTCGCAGTCTCGGCTGGTGTCGTAGTCGCGAGCATCGCGGTCCTCGTCCTGTGCGAACTCCTCCGGGTCAGCGCGGCGCGCGCGTTCGTCATCCTATCCTGCGCCGTGCTGTGCATTGCTTTCCTGCAACGCAAGCAGTTCGAGTTTTCCCCTACCGGAGCGGGTGCGGCCGGCGTCGTGGCGGCGCTTTGCTGTGCGTTGTGCGCGGCTCTCTGGTGCTGGGTGCCGCTGGGCAGCGCGGGAAACCTTCCGCAGACCGGAACGCTTTCGCTCTGGACGGACTGTTTCATCCACGCGACGACGATTCTGGGCTACGGGGATTTCCACTCCCTGGGCCGGGGCAATTTCGAGTTCATCGATTCGCCCCGCTTCCTTTACCACTACGGCTCTTTTGTGCTTCCGGCGGCGGTGCTTCCGCTGGCTGATATGAGCGGCTTGCAGGCTGCCGTGGCGCTGCACATTCCCTTGGGGTTGGTGGCGATGTTTTGCGGCGTGTTCTCCCTGGCCGGGCAGGTCGCCACCAGTGCGGCTGGCCGGGTGGCCGCGGCCTTGTCCGTCGCCCTCCTGTTCCTGCTTCCCGACCCTTCGACCTACGCTCTGGCCAATGGTTGGTTTGACGTTCGTTGGATGCTGCTGGCCTCGCCGGGATCCGCTTACGCGATCGCGGGCGTGCTCGTCTCCCTGAGCCTGGCCAAGGCGTGGCTCGACACCCGTCGGCCCGTGTCCCTTGTCGCCGCGTTCGTGGTGGCCTTCATGGTCTTCCAACTACGCGTCCACATGCTGATGTGGTATGGCCCCGCCTTGGTGCTGCTGCTCATTGCCGGTGAGCCGCGCTTCAGGAAACTGTTGCCCTACGCGTTGGGGGTCGGCGTGCTGGGCGTGCTGGCCATGCTGCCGTTCGCCACGGTGATGCCCTATCTCACTTTCGTCCATGCCGGGATTATGGAACCGACCGGCTACACCGGGCTGTATGCAAATCTCATGGCCGCGCTCGGGGAGGGTTGGGCCGCGCCGATCGGCTTCCTGCTCTTGTTTCCCGCGATGCTCGGAGGCCTCCTCGTGCTTTATCCGGTTTTCGTTCTTGCGTGGCGTCGGGTCGGGAAACTCGAACCTTTCGGCCTCTTTCCCTTCATGCTCGCCGCTTCCGGCGCAGTCGCGATTTTGTTCGCCCCTGCGTCGTGGCTCGATCCTTTCGAATTCAAGCACCGCGCGTTCGTCCTGCTCTATATCGTCGCGCTGATCTGGACTGTCGGCCTCGGAACAAGCTTTTGCTTCAAGGCTTTCGGCCGGCGCGCGGCCTTCTCTGCGGCCGGCGCCGTGGCAGCGGTCTTCCTTCTGCTGGCCGCGTGGCGCCCTGCGGCTTTTCTTGATGCAGGCAGGCCGAACTTCGACTGGGGAAAGAAGTATGTTGACCAGCCCGTCCCCCTGGACCTGATGGCCGCCGCGGAGTTTGTCCGGCAAAAGGCTTCCGGACCGGAGGTCGCGGTCGTGTTGCCCCTTGACGATCAGGCTGGAGCGGCAGACAACACGACCTTCTTCTCCGCCATCGCCAACACGCCCACATATTTGTCGCGCCACGCCATCCGGCCCGCCGCCATCGCCAACAGCCGGTTGGATTTCCTCGAGAAACTGCGGAATTCCCCGGACTACCCGGAGGTGCGCGCGCAGATGGCCTCGAACGGCCTCCACTGGTTCGTGCTCAACTCGGCCAGCGCTCCCGCGTTTGACCCGGATTTCAGCCGTCCGGCTTTCCGGCAAGGCGCATGGGTGGTCTACGATTTCCGGTAGATGAGTTTTCGAGCTCCCCGAGCAACCCACTTCCAGCATTCAAGCCTTCATGTCTTCCTCACCCGACCCGCTCATCTCGATCATCGTCCCGGCCTATAATTACGGCCGTTTTCTGGGCGCCTGCATCGAGGGGGTTCTCGCGCAGACCTACCCGCATTGGGAACTCCTGGTCATCGACAACGGTTCGACTGACAACACCGCGGAGGTGATCGCCCATTACGACGATCCGAGGATCCGGCCTTTCCGCATCGAGAACAACAGCGGCCCGGTCGAAGCTTGGGTGCTGGGATACAACGAATGCCGCGGTGACTTTTTCGCGATCCTCCCGGCCGACGATCTTTTCAAGCCGGGGAAACTGGAGGCTCAGGTGCAATACCTGAGGGACCATCCCGGGATCCATGCGGTGGGAACCTACATCGAAGTCATCGACGACGACGGAACTCCAGTCGTCGGCCCGCATTTCATGGCCGATCACATCAACATGGAGGTTGATTTCTCGAACTTGGAAAACTGGCGTTGGAAGCATCACTTCTGCATTCCCACAGCCCTCTACTCCAAGGAACTCTCGGAGCGGGCGGGAGCGGTGCCGTCCGACGGCCTGACCAACATCTGCGATTGGGATTTCCACATCCGCTTGCTGGGCGAGGGGGCGAGGATGGCCGTCATTCCCGAGGCGCTGACCTGCTACCGCTGGCATGGGGACAACACGAGCAAGAAGCGCGGGGATGCGTTCCTGCAATGGACCTACAGCCACGCGAAGAATTACGTTCCGGTCATCCGCAGAATCGCACCCGATCCGCGGCAGGAGATCAGGGATTGCCTGCTTGCGTTGTATCTGGGCAACGCACGGAACTACTTCGTCGAAGACATTCCTTTCAACCAAGTGTGCGCGATGCTTGAGGTGCTGTTGCAGCCGGAAGGGGCTATCGAGCAGTTTCCGGACTACGGAGCCTTCCGGCGGTTCGCGGAGAGTTGGAAGGCCGACTCCGACAACCGGGCGGCGCTCTCGGCGCTGGCTGAAGCCCTGCTCTGCCTTCGAGAACGCCTCCTTTCCCCGGTCCGGAGTCCTGCTCCGGTCGAGCAGGCAGGATCCTTCCCCCTGGAAACACAGTCCATGTATCTCTCCCTCGCTGTGGATAACCTCGCGGAGCGGCTGCGCGAGGCGGTTGCTCCGCCTCCAGGGTCCGAAGGAGTGGACCTTTTCGCCTTGGAACTCCGCTCCCTCGAGCTCGACCGGGTCAACAAGGCTTACGCCGAGCAGTTCGCCGAACTCCAGCGCGTCAATGCACTGTATGAGGAGTTGTGCGAAAGCGGGGGACAAGCAGCACCGGATTCGTGCAAATGGGCCTTGAGCTACGCGGCACGATTGCTGGGGCGCAGAATCCGGCAGCTGGCCCGGCGGTTGACCGGCCAGAGGAACTGACCCGCCGATGCTCCCATCCAGCCACAACGTCGAATGCGGCCCCGGGGTGCAGATCGCGCCGACCGCGGTCATCCATCCTTCCAGCCGCGGCAGCCGACTCGTCATCGGTGCGAACTCGGAGATCTACGACCATGTTGTCATCCGCTTCGTCGGCGGCAGCGGCGACATCGTGATGGGGGGGTTCTGTTACCTCAACCCCGGTTGCGTCCTCTACAGCGGAAACGGAATCCGTTTCGGCGACTACGTCCTCCTCGCACCCGGTGTGAAGGTCGTTCCGACCAACCACGCCTTCGCCACCCGCGAGATTCCCATCCGCCACCAAGGCTTCATGCCTTCCAAAGGTGGGGTGGTGATCGAAGACGATGTTTGGGTCGGGGCCAACGCGGTGCTTCTCGACGGGACGCATATCGGCCGCGGTGCCATCATCGCCGCCGGTGCCGTCGTCTCCGGAGTCGTGCCGCCTTACGAGATCTGGGGGGGTGTCCCGGCCAGAAAGATCCGCGAGCGCGACGGCGGGGCGGACGCCTGACGGGCACGCTCCGTGGAATGTGGGGGCACTGCGGCCCGGCCGCGGCATCCGAATGATCCTGTGGATTGCATCCTTCCCGAGGTCAGGGAACACCTTGTGCCGGCTGGTCATGCACCAGTGCTTCGGCATCGGGTCCTACAGCGATCAGGGCAACGGCTCGGAACAGCCTATTCTCGGCTTCGGCGAGGAACGCGGGTTGCTGGAATTCGAGGGTGAGTGGGAGGCCTTCTACGAGAAGGCAACAGCGGACCAACGCCTGAATCTCGTCAAGACGCACCTGCCGCCGAGGGATGCCCAGCCGGCGATCGTTGTCATGCGGGATCCGCGCTCCGCGCTCTGCAGTTACCACCATTTCCTGCGCGATTACTGGAAACATGACCGCTTCACGCTCGAGCAAGTTGTCCGGGGCGAGGTTGGCTACGGGGACCTGATCGAGTTCTACCGCAAGTGGATGAGCCGACCCGCGGGCACGACCTTGCTGGTCCACTACCACGAACTGGTGGAGTTGGGTGTTGCCACGGTCAATCGCCTCGCCGCCTTCACCGGACTTGAGCCGGGGGAAATCAAGCCGGTCGGGTTCGACGCATTGCGAGCGGCCAGGCCATCCTTCTTCCGCAGCGGGAGCACCTCGTGGAGCGGCGATCCTGAGTGGACCGAAGAGGTGGAAGAGGTTTTTCGCGAGCGATTCGCACCCGAGGTGAGGCGATTCGGACAGCTCTGACCGATCCAACCCCGAACCATCAGCGAACGTGCCCGACTCGACCATCATCCTGACGACCTTCCGCCGTCCGGATCTCCTGCGCCGCGCGATTCTCTCGATCCTCGGCCAAACGCAGACGGATTTCCGCCTCAGCATTTATGACAACGGATCCGGCGATTCGACGGGCGATGTGGTCCGGGAATTCCAGCGGACCGACACGAGGATCGAACTCTTCCAGCGGCCGGAGAACATCCCGCCCTACGACAACGTCAGCGACGCGATCGCGCGGGTGGAGACGCCATTCTTCACGATCTGCGGGGATGACGATTTTCTTTTCCCGTGCCACCTCGCCACCTTGGAGCCGGTGCTCGCGGCCGACCCCGGCCTCGCCTATGCGTTCGGCTCTTTTCTCTATGTCTCGCTCGAAGGCGAGATCAGCAACCTCTGCCCGGGCGATTGGCCCGGCGGGCGCGCCGAGGCTGGGACAGCGGCCTTGAACACGATCCGACACGGGCATGTGGCATGGCAGGCGGCACTCTTCCGCACGGACCTTGTGCGCCGCGCCGGGGGCGGCCCCACGAAGTCCGTCGGCCTGATCGGTGACGTGGACTTCCTGCTCAAACTCGGATCCCTCCACCCGGTCCACGCCTCCGCCGGGATCGTGGCCGTGCATTCGTGTCATCCCGGTCAAGGCGGTGCGAAGTATGGCCTCGGTGAAACGTCTGGCCTGGCCACGATGTATCATCGGCTGGCCGCCCTGCCGTCTGAAGGCCGCACGCAGCGAGGCCTCTTCCTGGAGATTCTCCGCCACTGGCTGGTGCAGTTCCTGTGCTCGCTCACCCTCTCATCCCCGCAACCGCCGACGGGGAGTTCGCTCACCCGTGCGGCGTGGCACCTGCTGATCGGCCTGCGCTCGGCCGGCGCCTGCGGCCGCTTCCTCGCCGCCGCCCTGCGATCGTTCTTCGCTTCCCCCGCGGCGCTTGACCCGATCCGGCACCAGGCCGCGCTCGAGGCGGCGTGGCTCGCGGGTCATGGCGTTGCCCATGTCCGCCCGCCGGAGGCGGCCAGCCACGCGGTCGCGGAAACCCGGCGGCTCGCCGAGCCTTGGGATCGGGGCCTTCGCAACCTTTGACATCATCTTTCTCATGGAGAATCATCCGACCCCTCTCCCCAGCCGCCGGGATGCCCATGCCGAGCTCTGAAACACCGACATCTCCTCCTGTTTCTGCCCATGACCGGCCGGCCGAGCAGGGGCCGTTCATATCTTACGCCCAAAACGGTGAGGACGTGATGCTCTGGCGCGCCCTGTCCGGTGTGCGACGGGGCCTCTATGTCGATGTCGGCGCCCACAATCCCGTGGACCTTTCCACGACCAAAGCCTTCTACGACCGCGGTTGGTCCGGGATCAATATCGAGCCGAGCCCCGACCACTTCCGGGCCCTTTGCGAGCAAAGGCGCCGGGACATAAACCTCCAATACGCCGTGGGAGACCACGACGGTGTTGTGACTTTCCACGATTTCATCGGGACCGGTCTTTCCACCACCGACTCTGCGGTGGCTGACATCCATCGCAAGGCGGACCGGGATGCAAAGACCTTGGAGGTCCCCATGAGGACGCTGCGGTCGATTCTCGCGGACCACCCGCTGCCCGAGGTTCACTTTTTCAAGGTCGATGTGGAGGGAGGAGAGGAGGCGGTGCTTCGCGGGGTGGACTTCGACGCGTTCCGGCCTTGGATTGTTCTCCTCGAGGCCACCAAGCCCCTTTCCAACGAGCGGTGCGACGGGCCGCTGCAGGTCATTCTCGAAACGGCGGGTTACACATTCGCCTTCTTCGACGGGATCAACAGCTTCTTTGTCGCCCGGGAGCACGCCGAGTTGCTCCCGCATTTCGACCGGCCGGTCAGTCCACTCGATGGTCACGTGCACCATTCGTCGGTCGCCAGCGCCGCCCGCATCGCGAGCCTCGAAGCGGAAGTCCTCGACGTGCGGCGCGAGGTGCTTGACCTCCAACTGGCCCACCAGGAACTACAAGCCGAGGCGGAGTGGCTCCACGCAACCGTGCGTGGGATTCACCGCAGCATCTCGTGGAAGCTGACCGGACCTTTGCGACGCGCCAACCGCCTGCTCTCGGGGACCCGCGTTCCGGCGGAAGAGCCATCGGCTCCCTCCCCCGCTGAGCTCGCTCCTGCGCCGCCGGACGAGGGTGCCGTTGAGCGCCAACGCCGCGAAAGGTCGCGCCAACCGCTGTTGGATTTTACCCTTCCGGGCCTGCGCGACTGGGGCACGGACCGCTGGGACGGCCTCGCCTTTCCAGGCAGCCATAGCCCCGCGACGCAGCGGCTGCATTCCAGCCTGTGCACGCGCGCGCAGCTCGAGTCGCCGGCGTTCCGGCATTGGATCGGGCGGCTCGGCTTGCCCTTCCAGCTTCGGCGCAAGGACTGGGAGTTCGCGTTCATCCTGCAGGCCCTTTACGAACGGGATTGTCTGCGTGCGGGATCCCGCGGCCTCGGTTTCGCCGTGGGCGAGGAGGCGATCCCCGCGTTGCTGGCCTCCACAGGTTGCGAGGTGGTGGCAACCGACCTTGATCCCCGCGACTCGCGGGCGCAGGCGTGGGCGGACACGGCCCAGCTCGCCACTTCGCTCGACAAACTGCGCCGGCCGGAGATCTGTCCCGACACCGACTTCTCTCAGCAGGTTTCTTACCGTCATGTGGACATGAACCAGATTCCCGCGGATTTGAGGAATTTCGACTTCACGTGGTCGTCCTGTTCCTTCGAGCACTGCGGCTCGATTGATCTGGGGCTTAAGTTTGTCGAGAACCAGATGGCATGCCTGAAGCCCGGCGGGGTGGCCGTGCACACCACCGAGTTCAACCTCTCCTCCGATGACGAGACGATCGAGGAGGGAGTGACCGTGATCTTCCGCCGCCGCGACATCGACCGGTTGATCTCGTCGCTCGAGGCGTCCGGGCACCAAGTCGAGCCGGTCAGCTACGTGCTCGGCCAGACGGGCGATGACCGGTCGGTGGACATCTTCCCTTACACGAGCCTTCCGCATCTCAAGCTCCTGCTTTTCGATCGCTACATTTCGACCTCACTGGCCTTGATTGTGCGGAAGGGAGGCTGACCCCGTGATTCATCTCGACGTCACCGATACACTGCTGAACTGGTCCGGCGCGCCGACCGGCGTCCACCGCACGCTCATCGGGTTGGCGTCTGCGGCCGTCACCAGCGGCAAAGGCAAGCTGTGCGCGTGGCGGCGCGAGACGAACCATTGGCATGAGGTGCCACTGGATGTCTTCCTGCGCGTCTTCGTCGTCGAGGAGGATCGCAAGCCCGACGGTCTGCTGGACGAAACATTGCTGCAGCCCCTGGCTGAAGTCCGCCCGCGTCCGCTTCGCGACTTCCTCGGCAAACTGCGCGGAAGGGCCCGCTACGTCGTGCCCCACGGCTTGCTCGTCGCAAGATCGAGGATGAGGGAAAGCGAGGCCTCGGTGTCTCCGGCTGATATCACGCTGGGCAAATGGTCGGAGGTCCATGACATGCGGATGCGCGAACTCGCGGAGTTGCCGCTCCTTCCAGCCTGGTCGGTGAAGGACAGCCTGCTCATCCCCGACAGCACGTGGAACCAACCCGGATTCTTCTCGGCCCTGAAATCCCTTGCCGCCCGGCCGCGTGTCATCGGCTTCATCTACGACATGATCCAGTTGGACCGGCCGGACTTCGTGGGCGAGCAGGTGCAGGCGCAGTTCCGGATCTGGGCCGCGGAAGTCGCGAGGAACTCCGCCGAGATCGTTTGCATTTCCAAGCATGCGGCGCGCGGAATGCAGCAGTTCGTGGACACGATGGAACTCGGTGCCGCTGCTCCGAGCGTGCGCGCCATCAAGTTCGGGAACAAGATCGATGACGACCTCGGTAGCGCCGCGGTCGAAGCAGCAAGCTGCGACCTTCCGAACGGACCCAACGGGCAGTCGGGGTGGATTCTCTGGCTCGGCTCGGTGGACCGTCGCAAGAACCTCGACGTCGTCCTCCTCGCCTTGGAGGGCCTCTACGCTTCGGGCCGACTGGGCCGGAAGTTCGTCGTGGCCGGACGTCTCGCGGGCGGATCCGAGGAACTCATCCACCGCCTGCG
>CAZSUJ010000023.1:0-46983 GCA_964609925.1 uncultured Chthoniobacter sp. | reverse complement strand
ATAAGGTTTCGGATTTATCAACGTCACAGGTCGCGGGTGGCAGAGCTTGGTCGTTGGCCGGGCAAACCATGACGACTCTGGAGAAGAGAAGAATACTCCGTCGCATTGCTCTGGCCGGAGAGGTGATTGGACTTGTCCTTGTAGGTGTGGGCCTTTCTAGCGACCTCCGCGACCTGCCCTACATCTACGCGGGGCTTGGAGTGGTAGCTCTTTCGCTGATGGTGCGCACGGGCGCCTTTTTCTGTCGGCGCAGAGCCAATGAAGCGGCGGGCTCAACCCCGACCAGCAGGCACCTTTAGAATCTCGGGGGTTCTTTCGGCGCCTGAAGCCGACTTTGGAGCTGTGAAAGACGGATCGGGCCGAGTCCCTTGGGACGTGATGCGAGGGGACCTTACCACCGCCGAGGATTGTCCCCGCGCCAATGGAGCAGTCGTCGGTCTCATGAAGAGGAGTGTGGACTGAGTGCCGTGGGCGCAGCGGGTCACGTGGTGAGCTGCGAGCGGGCTACTCCGCGGACTTTGCCGGTTTGGCCGAGGCTGCAGGATTCTCGGCAAGCGGTTGTGGCTGGGCGTCGGGCTTCAAGCCCAGGCGCAAAAATGCGTTGCCAAGGGTCGGCGGGCGGCGGGATGCTTTGCGGTTCATGTTGGATGGTGCGGACGACAAAGAGCAGCCTTGGCCGGGGGGAGCGGTGCTCCTTTCCGCGGCGTTGATCTTGTTGGTCGGGCTGGGCGCGGCGGTGTGGCGCGGTCCGTCGCCCGGGGGTGAGGTGAGGGTCGTGGTTTTCCCGGCGACCCCACCGCAGCCCTGATGAGCCTTCCGGTCGAGACGCGGGATTTGCGCCGCGCTTTCGGGAGCCGCACGGCGCTCGATGGCGTGACGCTCTCGGTGCGCGAACGCGAGATTTTCGGGCTGCTGGGGCCGAACGGCAGCGGCAAGACGACGCTTTTCCGCATCCTGGCCACGCTGCTCCCGCCGGGCGGGGGCACGGCGTTGGTGGGCGGACACGATGTGGCCACGGCCCAGGCGGCGGTGCGGCAGTGCCTCGGCGTGGTTTTCCAATCGCCCAGCCTCGATCCGATGCTGTCGGTTGAGGAGAACCTCCGCTGTGCGGGCGCCCTGTATGGACTGCGCGGGGCGCTCCTCAAGCAGCGGTGCCGCGAGATGGCCGGGGCGTTGCGGGTGGAGGACCGGCTCGACGACATCGTGCAATGGCTCTCCGGCGGCCTGAAGCGCCGCGTGGAGATCGCCAAGGCCCTGCTGCCGCGTCCGCGCATCCTCCTTCTCGACGAGCCCTCGACCGGACTCGACCCGGTGGCCCGCGCCGAGATGTGGCGCATCCTTGTGCAATTGCGGGACAAGCTCGGGATGACGGTGGTGCTGACCACGCATTTGATGGACGAGGCGGAGCGCTGCAACCGCGTGGCGGTGATGCACGAGGGGCGGGTGCGTGCGTGCGATGCGCCCGATGCGCTGCGGGCGGCGGTCGGCGCGGATGTGCTCGCGCTGACCGCGCGCGAACCCGTGCTGCTGGCGGCGCGCCTGCGCGAGAAATTCGGTTGGGAGGCCGCGGTGGTGGACGACACGGTGCGCGTCGAGGTGCCGCGCGCCCACGAGCATGTGGCGCGGATCGTGGAGGCGTTTCCCGGTGCGGTGCTTTCGGTGCGGGCCGGGCGTCCGACCATGGAGGATGTGTTCGTCCGTGTGACCGGCACGGCGTGGGACGCGGAGGACAAGCGGCTGGAGGTGGCGGCATCATGAACGGCGACCTTTCGTCACCGCGTCCGCGCACGCGCCTCGTGCTGCCGGCCATCGCCTTGTGGAAGCGCGAGGTGGTGCGCTTCCTGCGCCAGCGCAACCGCATCATCGGCGCGCTGGCCACGCCCATCGTTTTCTGGCTCCTCATCGGCTCGGGGGCGTCCTCGGTTTTCCGTCCCGAGGGGCTCGCGGCGGGCACGACCTACCTGGCGTATTTTTTCCCGGGCACGGTGATGCTGATCCTGCTTTTCACGGCCATCTTCTCGACCATCTCGGTCATCGAGGACCGACGGGAGGGCTTCCTGCAGGGGGTGCTGGTCGCCCCGGTTTCGCCCTCGGCCATCGTGCTGGGGAAATTCCTCGGGGGCACGACGCTCGCGGTCATGCAGGCGGCACTTTTCTGCGCGGCGGCGCCGCTGGCCGGTCTGCCGCTCGATGCCACGGTCGCCTTGCGCCTCTTTCCGGCGTTGGTCCTCGTCGCCTTCGGATTGGTCGGCCTCGGGTTCCTCGTGGCGTGGCCCCTCGAGTCCACGCAGGGTTTCCACGCGATCATGAACGTTTTCCTCATGCCGCTCTGGCTGCTTTCCGGCGCGCTCTTTCCCGCGGCGGCGGATTCGTGGACGCGCTTCGCCGTGCTGGTCAATCCCGTGGCCTACGGCACCGCGGCGGTGCGGCGGGCTTTCTACGGCGACGGCGCGGATTTCCCGCTCCTGCCGTCCTACGGCGAGGCCATGGCGGCGTGCGCGATTTTCGCCGCGGTCATGTTCGTGCTTTGCGTCCTGATGGTGCGGCTGCGTCGCCGCGCCGGCTGAGCGATGCGATCCGCGGCCAAGGCAACGGTCCTGCAGGCGGTTTTCGCGCTGGCGCTGGTCGCGGGGCTGGTCTGGCTCGGGCGCTCGGCGCCGTTCCTCGGTGCGGTCGAGGACACCGAGACGGTCGTGCGCGAGTGGGGCGCGCTGAGCGTGATCATCTACCCGTTCATGGTCATGGTCGCCACGGTGCTGTTCCTCCCGGGCGGCATCCTCAGCCTCGGGGGCGGGTTCTTCTTCGGCCTGTGGTGGGGCACGGCGCTGGTGCTGGCGGGGAACCTGATGGGCGCCGCCATCGCCTACTATGTGGGCCACAAGCTCGGGCGGCGGTTCATCCGGCGCCGCATCCTGCGCGACGCGCGCTGGGCGGCGCTCGACACGGCCATCGCACGGAGGGGGCCGCGGATCATTTTCTTCAGCCAGCTCAACCCGCTCTTTCCCACGAGTCTTTTCAATTACCTCTACGGGATCACGAAGGTGCGGTTCTGGACGTGCCTGCTATGGGTCGGTCTGGGGCGGCTTCCGGGGATCTTCCTTTATTGCTACCTCGGCACGCTTGGGCAACTCGGCCTGCGCATCCTGCGCGGCGAATCCGAGCCGGGGGTGTTCGAGTATGTTTTGTGGGGCGGCGGGCTGCTGCTCACCGTCGGGGTGGCCGCGCTGCTCGGCCACACGGCCACGCGGGTCATCGAGGAGGTCCGGCGCACGGTCCCCGTCGAGGAGGAGACGGAAGAGTGACGGGGTTGTTGTCCGGGTGGGCATGCGCTAGCTTGCGCGGCCTTATGCCGCGCGCGCTGGTCGTCCTGCTTGTCCTTGTCGCGACCGTGGCCGCGGCCGGCGCCTCCGCGCAGTGGCAGATCCAGCGGCTCAACGGACGCGACTACCTGCCCGTCTCGCAGATCGCCGCATTCTACCAGATGCGCGTGGTGCCGCGTGGCGACCGGGGCGTGGCGCTGGTTTCCGACACGCGCCGCATGGACTTCGCCAAGGGCTCGCGCGAAGCGCGCATTGACGGCGTGAAGCACTGGCTGTCGTTCCCCGCGCTCTACTTCGCGGGACGCTTCTACGTTTCGCGCATGGATCTGGCGAAGACGCTCGATCCGGTCATGCGCCCGCACCGCATCCCCGGGCTCAAGCCGGTGCACACGGTGGTGCTCGATCCCGGTCATGGCGGACACGATCGCGGTGCCATGAACCGCTTCGGCGCGGAGAAGAACTACGTGCTCGACCTCAGCCGCCGCATCCGCGCCCACCTGCAGAAGGCCGGATTGCGCGTCATCATCACGCGGCGGCGCGATGAGTTCATCCCGCTCGAGCGCCGGCCGGCCGTGGCCAACAAGACGGGCGATGGCACCGTGTTCGTAAGCATCCACCTCAACGCCGCCCCGGGCATGAGCCCCTTGGCCACGGGCTACGAGGTGTTCACCCTCACGCCGCGCGGCGCGCCGAACAGCCACGAGGTGCATCCGACGCGCATGGGATTCGCCGCCGCCCCGGGGCACCGGCAGGACCACGCGAGCCACATGCTGGCGACGTCGATCCACACGGCGATGCTCGGACGCGTCCCGATGTTCGACCGCGGCGTGAAGCGTGCGCGCTTCGCTGTCCTGCGCCACTCGGCCGTGCCGGCCGTGCTCGTCGAGGGCGGCTTCCTCAGCAATCCGCAGGATGCGCGCAAGGTGCACAATGTCGAGTGGCGCGAGCGTTTCGCCGAGTCGGTGGCGCTCGGCATCATCGAGTTCGTCGAACTCACGCGCACCGGCGACCGTCCGAAGCTCCTCGCGCAATACCGCGCCGAGGAGGCGGCGGCGCTGGCCGGCACGGATTTCGATTACCAGCCCCTCGCCGGAATCGGCCGCCTCGTGCGCAGCGCGATCCCCGGTGCGCCGGGTTGGCGCGGACTCTTGCCGGCGCCGCTGGGCGAGGACATGCCGCCGTTCCGCCTGGAATTCGAACCGGCGGGCTGGGTGCAGCTCGAATTGTGGGCCTCGGCCGGCGAGGACGCGCGCTCGGCGGCGCACCAAGCGGCCGGGGAGACGGCGCAGGGCGGACGCGAGTGGCCCGCGCCTCCGCCGCCTTGGCCGGGTGTCCGCGGTTGGCGCGCGCTGCTGCCGGACGGCAACGCGGGCGGAGGATTCGTCCTCTTCGCGCCGTCGGGCGGACCGCTTGCGCCGGAGCCCGACGGGGGATTCTGACGTTCGCGCCTCTCAGGCCCGCGCCGACTTTTCTTCCTCGGCCATTTCCTGCAGTCGCCGCATCTCGATGGCCTGCAATCCGACGATAGCCGCAACCTCGGCGATCGTCTCTGCGGTGTCCGAGCGCGACACATCGGCCGCGGGGTGTGTGAGCCCGGTGATGATCTGGCCGTAGGCGCGGGCACCGAGCAGGCCGGTCAGCTTGCCCGCGATGTGGCCGCTCGCGAGGTCGGGCATGACGAGGACGTTGGCGCGTCCGGCCACGGTGCTTTGCACCGACTTGGCCCGCGCGGCCTCGGGCAGGAGCGCCGCATCGAGTTCGAACTCGCCGTCAACCTCGACGCCGAGGTGGCGGCTCTGCGATTGCTGCCGCGCGAGCGCGGCGGCGGCGGCCATTTTTTCGGAGCCGGGTGTGACGGCACTGCCCTTCGTGGAATAGCTCAACATGGCCACGCGGGGCGTGTCGCCGGTCAGTTGCCGCGCGAGGTGCGCGGCCTGCAGGGCGATGGCGGCCAGTTGCTCGATGTCGGGCGAGGGGATGACGCCGCAGTCCGCCATGACGATCACGCCCTCGTGCCCGAGGTGGGGCAGGCCGGTGTCCGCGATCACGCAACTGCTCACGAGGTGCTGTCCGCCGGACGGCTTGACCACGCGCAGGAGCGGACGCAGGAGGGAATTTGTGGGCGACTCGGCGCCGCCGACCACGCCGTCCGCGCGTCCGTATTGCACCATCATGGCCGCATAGTAGTTCGGGTTGAGCAGGAGCGTGCGCGCGTCGGAGAGGCCCAGTCCCTTGTAGCGGTCGAGCGTCTCGAGGAAGCGGGTGAAGTCGTCGAGATCGGCCGAGCTCTCCGGGTTGATCATGCCGAGGTGGTCCGTGGGGATCTGCTCGCGGCGGGCCGTCTCCTCGATGATTGCGCGCCGTCCCAGCAGGATCGGGACACCGAGGCCGAGTTCATAGAAGCGGCGCCCCGCCCGCAGCACGCGCAGGTTCTCCCCTTCGGGAAAGACGATCCTTTTCGGATGCCGCCGCAATCGGCGGAAGACGGACTCGATGAATTGCATGGCCTGCGCCGCGGCAGGGTGGCCGACTTTGCCGCCGGGCTCAAGCATGGAGCCCGCGTGGGGTGCGGAGGCGGAAGAGGGCGGATTTTTTTCGGATTTTCACACTAAAGGCGTTGACGGGGCGGGATCGTTGGTGGTTTAAAGTGGGGCAAAGTGGTGCCAAATGGTGCCTTGTCCCTTAAAATGTCCAAACCCGCCCGCAACTCCGTGATCTACGCCGGTGAGTTCCGCCACGCGGTGGACAACAAGCACCGCGTGACCATCCCTTCGCGCTGGCGCGGGGCGGAAGGCGAGGAGTTCTTCGCGGTGCCCGACGCCAACGGGAAATACCTGCTCGTGCTGCCGCCCGATGAGTTCGAGCGGGTCAAGACGGACGTGGAGTCGAACTCGAACATCCCCGCGGCCGACCGCCGGAAATTCATCCGCCGCTTCTATTCGCTGGCCCAGATCGTGTCCGTGGACAAGCAGGGCCGCATCCTCCTGCCCGAGGAACCTTGCCGCCAACTCGGCCTCGAGGGCGAAGTGGTTCTCACCGGCGGCCACAGCCGCATCGAAATTTGGAACCCGCAACGCTGGGCGGCCGCGATGGCCGACGACGACGATGTCTTCCGCCGGGTGGCGGGAGACGTCGGCCTATAGCAAACCCGCCCTGCCGCGCCTCACCCCCGAAAACAACGAGGACGATGGCAAAGCACGGTCGCAAGTTCGCCTTTGGTTTCTCCGCGAAGAAAGACGCGGGGGGCCGGCCCGAGGGCGCCGCTTGCATCCGTCTCAGCGTCCGCACTTTTTATGAGCAATACGGTCTCCGCAAACCTGCCAAACCCCGCAAGCACTGATGCGGCGGAATGGCATGAGAGCGTCCTCCGCGACGAGGCCGTGGCCCTGCTCGGCCCCGGGCCCGGTCGCGTCTTCCTCGACGGGACGCTCGGTGGCGGCGGGCACACCGAGGCCCTGCTGAGCGCGGGAGCGCGCGTGGTCGGGGTCGACCGCGATCCGGAGGCCATACGCCGCGCTTCGGAACGCCTCGGCCGGTTCGGCGAGCGCTTCACCGCCGTCCATGGCGACTTCGGCGACGCCGCGGAGATTCCCGCCGTGCGCGACGCCGCGCCCTACGACGGTGCCATCCTCGATCTCGGGGTGTCTTCGCACCAGCTCGACTCCGCCGGGCGGGGATTCAGCTTCCGCCTCGACGGGCCTCTCGACATGCGCATGGACCCCACCAAGGGAGGAACGGCGGCCGACCTCGTCAACACCGCGGCCGCGGCCGACCTCGTGCGCATTTTTCGCGAATACGGCGGCGAGCCCCAGGCCGGGCGCGTGGCCCGTGCGATCGCGGCAGAACGTGAACGCCTTCCCTTCACCCGCACCGCGCAGTTGGCGGCGCTGGTCGAGAAGGTCCTCGGCCGGCGCGGCCGCCTGCATCCGGCCACCCGCGTTTTCCAGGGGTTGCGCATCGCGGTGAACGACGAACTCGGCGCCCTGCGCCGCGCCCTCGCCACTCTGCCCGCACTCCTCCGCGCGGGGGCCCGCTTCGTCGTCATCACGTTCCATTCTCTCGAGGACCGCGCGGTCAAATCCTTCTTCCGCGCCCGCAGCGTCGAGTGGATTGACCGGCCCGAATGGCCCGCGCCGCGGCGCAATCCGGATTGGTGCTTTCGCGACCTGACCCGTCACCCGGTCGAACCGGCCGAGGCCGAGGTCGCCCGCAACCGCCGTGCCCGCTCGGCCCGGCTCCGCGCCGTGGAGATGCTCGGCGCCGGCAAGGAGGTGGCCGCGTGAGCCTCGGACGCCACGAAAGCTCCCTGCCCGTCGGGCCGCTCATGCGCTGGCTCGTCATCGTCGCCTTCGTCGGCCTGCTCGGCCTGTGCTACGTCCACATGAAGCACAAGCTCAAGGTCGAGGGCGACCGCTGCCGTGAACTCGAGCAGGCCGTGGCCGAACTCGACGAACGCATCAAGGTCGCCGGGAACGACATCATGCGGCTCGCCTCGCGTCCGTCGCTCGAGCGCCGCCGCCAGGAGGGCTTCATCCGCATGGTTCCCGTGCAGGATGCGCGCCTCGTCCGCCTGCGTGTGGACACGGCCGCGCTGGCCGCGCCCGCCGCGGAGGCCGCGGCGCCGGATGGCGGGGAGGTGCAGCCGTGACCACCGAGACCCACCGCCGCGCCGGCCTCGTCTGCCTCGGCCTCGCCGTCATCTTCAGCGTCTATTCCGGCCGCCTCATCCACCTGCAGGTCGGCAAGCACGAGGAGTATTCGCGCCTCGCCGCCGAGAAGACCGCCCGCAAGAAGGTCGTCCTCGCCGAGCGCGGCATCATCACCGACGTGAAGGGGGAACCGCTGGCCGACAACGTTCCCATCTACGCCGTGGTCGTGGACGGCAAGCTCGCGACCGAGGCCAAGGTCGACCGGACGCGTCTGGCCGAGATCCTCGCGCGGAATCTCGGGCTGGCGGGCGACAAGGTCGCCGAGCGCATCGCCTCGGAGCGCGCCTACATCGTCGTGCAGCGCCAGGTGCCCGCCGAGACGGTTGCCGCGATCAAGGATGAGATCGCCGCCGCGGGGCTGCGCGCCGTCATGTTCGAGAAGGAGCCCAAGCGCAACTACCCGAACGAGAACATGCTCAGCCACGTCATCGGATTCCTCGACCGGGAGGGCAAGGGCATCCAGGGCGTCGAGATGATGATGGACCAGTTCCTGCACGGCGAAGAGGGCTTCCGCTACATCGAGAGCGACCGCACCGGCCGCGAGATCGTCGCTTACCGCGGCATGGAGCGGCCCGCGCGCGATGGCTGCACCGTGGCCCTGACCGTGGACATGGCCCTGCAGACCATCGTCGAGCGCGAACTCGACCAGGCCTACGGGATGCTCAACCCGAACATGATCACGGCCGTGTTCATGCGTCCGCGCACCGGCGAGATCCTCGCCATGGCCACGCGCCCGGCGTTCAACCCGAACGACGTGGGCAAGGCGCCTGTCGAGACGACGAAGAACCGCGCCGTCATCGAGATGTATGAGCCCGGCTCGACCTTCAAGCTCGTCGTCATCGCCGCCGCGCTCAACGAGCGCGCCGTCACCCCCGATAGCGTCTTCCACTGCGAGAACGGCAGCTTCGCCTACGCCGGCAAGGTCCTGCGCGACGTCCACGGCTACGGCCCGCTCACCGTTCACGACATCCTCGTCAAGTCTTCGAACATCGGCTGCGCCAAGATCGCCATGCACATCGGCGCAGACACCTTCCACGAATACATCCGCCGTTTCGGCTTCGGCGAACGTTCCGGCCTCGGCCTGCCCGGCGAGATCCCCGGCATCGTGCGCCCGCGCCACCAATGGACCGGCCTGTCCATCACCCGCGTGCCCATGGGTCACGAGATCGCCGTCACGCCCCTGCAGATCGCCTCGGCCACCGCGACCATCGCCAACGGCGGCGTCATGATGATGCCTCAGATCGTCCACAGTGTTCGGGATGCGGGAGGGCGAGAGGTCATGTCCTTCCGTCCGCAGGAAGTCCGCCGCGTCGTCTCCGCCGAGACCGCGGCCAGCGTGGCCTCTGCTCTGCAAGAGGTCGTCAGCGAACGCGGCACCGCCCGCCTCGCGTCGATTCCCGGCTTCAGCGTCGCGGGCAAGACCGGCACGGCACAGCGTGTGGATCCCAAGGGGGGCTACACGCCCGGGAAATACGTCGTTTCCTTCGCCGGGTATTTCCCCGCGGGCGATCCGGAGGTCGCCGGCATCGTCGTGATCGACGACCCGCGCACCCCCGGCGCCACGGTCTATGGCGGCACGCTCGCCGCCCCGGTTTTCGCCCGCATCGGATCGGGCATGGTCCGCGAGATGAACCTCGTCCCGGAGACGGCCGAGGCCGACGGCACCACCGTCGCGCTCGTGCCCTTCGAGCAGCCGATGAACTGACGCCCATGCTTCTCGGCAAAATCCTTTCCGCCCTGCGGCCCGAACCCGTCCGTGTGGCCGGTCCGACCGATCGCGAGATCACCTCCCTCACGCACGACTCCCGCCAGGTCTCGCCCGGATCGCTCTTCGTCGCCCTGCCCAGCGCCACTCCCGGACGCGGCGATGGTGCGGGCGGGGCCGGTTTCGCTCTCGAGGCGGTCGAACGCGGCGCCGTTGCGGTCCTGACTTCCCTGCCGCTCGAAATCCCGCGCGCCACCGTCATCGAGGTCGGCGATGCGCGGGCCGCGCTGGCCGACGCCGCGGCGGTGTTCCACGCGCACCCTTCGCTGCAGCTCCAGATGGCCGGCGTGACCGGGACGAACGGCAAGACCACGGTCACCTTCCTCCTCAAGCACCTCCTCGACACCGCGTCCCGGCCCTGCGGTCTCATCGGAACCGTTCGCTACATGGTGGGCCCGCGCGAGTTGCCGGCCGCCCGCACCACACCCGAGGCCGACGACGTGCAGTCCCTCCTGCGCCAGATGCGCGACGTGAACTGCCGCGCCGCCGTCATGGAAGTCTCCAGCCACGCCCTCCACCAGAACCGCGTGCGGGCGGTCGAGTTCGATGCGGGCATCTTAACCAACCTCACCCAGGACCACCTCGACTACCACGGCAACATGGAGTCCTACTTCCTGGCCAAGAGGCTCCTATTCGAGCAGTTGGCCGCCCAGACGCACAAGCGCGGCACCGCCGTCCTGAACATCGACGACCGCTACGGACGGCGCCTCATCGACGAGTTCTCCAGCCGTCTCGACGTCATCACGTTCGGGCAGTCGCCGAAGGCCATGTTCCGCGCGGCCGACCTCCGCACCGATCTCCACGGGACCCAATACACGCTCGAGAACGGCGGTCGCGGCTACCTCGTGCGGCTCCCGCTCTTCGGCAACTTCAACATCTACAACTCGCTCGCCGCACTCGCGGCCATGCAGGCGCTCGGACACGACGTGCGCAAGTCGGTCGCGGCGCTCAAGGACGCCCCCCAGGTCCCCGGGCGGCTCGAGATGGTGCCCGGGCCGAAGTCCTTCCGCGTCTTCGTGGACTACGCCCACACGCCCGACGCGCTGGAGAACGTCCTGCGCACCCTGCGTCTGCTCGTGCCAGACCGGCTCATCACCGTCTTCGGTTGCGGCGGAGACCGCGACCGCGCCAAGCGCGGCCCCATGGGGCGCGCGGCCGAGGCGCTCTCGGATTGGTGCATCGTCACGTCCGACAACCCCCGCAGCGAGGATCCCGAGTCGATCTGCCGCGACATCACCTCGGCCATGAGCGGGCAGAACCACGAGGTCGTCCTCGATCGCCGCGCGGCCATCCGCCGCGCCGTCGCCCTCGCCGCCCCGGGAGACATCGTCCTCGTCGCCGGCAAGGGCCACGAGGACTACCAGGAATTCTCCGACCGCAAGATCCCCTTCGAAGACTCGGCCGAGGCTGCCTCGGCCATACGGGAGAAAGCCGCCTGACCATGGACCCCGTGACGATCCAAGACATCGCCTCCGCCTGCGGCGGACGGCTCGCCCGCGGGGACGGCACCGTCGCGGTCGCTTCCGTTTCGAAGGACACCCGCAGCCTGCAACCGGGCGATCTCTACTGGGCCCTGCGGGGCGAGAGCTTCGACGGACACGCCTTCAACGCGGCTGCCGCGCAGGCCGGCGCGGCTGGCGCCGTCGTCGAACAGGACATGCCGGGCCTGCCCGACGGATTTCCCCTCGTCGTGGTCAAGGACTCCCGCGAGGCCCTGTGGAACCTCGCCCGCTGGCAGCGCGCCCGTCTCGGCGTCCGGGTGGTCTGCCTCACCGGCAGCAATGGCAAGACCACGACGAAGGATTTCGCCGCGGCCGTCGCCTCCACACGCTTCGCCGTCAACAAGACGCAGGGCAACTTCAACAACCACCTCGGCCTCCCGCTCACCATCCTCTCCGCCTCGGCCGCCGATGAGGTCGCCGTCTGGGAGATCGGGATGAACCACCCCGGTGAAATCGCCCCGTTGGCCGGACTCGCGCGGCCCGACATAGGCATCATCACCAACATCGGGGTCGCCCACATCGAAAATCTGGGCTCGCGCGAGGCCATCGCCCTTGAGAAGGGAATGCTCGCCGAGTCGCTCGGACCCGAGGGCGTCCTCATCCTCCCGCACGATGACGAATTCACGCCGTCGCTCGCCGCGCGCACCCGCGCCCGCGTCGTTCTCGTCGGTGGTCCGGAAGGCGTGCACGCCGAGCGCCTGCGTCCGTCGCTGCACGGACTCGACTTCGAGTTGATCTTCGGTTCCGAGCGCGTGGCCGCCCACCTGCCCGTCACCGGCGAGCACATGGTGCGCAACGCACTCCTTGCCGTGGCCGCCGGTCTCGAACTCGGCCTCTCGCTGAGGGAATGCGCCTCGGGACTCGCCTCGACGAAGCTTTCCAAGGGTCGCCTCGCCTGCGCGGACGTACGGGGCGTGACCGTGCTCGACGACAGCTACAACGCCAACCCCGACTCGATGGAAGCCGCCTTGCATGCGCTCCGGGGCCTGCCCGGCGGAGGTCGGCGCCTCGCTGTCCTCGGCATGATGGGCGAACTCGGCTCGTATGCCGAAGAGGGCTACCGCCGCGTCGGTCGCGTCGCCGCTTCCACCATGGATGTCCTCATCGCGGTCGGTCCGGAAACCGCGCCGATGGCCGAGGAGGCCGAATCCACCGGCGGCGTCGAGGTGAAGCGTGCGGATGACGTTTCCGAGGCCTCCCGCCTGCTGCGCGAACTCGCACGCCCCGGCGACGCCGTCGTGATCAAGGGCAGCCGCTCCGCCCGCATGGAGCGTGTCTTGGAGGGCTTCGCCTGATGCTTTACTACCTCCATCTGCTGCACGGCGTCGCGGGCGAGAGCGGCCCGGTCTCGGAGTTGCTCCGCGGCTTCAATGTTTTCCAATATATCACGTTCCGCTCGCTCGGGGCCGGTGTGACGGCCTTCCTGCTCAGCCTCGTCTTCGGAAACTACGTCATCCGCCGCCTCATCTCGCTCAAGCTCGGCCAGCCGATCCGCACGCAGGAGGAGGTCCACCGCCTGCACGAGTTGCACGGGGCCAAGGCCGGCACGCCGACCATGGGCGGCGTCCTGCTCCTCGGCTCGCTCCTCGTCTCCACGCTGCTCTGGGCGCGGCCCACGAATCCGCTCGTCTGGCTTTGCATCATCACGGTCCTCTACCTCGGCGCCCTCGGGTTTGTGGACGACTACCTCAAGGTTACCAAGAAGTCGTCGGACGGTATCAGCAGCCGGCTCAAGTTCGGTCTGCAATGCCTGCTGGCGGCCGCCATCACCGCTTTCTTCGCCTTCGATCCCGCGTTCTCCTCGCACGCTTCCGAGCTCTACGTGCCCTTCGCCAAGGAACCGATCATCCAGAACATGGGGATCTTCACGTTTTTCCTCTACCTCTTCGTCATCGTCGGTTCCTCGAACGCGGTCAACCTGACCGACGGTCTCGACGGACTCGCCGCCGGGTGCACGGCCACCGTCGCCTTCGCCTTCGCCGTCCTGACCTACGCCGCAGGCCACGTCAAGATCGCCACCTACCTTCAGATCCCCTCCGTGCAGTTCTCGGGCGAGCTGACCATCGTCTGCATGGCTTTGGTCGGCGCGTCTCTCGGCTTCCTCTGGTGGAACTGCCATCCGGCCCGCGTCTTCATGGGCGACACCGGATCGCTCGCCATCGGCGGCCTCCTCGGCGTCCTCGCCATCTCGTGCAAACAGGAACTCCTGCTCGCCCTCATGGGCGGTGTCTTCGTCCTCGAGGCCGGCTCGGTCATCCTGCAGGTCGCGAGCTTCAAACTCACCGGCCGCCGCATCTTCAAGATGTCGCCGATCCACCACCACTTCGAGCTGAGCGGATGGAAGGAAAGCACGGTCATCGTGCGCTTCTGGATCCTCTCCATCGTCTTCGCCCTGCTCGGGCTGGCCACCCTCAAACTCCGGTGATCCTCATGGACTACAAGGGCGCAAGCGTTGCGGTGTTGGGGCTCGGCCGGAGCGGCGAGGCCGCGGCGCGCCTGCTCCTCGACGGCGGGGCCCGTGTCACGGTGCTCGACTCGGGCGATCCCGCCCCGCGGCGGGAGACCGCCGGAAAGCTTTCCTCGCGCGGCGCGCGCGTCGTTTTGGGGGACGACGCGTTGCGCTGCGTGCAGGACTTCGATTTTGCGGTGCTCAGCCCCGGCATTGATCCCGGCGTGCCGCTCGCACGCAGACCCGTCGAGGCCGGCGTGCCGCTCCTCGGCGAGATCGAACTGGCCTTCCGCAGCTGCCGCTGCCCCGTCGTGGCCATCACCGGAACCAACGGAAAGACGACCACCACCGGGCTCGCCGCCGCATTGCTCGCGTCCGGCGGCCTCCGCACCGAGGCCTGCGGCAACATCGGGCTTCCGTTCAGCGAGGTCGCGGCCCGCAGCGCCGACCTCGACGTCGCGGTCGTCGAGATCAGCTCCTTTCAGCTCGAAACGACGGAAACTTTCCGGCCACGGGTGGCGGTCTGGACCAACTTCAGCGCAAACCATCTGGACCGCTACCCGGACCTGGCCTCCTACCGCGCGGCCAAGCTGCGCATTTTCGACCGCCAGACGGCGGACGATCATGCCGTGGTGAACGTGCGGTCGGAGTTGCCGGCCCTGCGCGCGCGGCGTGTCACCTTCACCGCCGCGCGCGCGGTGGAAGCCGACTACACGATGGGTGACGGCGGAGTGATCCGTCACGGAAGCCGTCCTCTCATCACGCTCGGTGAAACGCGCCTGCGCGGACCCCACAACGCCGAGAACCTCATGGCCGCCTTCGCTGCCGGCATCTGCCTCGGCCTCGACCCGGATGCCATGGCTCCGGCTGCGCGGGACTACCAACCGCCCGCGCACCGCTGCGAGTTCGTCCGCGAGACCGGAGGCATCACCTGGATCAATGATTCGAAGTCCACCAACCTCGACGCGCTCGCCCAGGCCCTGCGCGGGCAGCGAGGTGACGTCGTCCTCATCGCGGGGGGGAAGAACAAGGGGTTCGACTACGCTCCGCTCGCCTCCCTCGTCGGCGAGCGCGTGCGCGAGGCCGTCCTGATCGGCGAGATGCGCGAGTCCATCGCCCGCGACTGGTCGTCGTCCACCTCGTGCCACACCGTCAGTTCGCTCGAGGAGGCCGTGGCCGCCGCCCACCGCCTCGCGGCCCCCGGCGGGACCGTCCTCTTCTCCCCCGGAACGTCTTCGTTCGACATGTTCCGCAGCTACGAAGAGCGCGGCGAGATCTTCAAGCAGCTCGTCCATCAAATCCCAACCACCAACACCACCAAACCAACACCATGAAGATACCACTGTTCAGCAAACTGAAGGCCAGGACCGGCGGACGCCGGGTCGTGCGCGCCTCGGCCGCGCGGGCGATCCGTGAGACCGACGAGGACTACTACGAGGCCGAGCCCAACATGAAGCTATCGCACGCGTTCATGGTGGTGCTCGTGCTCCACATCGTCGCCGTCGGCGGCATCTACGCGTTCAACAAGATCAAGGTGCAGAAGAACCCCGACCTGCTGGCCAACATTTCCGGCCGCATCGCGCAGGCCACCGGGGCCTCGGCGGCGCCGACCGCGCCGCTCGTCACCACCTCTGCAGCCGCTCCCGCTCCGGCGGAGTCCGCGCCCGCAGCCGCCCCGGCGACGGCCGCGGCGCTCACCCCGGTGCGTGACCTGCCGCCCGAGGTCGATGAGCCGCTGCCCGCCGTCGTGACATCCATGCGCGCGACACCTCCGGCGCTTGCTCCCGCTGCCGCTCCCGCGGCTGCCCAGGCCAAGCCGGCGGCGGCGCCAACCGTCGCCGCGTCCAAACCCGCGGCCTCCAAGCCGGCTCCCGCCGCGGCGCGGACCCAGGAAGCCGCTCCGGGCACCTACAAGGTGGCGAAGGGCGACAATCCCTACACCATCGCGAAAAAGCTCGGCGTGAAATACCAGGAACTCCTCTCGCTCAACGGCGTCACGGATCCGACCAAGCTCCAGATCGGGCAAGTCCTGAAGGTTCCGCCCAAGGCGAACTGATTTCCCCCCGATGCGCCGCCGCACCGCTTACGTGCTGATCCTGTCCATGATGAGCCTCATGGCCATCGGGATCGTCATGCTTTTCAGCACGGGGGCGTATGCGCGCGACAGCCACGGGGACATCTACTACTTCGTCAAGCGTCAGACGATGTGGCTGGCCGTCGGCGGCGCCGCCCTGGTGTTTGCGGCGCTGGTCGACTACCGGCTGTGGGCGCGTTTCTGGCCGTGGATTTTCGGATTGGCCGTGATCCTGCTCATCCTCTGCTTCGTGCCGCCCATCGGAATGAAGATCAACGGCGCGTGGCGCTGGATCAACCTCGGCTTCGCCAGCTTCCAGCCGAGCGAGTTGGCCAAGGTGGCCGCGCTCATCTTCACCGCGTGGTGGTTCCACCGGTTCGAGGAGCACACGAAGGAATTCTGGCGCGGCTTCGTCATCCCGCTCTCGGTGGTCGGGATTCTCATGGCCCTCATCGTGGTGGAGGTGGACCTGGGGGCCACGGCGCTCATCGGCGTGGTGACGCTCGCCGTCATGTTCGTGGCGGGCACGGGCCTCCGCTGGCTGCTTCCGCTCCTCGGGCTCGGCTTGGCCGGCCTCGGCTACGCGGTGATGAACATCGAGGAGCGCACCGGACGTCTCATGGCCTTCCTCGACCCCGAGAAATACCAACTCACCGAGGGACTGCAGCAATGGCAGGCCATCCTCGCGTTCGGCGCCGGCGGCGTCGAGGGGCTCGGTCTCGGCAACGGCCGGCAGAAAATGCTCTACCTGCCCTACGCGCACACGGACTTCATCTTCCCCATGATCGGCGAGGAACTCGGCCTGCGCTTCACTTTGCTCACCGTCTTCTGCTTCCTCCTCATCCTCCTAGCAGGCGTGCTCATCGCCATGAATGCCAAGGACCGCTTCGGCATGCTCCTCGGGTTCGGCATCACCATTCTCATCACCCTGCAGGCCGCCATCAACATCGGCGTGACGACCTCGCTGCTCCCGAACAAGGGCATGCCGCTCCCGTTCATCAGCTATGGCGGCAGCAACCTCGCCATCTGCATGTTCCTTTGCGGAATCCTCCTCAACATCCACCGGCAAGGACGCCGCGAACCCGTGGTGCGTCCGCGTGTCGTCCCGGCCACCAGCCTCGCTGTGCGCTTCTGATCATGAGATTTGCAATCGCATGCGGCGGCACAGGCGGGCACCTCTTTCCGGGGTTGGCCGTGGCCGAGGTCTTGCGTGAGCGCGGACACGAGGTGCTCCTCTTTGTGTCCGAAAAGGAAGTGGACGCCCGCGCCCTGCGTGCCCATCCCGACATCGAGCGGGAGACGCTCCCGTCCATCGGCCTCCCGTCACCGCTTTCGCCAGCCATGGTTGGCTTTATCCGCCGTCTGCTGGCCAGCCTGCGCAAGTGCGGTTCCGTTTACCGCCGTTGGCGTCCGGACGCCGTGCTCGGCATGGGCGGATTCACCAGCATCGCCCCGCTCATGGCCGCGCGCTGGCGCCGCATCCCCGCCTTCCTGCACGAGTCGAACGCGATTCCCGGCAAAGCGAACCGTCTCGCCGCGCATTTCTGCCGCGAGGTGCTGCTCGGTTTCGAGGCGTGTGCACCGCATTTCCGCGGACGGCCCACGCGGGTGACCGGCACGCCCATCCGCCGCGAGCTTATGTCCGGCGCACCGTCGCCGGGCGAGGCGCGGCTGCAACTCGGCCTTGCCGCCGGGCGACCGACCCTCCTGGCCATGGGTGGCAGCCAGGGCGCGGCCGGCATCAACGTTCTTCTCGGAGAAGCCGCCCCGCACCTTGCCACCGCCGATGTGCAGGTCGTGCACCTGGCGGGCGAACGCAATGCGGAGAAGGTTGCCGATACCTACGCCGCCGCCGGCGTGGCCGCGAAGGTCCTGCCCTTCTGCGACAGCATGCAGGATGTCTATCCTGCGGCCGACCTCGCCGTTTCCCGCGCCGGTGCATCGAGCCTCGGCGAGATCTCGGCCTTTTCGCTGCCATCGGTCCTCATCCCATACCCGCATGCCGCCGAGAACCATCAGCGCCTGAACGCCGACATCTTTGTCTCTGCCGGGGCCGGCAGACTCCTCGAGGAAAAGGGCGCGACCGGGGACGACCTGGCGCGGCTCCTGCGATCGCTTCTCGAATCGCCCGGCACCCGGGCGGAAATGGCCGCTGCGGCTGGGCGCCTCGCGCCCCGCGAAGCCGCGAGCCGCGTCGCCGCGGTGCTGGAGGAGGTGGCCGCATGACAACGCACGAGCTCGCCGCCCAACTCCACGGCACACCGCGCCGCATTCATCTCATCGGTGTCGCCGGCTCGGGCATGAGCGGGATCGCGGGGCTCCTCCTCGCGCTCGGCCACCAAGTCAGCGGATCGGACAAGGTGGACACCATCGAGGTGCGTCGCCTTCAGTCGCTCGGACTCGACTTCCACACGCCGCAGCGCGCCGAGGATGTCGTGGATGCACAACTCGTGATCTATTCATCCGCCATCCGCGAAGGGAACCCCGCCTTCGACGCCGCGCGACGCCTCGCCAAGCCCATGGTGCGCCGCGCCGAGGCCCTCGCGGCGCTCATGCTCGGACGCAAGGGCATCCTCGTCGCCGGCATGCATGGCAAGACCACGGTCTCGGCCATGGCCGCGCATGTGCTCCGCGCCGCCGGCGCACACCCTTCGCACTACGTCGGCGCGGAAATTCCCATCCTCGGAACCAACGCGCGGTGGGACGCGGGCGGCGAATTCTTCGTCGCCGAGGGTGATGAGAGCGACGGCACCATTGTCCTTTACCATCCCGAGCACGCGATCGTCTTGAACATCGAACCGGAGCACCTCGACCACTACGCGGATCTCGAGGCCATCGATCGCGCCTTCGGCGTGATGCTCGACCAGACGGCCGGCCGGATCTTCTTCTGCGCCGACGATCCCGGCGCGGTGCGCGTTTGTGCGGACCGGCCTTCGGCCGTCGGCTACGGCCGGTCCGGTGAGTATTCCTACGACGGTTTCCGCACGGCCGAGTTCTCTTCCGAGTTCAGCTTCCGCCACCACGGCCGCGAGTTGGCCCGCGTGCGTCTGAATGTTCCCGGCGAGCACAACGCCCTCAACGCGACGGCGGTTCTCGCGCTCGCGGTTGAGATCGGACTCGATCTTGAGAAGTGCACCGCCGCGCTCGAGTCGTTCCGGGGCGCGCGGCGGCGCTTCGAGGTTTTGCATGCCTCGCCCGACCATCTGCTGGTGGACGATTACGGGCACCATCCGACCGAGATTGAGGCGGTGGTCCGCGCCGCGCGCGCCACGGGTCGCCAGCGCGTGATCCTGCTTTTCCAGCCCCACCGTTACACGCGGACCCGGGCGTTGCGCGACGAGTTCGGACGCGCTCTCGCACTGGCCGACGCGGCCGTTGTTACCGATGTCTATCCCGCGAGCGAGGCGCCGATTCCCGGCGTGACCGGGCAGTTGCTCGCGGATGCCGCCGCCGAGGCCGGGGCGGAGCATGTCACCTACGAGGAATCCCGCGTCCGCGCCGCGATGGCCGTCGGTCACCTCCTGCGTCCGGGCGACCTGCTGGTAACGCTCGGCGCGGGCAACATCCACGAGCAGGGACGGCAGTTGGCGAAGGACCTCTCCACGCTGGACATGCTGCGCGAGGCGATGGGGCCCGGGGTGGCGCGTCTCTACGAGCCGATGGCTCGGCACACCACGATGCGTGTTGGTGGCCCGGCGCAGTTCTGGCTGGAGCCGGAGACCGAGGAAGGGTTCTGCGACCTCGTCCGGCGCGCGCACGAGGAAGGTGTCCCGTTCATGGTGGTCGGCCGAGGATCGAACCTCATCGTCCGCGACGGCGGTCTGCGCGGAGCGGTCGTCCGCCTTCGCCGCGGGGTGTTCGGCGAGTTTTCCATCGGTGAAGCCTCGATCCGGGCGGGAGTGGGTGTCCGTCTCAAGGCTTTGAGCGGCGCGGCCGCCACGGCCGGTCTGGCCGGATTCGAATGGATGGAGGGAATCCCGGGCGACGTGGGTGGCTGCCTGCGCATGAACGCCGGTGCGATGGGGGTCGAGGCATTCGACCAGGTCGAATCGATGCGCTACGCCGATCAGGAAGGGAACATCCTCGAGAAGACTCCGCGCGACCTCGAGGTCCGATACCGCAACGTTCCCATCCTCCGCTCGAACTACGCTCTCTCCGCCGTCTTCCGCGGCGAGCCTTGCGCGCCGGAAGAGGTCGCGCGCCGCACGCGCGAATACGCGGCCAAGCGCCGGGCGTCGCAACCGGCCGGAGCCAGCGCCGGGTGCATCTTCCGCAATCCGCCGGACGGCAAGGCCGGCCAGCTCATTGACGAGTCCGGTCTCAAGGACGCGCACGTCGGCGCGGCCCGCGTGTCCGGAGTCCACGCCAACTTCATCCTCAACGAGGGCGGCGCCACCGCCTCCGAGGTCCTCGCCCTCGTCGAGAAGGTCCGCGCCGAGGTGCTCAAGCGCCGCGGCGTCCGTCTCGAGACCGAGGTCCAGATCATCGGGGAGGAAGCTGTATGAAGGACGAACTCAGAAATCTCCACCTCGTTGTTCTCAAGGGCGGCCCCGGCTCCGAGCGCGCTGTCTCGCTGCGTTCCGGTGGCGCCGTGGCCAACGCACTGCGCGGAGGCGGCTACCGTGTCACCGAGTTGGATGTGGATGGCGAGCGGCTCGATTTGCCCTCCGACACCGGCCTGTGCGTCAACATGATCCACGGCACATTCGGGGAGGACGGACGCCTGCAGGCCGCGCTTGATGCGCGCGGCGTGCCCTACACCGGCGAAGGGGCCGAGGCCAGCCGCACCGCCTTCGACAAACTCGCGAGCAAGCGCCGCTTCGATGCCGCCAACGTCCCTACGCCCGCTTGGGAACTCGTCCCGGCGGGCGGCCGCCCGTCCCTGGGCCTGCCGCTCGTGGTCAAAGCGCCCCGCGAGGGCTCGAGCGTCGGCGTCTATATCGTCAAGCACGAGACGGAACTCGAGGCGGCGCTGGCCGGATGCGCGGCCATCGACCACGAGATCCTCGTCGAGGAATACGTCGGCGGCCTCGAACTCACCGTCGGCGTGGTCGGCGACCGCAGCATGGCCATCGTCGAGATCCGTCCGCACGAGGGTTTCTACGACTACGAGCACAAATACACCAAGGGCGCGTCGGACTACTACTGCCCGGCGCCGCTCGACCCCGCCACCACCGCACTCGTGCAGCAGACCGCGCTCGCGGCACACCGCGCCCTCGGGTTGGAGGTTTACTCGCGGGTGGACATTCTTCTCCGGCCCGACGGCTCGCCCTCGGTGCTCGAGGCCAATACCATTCCCGGCATGACGGAGACGAGCCTGCTGCCCAAGGCCGCCGCCGCCGCCGGCCTCAGTTTCCTCGAACTGTGCGAGGAGATTGCCTGCCTGTCCCTGCGCCGCTTCAAGAAACAATGAGCCTATTCCGACCAAAACGACGCCGCGGCCGCACCACGCGGCGCAGCCGCCCGCAGCACATCCTCGATGTGACGGCCACGGCTGAGACCACGCGTCGCCGCCGCAAGCAGAAGTTCCTGCTCTACGCGGGTGAGATCGCGGTGCTGGCCGGATTGATCGCCGTCGCGTGGATGGGCATACGCACGCTCATCAGCACGCAGATCTTCGAGAACAGCCGCTACAATGTCCGCGTCGTCGAGGTGAACACCGACGGCATCATGACGCGCGAGGAGGCGCTCGCGAAGACGGGTATCCGCGAGGGACTCAACATCTTCTCGCTCAACCTCGAGGCCGCCCAGCGCGTGCTGGCCTCGATCCCCGAGGTCCGCGAGGCGCGCGTGGAACGCATCCTGCCCGACACCGTGACGATTGACCTCGACGGACGCCGAGCGGTTGCCTGGGTCGCCCCGCGTGACACCGGCGAGGATCCCTCGGCCATGGAGACCGCCGCCTTGGTGGACGCCGGCGGTGTGATGATGAAGCCCCAGGGGTTCGACCCGGAACGCACCCATCTTCCCGTCATCTACGGCGTGGCGACCGAGCAATGGCGCCCCGGCGACCGGATCGACCTGCCCGAATTGGCCGCGGCCATCGAGCTCCTCGCCCGCGCGTCCGAGCGGACGAACCCGCCCCTCGATCTCCGGGCTGCCGACATCGCCAAGGGTTGGTGCGTCATCGCGTGGGGCGATCCGCAGTCGCGCTTCACTTTCGGCCTCGAGGGCATCCCCGCGCAATTGGACCGCCTGCAGTTCATCATGCTGCACGTCGGCCAGACCTCGCGAAAGATCGCCACGGCCAACCTCATCCCCGAACGCAACACGCCGGTCACCTTCGTCGGTGATCCGCCGCCCGCTGCGGAGCAACCCGCGGCGGTTTCCGCCCGCAAGAAATCAAACTGACCATGAGCCGCCACAATCTCCACGTGGGTCTTGAAATCGGGACGACCAAGGTCGCCGCCGTCATCGCCGAGACGCGCAGCGACGGCCTCCCCCGCATCATCGGTGTCGGCGAGGCCCCTTCTCGCGGCGTCCGCAAGGGAGAGATCGTGGATATCGGCAAGATCACACTCTGTCTGAGCGACGCGGTTTCGGAGGCCGAGGAGAAGGCCGACCGCGAGATCACCGAGGTCGTCGTGGCCGTCACCGGTTCCCACCTCGCCAGTCTGAACAACCGCGGCGGCGTCCCCATTCCCGAGGACCGCGACGAGATCGAGGAGGAGGACATCGAGGAGGTAGAGCAGAGCGCCCTCGACGTCAGCATCCCCTCGGGCAACGTGTTTCTCCACACCATCATCCAGCACTACTACGTGGACGGCCAGGAGGGCGTGGCCAGCCCGCTCGGCATGATCGGACGCAAGCTCGAGGCCGAGTTCCACATCGTCCACGGCATCAAGACGCGCATCCAGAACAGCCTGCGGTGCATCCGTGAGGCCAACCTCAAGGTCAACAACGTGGTCATGAGCGCCGTGGCCTCGGCCTACGCCGTGCTCGACGAGGGCGATCGCGAGATCGGAGCGCTCGTCATCGACATCGGGGGCGGGACGACCGACTACATCCTCTTCCGCGACGGTGCCGTGCGGCAGAGCGGCGTCCTCGCCGTCGGCGGCGACCACATCACGAACGACATTTCCATCGGCCTGCGTGTGCCGACCAAGTGGGCGGACAAGCTCAAGGTCGAGCATGCCGACGTCGCCCCCGGCGCCACCGCCGCGCGCGGCACCATCGATCTGGAAGACCCGACCTACTCGGGCGGCGAGATCGAGCGCCGCATCCTCAACATCGTGGCCGAGGCGCGGGTGAAGGAGATCTTCATGCTCCTGCGCCGTAGCCTCAACTTCGACCGCCATGCGCCGTTCCTCGGCGCCGGCATCCTCATCACGGGCGGCACTGCCGACCTCAAGGGCATTGCGGCCCTGGCCACCGACGTCTTCGGAGTGCCGGCGCGCGTGGCCAGCCCCAAACCTTTCCTCGGGCCCAGCCAGGTCTTCGAGAGCCCCCGCTTCAGCACCGCCGTCGGACTCATCCACTACGCGCAGGCCGCGCAGGATGCGCTCGACGAGGTCTCCATCATCGACCGCCTGCGCAGCCAACTCGGCAGGCTCATTCCCGGCTTATGATCACCGTCGGCTCAGCAAACCAGATATCGTCGCCCGTGGCCCCTGTCACCTTGTGCAAGGTCATCGGCGTCGGGGGAGGAGGACTCGCGTTCCTCGAGCAACTCCACCGCGACAGCGCGGGCTCGCTCGACCTGCTCGGCGTCCACACCGAGGCGCGGGCTCTCATGGAATCCAGCGCGCAGCGCAAGCTGCAGATCGGTCGCGAGGCCGTGCGCGGGCTCGGCTCCGGCGGCGAACCGTCGCTCGGCCAGGCCGCCGCGCAGGAGAGTGCCGGGGCCATCTGCGAGGCCTGCGGCGGAGCTGAACTGGTCCTCGTCTGCGCCGGGCTCGGCGGCGGCACCGGATCGGGCGCCGCCCCCGTCGTGGCCCGCGAGGCCCGCCGCGCCGGCGCCCTCGTCGTCGGCGTTGTCACGATGCCGTTTGCGGGGGAGGGGGGCAAACGCCGCGAACAGGCGGAGCAGGCGCTCGCCCGGCTCGGACGCCATTGCGTCGCCGTCCTGTGTTTCGAGAACGATCGCATGGGCGAGGTCGCGCCAGCCGACGCGTCCGTGGGCGAGGCCTTCGGCGCCGCCTCGTCCACCATCTCGCTGGCTGCCCGCGCCGTCATCCAGATGCTCGGCCTGCCCGCGGTCATGCACGTCGGGCCGGATGAACTCACGCAGGTCTTCCGCGGAGCCGACGCGCGATGCCACTTCGGGCATGGCTCGGCCTCGGGTTCCGATCGCGCACGCGAGGCGGTCGAGTTCGCGATGCAGAGCGTGTTGCTGGACAGCGGGAGGATTCTCTCCGAGCCGGGCGACGTCCTGGTCTACATCACCGCCGGTCCCGTCCTCAGGCTGGCCGAGGTTCAGTCCGTGCTGGGCGAAGTCTCCCGGCATCTCTCGCCGGAATCCCAAGTCCTCCTCGGCGCGGCCGAGAGTCCGGATGCGTCGGACGGCCTGAGCGTGGTCATCATGGCGGCCACGCGGTCGGGTATTCCTGTCGGCCAGGCCGCTGGTGCGGTCACCGATCCGCTGGCTGGTCAACTCGAGGCTGAAGACGCCCCCGAGGTGGAATTGGAACCGGTTGCCGAGGCGACACCGGCCAAGCCCGGCGGCAAGCGTGGCGGCAAGTCCTCCGCCCGCAGCGACGGTGCGGGCGAGACCCAGCCGGAACTGCCGCTCGATCAGGCGTTGCGCGGGCGCTTCAAAGATCTCGACCCGACCATGGTCGACGGTCAGGACCTCGACATCCCGACGTATATTCGACTGCGGTTGCGGCTGAAATAGTGCTACCATGCCGGTCCAATGAGACCGGACCGCTTCACCCAGAAGATGCAGGAGGCGCTCAATGCCGCCGCCGACATCGCCAGCAAGCTCTCCCAGCAGGAAGTCAGCAACGAACACTTCCTGCTCGCCCTCCTCCAGCAGTCCGAGGGCGTAGCCGTGCCGATCCTGCAGAAGGTCGGCGTGTCCACCGCCCGGCTGCAGGAGCAGCTCCAGGCCGAACTCTCCCGCCGCCCCAAGGTCTCCGGTGCCGCCGGCTCGCCCCACCTCGGGTCCGACCTCCGCAAGACCCTCGAAGCCGCCGAGGGCGAGATGGCCAAGCTCAAGGACGAATACCTCAGCGCCGAACACTACCTCCTCGCCCTCTCGCAGGCGCAGGATGCCGCGGGCAAGCTCCTCCGTGAGGACGGTGCCACGCACGACAAGCTCATGAAGGCGCTGGTCGAGGTCCGCGGATCGCAGCGCGTGACCGACCAGAACCCCGAGGAGAAATACCAGACGCTGGAGAAATACGGTCGCGACCTCACCGAGATGGCGCGGCGCGGCAAGATCGATCCGGTCATCGGCCGCGACGAGGAGATCCGCCGCACCATGCAGGTCCTTTCCCGCCGCACGAAGAACAACCCCGTCCTCATCGGCGAGCCCGGCGTCGGCAAGACGGCCATCGTCGAAGGCCTGGCCCGCCGCATCGTCAGCGGCGACGTGCCCGAGTCGCTCAAGAACAAGAAGCTCGTGGCCATGGACATCGGCGCCATGATCGCCGGCGCGAAGTTCCGTGGGGAATTCGAGGAGCGCCTCAAGGCCTTCCTCAAGGAAGTCACCTCGTCCGAGGGACAGATCATCCTCTTCATCGACGAACTCCACACCATCGTCGGGGCCGGCGCGGCCGAAGGTTCGGCCGACGCCTCGAACATGCTCAAGCCCCAGTTGGCCCGCGGCGAACTGCGCACCATCGGCGCGACCACGCTCGACGAATACCGCAAATACATCGAGAAGGACGCCGCCCTCGAGCGCCGCTTCCAGCCGGTCATGGTCAACGAGCCCAGCGTGGAGGACACCATCGCCATCCTGCGCGGACTCAAGGAGCGCTACGAAGTCCACCACGGCGTGCGCATCCAGGACGCCGCCCTCGTCGGAGCCGCCGTCCTCAGCGACCGCTACATCAGCGACCGCTTCCTGCCGGACAAGGCCGTCGACCTCATCGACGAGGCCGCCTCGCGCCTCAAGATCGAGCTCGACTCGATGCCGACCGAACTCGACCGCCTCGAGCGCGACATCATGCAGGGCGAGATGGAGCGCACCGCGCTGAAGAAGGAGAAGGACGCCGCCAGCAAGGAGCGGCTGGCCAAGCTGGAGAAGGAACTCGCCGACCTCAAGGAGCAGGGCTCGAAGCTCAAGGCCCAGTGGCAGAACGAAAAGAAGCAGGTCGCCGAGTCGCGCAAGCTGGCCGAGCAGATCGAGGACCTCAAGAACCAGCTCGAAACCGCGCAGCGCCAGGGCGATTTCGCCAAGGCCAGCGAGATCCAATACGGACGCATCCCCGAACTCACGGCCAAGCTGGATGAGCACAACAAGAAGCTCGCCGCCGGCGGCAGCCAGCTCCTGCGCGAGGAGGTGACCGAGGACGACATCGCCAAGGTTGTTTCCACCTGGACCGGCATCCCCGTGACCCGCCTGCAGGAAGGCGAACGGCAGAAGCTCGTCAAGATGGAGGAGCGCCTCATGGAGCGCGTGGTCGGACAAGCCCAAGCCATCAAGTCCGTCTCGAACGCCGTCCGCCGCGCGCGCGCCGGGCTGCAGGACGAGAACCGCCCGATCGGTTCATTCATGTTCCTCGGACCCACCGGCGTCGGCAAAACCGAGCTTTGCAAGGCGCTCGCCGAGTTTCTCTTCGACGACGAGAACGCCATCGTGCGCCTCGACATGAGCGAATACATGGAGAAGCACACCGTGGCCCGACTCATCGGCGCGCCTCCCGGCTATGTCGGTTACGATGAAGGCGGACAACTCACCGAGGCCGTCCGCCGCCACCCGTATTCCGTCGTCCTCTTCGACGAAGTCGAGAAGGCGCACACGGATGTCTTCAACGTGCTTCTGCAGGTGCTCGACGACGGACGCATTACCGATGGCCAGGGGCGCACGGTGGATTTCAAGAACACGGTCATCATCATGACCTCCAATATTGGCAGCCAGTTCATCATGGAGGATCTGCCGGTGGACGAGCGCAACCGCCGCGTCATGGAGGCCCTGCGCGGGCACTTCCGCCCCGAGTTCCTCAACCGCGTGGACGAGACGATCATCTTCGACCGCCTGACCGACAAGGAGATCGGCAGCATCGTGGACATCCAGCTCAAGCGCCTCCTCAAGCGCCTCGAGCAGCAGAACATCCGCCTCGAGTTGTCCGACAAGGCCCGCAAGTTCCTCGCCAAGGAAGGCTACGATCCCGCCTACGGGGCGCGGCCATTGAAGCGCGTCATCCAGCAGATGATCCTCAACCCGCTCAGCACCGCCATCCTCGACGGGCAGTTCGGCGAAGGCGACACCCTCGTCGCCGACGTGGACAAGGACCACCTCGAGTTCCGGAAGAAGTGATGCCTCAGTCCTCGTCCTCGTCGTCCGGAAACTGACGGGCGATGGCGCGGATTTCGTCGAGGCAGGCGAAGAAGCACTCGACGGCGGCCGGGTCGAAATGGGTGCCGGAGCACTTCTGGAGCTCCGCGAGCACTTGCTCCTCGGTCCAGGCGGGCTTGTAGCAGCGGCGCTTGGAGAGGGCGTCGAAGACGTCGGCCACTGCGACGATGCGGGCGAAGATCGGGATTTCCTCGCCGCGCAGGCCGGAGGGATAGCCGGTGCCGTCCCACTTCTCGTGGTGGTTGAGGGCGATCTCGAGGGAGATCTCGTCCAAAGCCGAATGGCGCTCGGCGAACAGCGCTGCACCGCGGGTGGTGTGCTGCTTCATCTGGGCGTATTCCCCGTCGTCGAGCTTTCCGGGCTTCTTGAGGATCTGGTCGGGGACGCCGACCTTGCCGACGTCGTGGAGCATCGCGGCGATGCGGATGTTGTCGCGCTGGCGCTCGATGTGCGCGGCCGGCAGGTTGCCACGGCGGGCCCATTGCTCGTAGATCGCGGCAGAGTAGGCGGCGACGCGGTTCGCGTGCGGTCCGGTTTCCGACGGGTCGCGCAGCTTGGCCATGCTGATCATGCGGATGATCATGGATCGCGTGAGGGCGGCGCGCTCCATCGCGGTCGCGGCTGCAGCCGCGAAGAGCCGCAAGACCGCTATGCTCTCCTCGCTGAAGGCTGCCGGGCGTCCGTCCGCGTCGAGGGCGTTGATCAGTTGCATGACCCCGATGATGCGGTCGCCCGCGACCTTGAGAGGCACGGTGAGCAGGGATCGCGTTTCGTAGCCGGACTTGTGGTCGTAGGACGGGTCGAAGGCGCAGCCAAGGTCAGAGAAGTCGAACGTGGCCACGTCGGGGACGTTGACCACGCCTCCGGTGAGGCCCACGTGCCCGGCGACAGACCGGTGATCGAGCGGGACCTTGAACTTGTCGAAGATGAGCTTCTGCCCGGCGGGCAGGGCCTTCTGCAACGTGTTGTTGCGGCTCAGTTCGAAGCGTAGCTGGTCGCCGTCGATGGTGTAGATCGAGCCCGCATCCGCGTGGCACAGGACGCACGCGGCAGCCAGGATCTTCTCGAGCAGGACGTCGAGGTCCTTGATCGGCTCGATCTGCTGTTGGAACGCGACGAGCCGGTGGAGCTGGGAGGCCTCGGGCGTCATGCCGCTTGGTTCCAGCTCCTCCGGTCGTTCATCCCGGTGTGCGGGCCGCTACTTCTGGCCCTGGCCCATCTGGAAGGCGGGCTTGCCGTCGAAGTAGTAGAGTCCCTCGGTCTTGATGAACTCCACGCCGGACTTGTTGATCCGGTCGAGCAGGGCCACGACTTCGGAGTGCGGCAGGGCCGCGGCGTTCGCGGGACTCGACACGTGGTAGCGGGCGCGCCAGTGGTCGCAGAGCAGGGTCTGCGCGAAGCCGTCCGGCCACACGGACATGCCGCGGCTCGAGATCATGCGAAGTTTGAGGTCGCCCGCGTCGCTCGGTTGGAGCTTGGCGGCGAGTTCGGCTGTCCCGCCGGTGAACTCGACGAAGACGTCCACGCCGACCAGTTTGCGGTCCACCTTGGGACGGTGGTAGGGCGGGTTGGTGTCGATCTTCGCGGCGTTGCGGTTGTAGGCGACCGGGGCGAGGGTTTCGGGCTTCTGTCCCACGCGGGCGGCCACGGCCTGGGCGAATTCCTTGGTCCCGACCTTCTGCTTGCTCACGCCGTCCTTGAAGACGTCGTAGGTGTGGATGCCATCCTCGATCGTGCGGAGCCACGCGTTGTGGGCGCGCTCGGCGGCGTCGATCTGTCCGATGTGGACCAGCATCTGCACGGCGCCGAGGAAGAGGCCGGACGGGTTGGCGAGGTTCTGGCCGGCGCGGCGCGGGGCCGAGCCGTGGATGGCCTCGAACATGGCGTGCTCGGGGCCGATGTTGGCCGAGCCGGCGAGGCCGACCGAGCCGGCGATCTGGGCGGCCACGTCGCTGAGGATGTCGCCGTAGAGGTTGGGCATGACGACGACGTCGAAGTTCTCCGGCGTGTCAGCGAGCTTGGCCGCGCCGATGTCCACGATCCAGTGCTCGTTCTCGATGTCGGCGTATTCCTTGGCGATGTCCTCGAAGATCTTGTGGAACAGGCCGTCGGTGATCTTCATGATGTTGTCCTTCGTGAAGCACGTGACCTTCTTGCGGTTGTTGGCGCGGGCGTATTCGAACGCGTAGCGCACGATCCGCTCTGTGCCCTGGCGGGTGATGAGCTTGAGGCACTGCGTGACGTCCACCGTCTGCTGGTGCTCAATGCCGGCGTAGAGGTCCTCCTCGTTCTCGCGCACGATCACGACGTCCATCTTGGGATGCTTGGTCGCGATGAACGGGTGGTAGGAGACGCAGGGACGGACGTTGGCGTAGAGGCCGAGGGCCTTGCGCGTGGTGACGTTGAGGCTCTTGTAGCCGCCGCCCTGCGGGGTGGTGATGGGGGCCTTGAGGAAGACCTTGGTGCGGAGGATGGACTCGAACGCCCCCGGGGACATGCCGGCTGAGTTGCCCGCGAGGTATTCCTTCTCGCCGATGGAGATCTCCTCGATGTCGAGTTCGGCGCCCGCGGCTTGGAGGATGTGGAGGGTGGCGTCCATGATCTCGGGGCCGATGCCGTCCCCTTTGGCGACTGTGATGCTGGTGCGTTTGCTCATAGGTCTTCGATTGGTGCGAAATTCAGGCGCGCAAGGATGGATGGCGGGCCCGGTTTGTAAAGAACGGATGCTCGCCGCCGCAGGCCGGTGGCGGGAATCGTCCGTTTGCCTTGGGGTTGGCTGCTGCTAGGTTCCCTGCTCGATGGACTACCGGGGAATCCTTTTCTCAGCTCTTTCCGCCATGCAGCGCGGGCGCCTGCGGGTGCGGCTGCCCAACGGCGCGGAGCGGGTGTTTGGCGGGCTGGGGGAGTCGCCGTCGGCGGAAATCCGGGTGAGCGACGAGGGGTTTTTCCGCGCCTGCGTGCTCGGCGGACCGGTCGGGTTCGGCGAGGCCTTCATGGACGGACTGTGGGAGACGGACGATCTCGTCGGGGTCATTGCCTGGTTCATCCGCAACGCGGACGAGTCCACGGTGCTGGAAGGGTCTGGACGGACGGACCGGCGCATCGGTCTGATGGGGCTCGCCCACCGCGCCGCGCATCTGCTCCGGCCGAACAGCCGCCGCACCAGCCGGCGCAACATCGCGGACCACTACGACCTGAGCAACGAGTTCTTCAAGCTGTGGCTCGACCCGACGATGACGTATTCGTGCGCGTATTGGGACCGGCCCGGCGCGGATCTCGAGGCGGCGCAGGTCCGCAAATACGACGTGCTTTGCCGCAAGCTGCGCTTGCAGCCGTCCGACCATGTGCTCGAGATCGGCAGCGGTTGGGGCGGCTTCTCCATCCACGCCGCCCGCACCTTCGGCTGCCGCGTGACCACGGTCACGATTTCGCAGGCGCAGCACGACGAGGCGGCGGCGCGCATCACGGCGGCGGGTCTGGCGGACCGCATCGACCTGCGCCTGATGGATTACCGGGATATCCGCGGTCAGTTCGACAGAATCGCCTCCATCGAGATGCTCGAAGCGGTGGGGGACCGTTACCTCGAGCCGTATTTCGCGCAATGCCACCGCCTGCTGAAGCGTCGCGGCCTGATCGGGCTGCAATACATCACGTGCCCGGACGCCCAATACGAGGTGTTGCGGCGCGGTGTGGACTTCATCCAACGGCACGTTTTCCCCGGTTCGCTGTTGCTCAGCATCGGCCGGATCAACCGCGCGCTCGAGGCGACGGGGGATCTTTTCCTCCACGACCTCGACGACATGGGGCCCTACTACGCGCGGACGTTGCACGTCTGGCGGGAGAACTTCCACCGTGCCCTCGACGCCGTGCGGGCGCAGGGGTTCGATGAGAGGTTCATCCGCAAGTGGGATTACTACCTCGCCTACTGCGAGGCCGGCTTCGCCACGCGCCACATCTCGGTTGTGCAGGCGGTCTACACGCGGGCGAACAACGACACGCTCGACCTTCCGACCGGACTGGACCGGGGGGCGTCGTGATGCCGGACTGGGGCGAGTTCTGGCCGCTCATGGCCGTGGCCGCGGGAATTCCGGTGGTCATGATGCTGCTCGTCTGGGCTGCCGCTTGGCGTCTCAACAATGCCGGGATCGTGGACATCTTCTGGTCCTACGGGTTCATCCCCGTCGTCCTCGCCTGCTCGGTGATGGGTGGCGGTGACCTTGCGCGGAACGCACTCCTTGCCTTCATGGTCACCGTGTGGAGCGCGCGGCTGGGCACTTATCTTGCGATCCGCGTGGCGCGCCATCATCCGGAGGAGGACGGACGCTATGCGGTGTTGCGCACGCAGTTTCCGCGGCACACGTGGGCCATGTTCCTCGGTTTCTTCCAGGCGCAGGCGGTGCTCATCGCAATGCTCAGCGTCCCTTTCGTCATGGTGTTCATCAATCCGGACGGCGGCATCGGCGTCTTTGAGATCGCAGGCGCCGCGCTCTGGCTGGTGGCGCTGGCGGGCGAGGCGGCGGCCGACGCGCAGCTCAACCGCTTCCGCTCCGACCCGGCGAACAAGGGCCGCACCTGCCGCGAGGGGTTGTGGCGCTTTTCGCGTCACCCGAACTATTTCTGCGAGTGGCTCGTCTGGGTTTCCTACTTCCTGTTCGCGCTGGGCTCGCCGGGCGGGTGGATCTCGTTCTATGTTCCGGCACTGATGTATCTTTTCCTGACCCGCGTGACGGGCATCAAGGCGACCGAGGAGCATGCGCTGCGCAGCCGTGGAGCCGATTACAAACGTTACCAAGAAGAGACCAGCGCCTTCTTCCCCTGGTTCCCGCGACGCCCCCTGACATGAGTTTCCTCGACCGATTGCTGGAGAAAGACCTGTTGCCCGATTTTGCGATCCGGGCCGGCATCAACCAACTGCTCGCGCGCAAGCTGCGCGACGAGAACCGCGGCGGGGCCGAGGCCCAGCAGAAGGCGCTCATGGACTTCGTGCGGGAGCTCAAGTCCCTGCCCATCGCGATCAAGACGCGCGAGGCGAACGAGCAGCACTACGAGGTGCCCACCGAGTTCTTCAAGCTCGTCCTCGGCCCGCGCATGAAATACAGCGGCGGCCTCTGGCCCGAGCGTCACACCACGCTGGCCGAGTCGGAGGAGGCCATGCTCGCGCTGAGTTGCGAGCGGGCGCAACTCCGTGACGGACAGCGCGTGCTCGAACTCGGCTGCGGCTGGGGCTCGCTCACCCTCTGGATGGCCGAGAAATATCCGGCCTCGCGCATTCTCGGCGTCTCGAACTCGCGCACGCAGAAGGAATACATCATGGCTGAAGCCGGGCGCCGCGGCCTCGGCAATGTCGAGATCCACACGGCCAACGTGGCCGAACTCGAGCTGCCCGCGGGCGAGTTCGACCGGGTCGTCTCGGTCGAGATGTTCGAGCACATGAAGAACTACGAGCTGCTGCTGCGCAACGTCGCCTCATGGATGAAGCCCGGCGGCCTGCTCTTCGTCCACATCTTCACCCACCGCACGCTGGCCTACCATTTCGAGGGGACGGACCCCAGCGACTGGATCACGCGGTATTTCTTCGAGGGCGGCACCATGCCTTCCGACGACCTACTCTGCTACTTCCAGGACGACCTCACCCTCCGCGACCATTGGTGCGTGAACGGGACGCACTATGCGCGCACGTCCGAGGCGTGGCTGGCCAACATGGACCGCAACGCGGCGGCCATCGGCCCGATCCTCGCGCGGACCTACGGCGCGGAGAACGAGACCAAGTGGCGCGTCTATTGGCGGGTGTTTTTCATGGCCTGCGCGGGCTTGTGGGGATACCGCTACGGCGAGGAATGGCTCGTTTCGCACTACTTGTTCGCCAAATGATCCTCCGCCTCCTCCTCCTGGTCGTCCTCACGGGGCACGCCTTCGCCGCCGGTGAATGGATCGAGCAGGGCGATGCGCTCGACCGCGAATTCCAGTCGGCCCGCGCCCTCGAACTCTACCTCCGCGCCGAGAAGGAGCGCCCCGACGACCCCTCGTTGCTCCGCCGGATCAGCAAGCAATACGTCGAGATGGTCCTCGATGCGCCGTCGAAGGCCGAGAAGCTGCGTCTGGCCGGGCTCGGCTACGACTACGCCCTGAAGGCGAAGAAACTCGCGCCGCGCGACCCCGAAGTGCGGCTCACCGTATCGATCGCGGCCGGGCGGCTCGCCTTCTACAGCGAGCCGAAGCGCAAACTCGAGCTGTCCAGCGTGGTGCGTTCCGAGGCGGCCGAGGCAACCCGGCTCAACCCGCGCTACGCCCTCGCCTGGCATGTGCTGGGCCGCTGGCACTTCGAGATCGCCAACCTCAACCTCCTTCTGCGCGCCCTCGCCGAGGCCGTCTACGGCAAGATGCCCGAGGCCTCGTTCGAGAAGGCCATCGAATACATGTCCAAGGCCGTGCAACTCGAGCCCGGCAACGCCCTCTTTCACGCCGAACTCGGCCGCGCCTACCTCGCGGTCGGGCGCACGGCCGACGCCAAGCGCGAGCTCGAAAAAAGCCTGACCCTGCCCCGCCGCAGCCGCGATGATGCCGGGGCGCAGGACCGGGCCAAGCAGGCCTTGCGCGAACTTTGACGACCATGGAACAGACGGACGCGAACAAAATCCTCATCTTCACCACCGGGTTCGGCGACGGCCACAACACCGCCGCGCGCAGCCTGCGCGACGCCTTCGCAGGCCTTTCCGGTTTCGACGCCGAGGTCCATGACACCTACGTCGAGGTCAACCCGGGATCGGCCAAGGTCCTGCAGCAAGCCTACAACTTCTCCATCCAGCGCGTGCCCGTGACGTGGAAGGCGTTCTTCTGGCTCTACGACAAGACTCCGGTCTTCGACTGGACGCTGCCCACGCTCGGCACGTTGGAGAAAGCCCTGCGCGAACTTCTCCTCGCCAAGAAACCCGCCGCCGTGGTCAGCACCTACCCGGTTTACACCTACATCCTGCGCAAGCTGATGGATTCGGGCGAAGTCCCGCGCTGTCCGAACTTCATGATCGTGACCGACTCGATCGTGATCAACCGAGTGTGGAACCTCGCTCCCGCCGACTGGGTTCTCGTGGCCAACCAGCCGACCGCGGAGGCAATGGAGCGCGGCGGCACCGACCCGGCCAAGATCAAGGTCCTCGGTTTCCCGATCAGCCCGCGCTTCGAGGAACTCGCCCGCCAGCCCGTCGAGCCCGGTCCGCCGTGGCGCGTGCTTTACCTGCCCTCGTCGAGCCGCAGCAAAGTCGAAAGCATGGTCCGCGGCATCACATCCCTTCCCGGTGTGCGCCTCACCGTGGTCACCGGACGCCATCAGCATCTGCACGACTTCCTGCGGCGGCTCGATCTGCCGGTCGATGCCTTCAAACTCCTCGGTTGGACGGACCGCATGCCGGAGTTGCTCGCGGAAAACCATCTCTTCATCGGCAAGGCCGGCGGTGCGATTGTGCAGGAGACCCTCGCCATCGCACGGCCCATGATCATCAGCCACGTCGTGGCCGGGCAGGAGGAGGGCAATGTCACGCTTCTGGCCGACCTCGAGGCCGGCGCTCTGGCCACCACGCCCGAGGAGGTCGTCACAACTTTGCGCCGCGCCCTGCTCGAAAACGGCGGCGCTGAATGGTCCCGCTGGCGTGAGAATCTCCTCCGCGTGAGCCACCCCGCCGCTGCGAGGCAGACGGCCGAGTTTGTCGCGGCGCATCTGGCCTGACGCGCCAACCGTTTCTCCCACGACGGCGGCGAGACGGTCTTCATCTCGCCAGTGCTTGACACGAGATTCTTTCTCGCGAGATTGCCGTGTCATTTCTTAATCCCGCAACCTTTTTGCGTCTTGGCGCTGCAACCTTTATGGGCCGACGACCACCACATCGGAGGAAGGGCGGGGCACTCGCGCCGGTGGTCCGCGGGTTGACCTTTCCGACGTGGCAGGGATGGCGCGGCACTTTTCTGGTGATCCTATGGGCCGCCTCGACCCAGACCGCTCTCTCGCAGTCATGGAACACCAACGCCAACGGCAGTTGGAACGCGCCGCCCAACTGGTCCCCAAGCAGCGTGCCGAACGCCATAGGTGCGTCCGTCACCCTCGGCAACGTGATCACGGCCAACCGCAGCATCAACGTGAACGGCAACTTCAGCCTCGGGTCGCTCACCATCAACAGCACGAACAACTACACGCTGAACAACAACAGCCTCGCGTTCCGCGTTCCCTCCGGCTCGGCATCCCTCAACGTCCAGAACACCGGCTCGCCCGTCATCAACTCCGCCCTCGCCCTTTCGAACAACCTGACCGTGAGCCACACCGGCACCGGCACGCTCACTCTCGCGGGAGCCGTCTCCGGTGCGGGGAGTTTCACCAAGACCGGCACGGGCCTTGCGGTCATGTCCGGCTCGTCCGCCAATTCCTTCAGCGGCGGAACCGTGGTCCAGGGCGGTGAACTCCGATTGAGCAAGACCTCGGGCAACGCGATTCCCGGCAACCTCAGTATCGGTGACGGCACCGGCACCGACATCGTCCGCCTCGCGGCCGGCAACCAGATCGCGGACTCCGCCACGGTCACGGTCAACTCCTCGGGTCAGCTCCTCGTCAGTGGCACCGCGACGGACACGATCGGCGCGATCCAAATGTCCGGCGGCCTCGTCAACACCGGCACCGGCACGCTCACGCTCACCGCCGAGCCGGCCATCGTGGCGCTCTTGAATTCGAACACCTCGACGATGGCCGGGCGCATCGTGTTGCAGGGCGCGAAGACGATCCAAGTCGCCGATGGCGCCTCCGTCGTGGACCTCGACATCACGGCGAACATCATCGACCAGTTTTACACCACGGTGACCAAGACTGGCGGCGGGACCGTGCGGCTTTCCGGCAGCAACACGTTCCAAGGCCCGCTCAACATCGGCCAGGGTGTCGTCATCGCCGCCAGCTCCGGTGCGCTCGGAACCTCCACCTTCGGCAACACGGTCTCCAACGGCGCCGCCCTCCATCTGACCGGCGGCATCACGGTCAACGAAGGCAGCATCAACCTCAACGGCACAGGACCCGACGGCGCGGGCGCCTTGGTCAGCCTCGCGGGCAGCAACAACTACACCGGCACGCTGACAGCGGCGTCCGCCGCGACCGTCGGCTCCGTCTCGGGCTCCACCCTTGCGCTCAGCGGCGCGCTCGACCTCGCCAGCGACCTCACCTTTGCCGGCACCGGCAATTTCATCGCCTCGGGCCAGAGCTACGGCGCCGGCGTGCTGGTGAAGACGGGCACGGGCACATTGCAGTTCTCCGGCGCGGCCAACGACATCAACGGCACCCGCCTCGACGTGCGGCAAGGCGTGGTGGAACTGAACCGTCCCGGACGCGTGTTGAACACCACCCAAAGCCCCAACGTCGGCACCAACAGCGGTTCTGCCGCCGTCCTGCGCCTGCTCGCGGCGAACCAGATCCGCGACGACCTCTTCGTCAATGTCAACGAAACCGGCACCTTCGACCTCAACGGGTTCAACGACGGCATTGCCGGACTGCGCTTGTCCGGCGGCAGCGTGCAGACCGGCTCCGGGCAGTTGAGCATCGTCAACGCGGGCGGCGACCAGATCATCTCTCTGGCCTCGGCGCAGACCGCCACCATCGCGGGCAACCTCCGCTCCGATCTCGCGCAGGGGCTCGTGATCAACACGCAGGATGGCGCGGCCGCGACCGATCTCGACATCTCCGCCGCCTTCAGCGGCGGCGTGGCCACCGTGACCAAACGGGGCGCCGGCTTGGCGACCTACTCCGGCACGCAGGCCAACACCTACACCGGCCAGACCATCGTCGAAGCCGGCACACTCGTGCTCCAAAAGACCGCCGGCGTGGACGCGGTGGCGGGCGCCTCGTTGCGGGTCGATGGCGGCGCGACCGTCCGTCTTGGCGCGGCCAACCAGATCCGCGACACCACCAACCTCATCCTCGCGGGCGGCACGTTCCGCACCGGCGCCACCACCGGCAACAGCGACACCGTCGGCACGCTGACTTTGAGTTCCTCCTCGACCATCAGTCTCGGCACCGGCGTCCATCAACTGACCTTCGCCAACAGCAGCGCCATCTCTTGGGGCGGAACTCTCATCATCACCAACTGGACCGGTGCGGCCGGCGGGTCCGGCACGCAGGGACGCATTTTCTTCGGCGTAGGCGGCCTCACCACCACGCAACTCGCCCAAGTCCAGTTCGTCGGCTTCGGCCCGGGCAGCCGCTTGCTTGCATCCGGCGAACTCGTGCCGATTCCCGAGCCGCGCGCCATGGCCGCCATGGCCGCGCTGGCCGGCTTCCTCGCCTGGCGCGAACGCGGGCGGTTGCGGGCCGCATGGATTGCGTTGCCATGGCGCAGGCGGACGATCAGAAGTTCCACAACCGCGCGCCGCGCATGAAGGCGGCCATCATCGGCAACTCCGGATCGGGAAAATCCACCCTCGCGCGACAACTCGCGGCATCGAGCGGCGCATCCGTGCTCGATCTCGACACCGTCTATTGGCTGCCCGGCCAAGCCGTCGAACGTCCATCCGCCGAACGGCTCGCGCTCGTGCAGGACTTTTGCCAGAGCCATGCCTCGTGGATCGTCGAGGGTTGCTACGCCGACTTGATCGAGGCCGCGCTGCCGTTCGGTCCCGAATTGATCTTCCTCGACCCGGGCGTCGAGGTTTGCCAAGCCCATTGCCGCAACCGCCCGTTCGAACCGCACAAGTTCGCCAGCAAGGAAGACCAGGACCAGCAGCTCGCCTTCCTGCTGGAATGGGTCGCCGGCTACTACCAACGCGACGACACCATGTCGCTCGCCGCGCACCGCGCGCTCTTTGAACGCTACGCCGGTCCGAAGCGCCGGATCACCGAGCCGGACACGGGGTCTGCGCGCGCTTGATCCGGACTTGGCGGCTGGCGTGCGCTCGACCAGTCTCGGCGGCCATGATCATCTCCACGACATTCAACATCGAGGGCCACGAGGTGGCGCAATACCTGGGCTTGGTGCGCGGGGTGGTGGTGCGGTCGCCGACCATCGCGCAGGGCATCATGGGCGGGCTGAAGAGCATCGTCGGCGGCAATATCGGGGCCTTCACCGAGATGTGTGAGCAGGCGCGGCAGCATGCCTACGACAAGATGATCGAGCACGCACAGCAGATGGGTGCCGACGCCGTCCTCGGCGTGGCCTACGACGCATCCGACCTCGGCGGCGCTCAACCGGGCACGGAAGTCCTCTGCTACGGGACCGCGGTCGTTCTGCGGAAGATGTAGACGTGCTTCAGCATGACGGCTCACCCCATCCCCGAAAGCAACGATAGAGCATGACAGAGCCTGATTGCGTTGTTGGTCAGCCCTTGAATTCGGCGTGCCGCAGAGCAGCTTGGGCAATTCCGTGCCAGACCGGCCTCGGCCGTGCTAGGCTTTGGCCCCGCTGAAATGCACGATATCGTCCAACCGGAGCTTTTTGCTGGAGAACGGCTTGCCGTCGACGCTGTAGGCGTTTTCTCCGAGGCCACGGCAGAAAAGCGCGGTGCAATCCACACTCGCCCCGAAGTGGCCGAGTTCATTCTGGATGCCGTTGGCTGGAGGGAATCCGAACCCCTCGAAAGCCTGCGGCTTCTCGAGCCATCCGTGGGGGAGGGCGATTTTCTCCTACCTGCCGCACGGCGCCTCATCGCCCGCGTCAAGCCGGACACCCTGGCAATCCGGAACTGCCTGCGCGCCGTTGAAGTGAGCCGCAGTTCTCTTGCCACATGCAGAAAGAGGGTAGAAGAGTTGCTTGCGGAAAGCGGTTGGACTCCGGAGGTAGTGCGCGCCGTTGCTGACAGCTGGATAGTCCACGATGATTTTCTTTCCGCTCCGTTTGACACGAGATTTTCGCATGTTGTTGGAAACCCGCCCTACATCCGCCTGGAAAACCTTCCGAAGGATCTGCTGAGAGCTTACCGCGCCCGCTGGCGTTCGCTGTTTGACCGCGCCGACCTCTATGTGGCGTTTATCGAGAGGTCGCTAGGCCTGTTAAGCGACGGAGGCCGACTGGGTTTCATCTGTGCAGATCGTTGGATGAAGAATCGCTACGGTGCACCGTTGCGCGGTATTGTGGCCGACGGTTTCCATCTCGAGTCCTACGTGGACTTCACCGGCTGTCCTGCATTCTTTGATGAGGTGGACGCGTATCCCGCCGTCACCGTCATCCGCAAGGGTAGAGGCGATGCCACTCAGGTCGCATTTCGCCCGAAGGTTACCAAGGCTGAGCTTGGTCCGCTCGCAGACGCCCTCTCCAAATCGGCTAGGCACCCGCAGATCCAGATAATGACGGGGGTCTGTCGAGGCACAGAGCCGTGGCTGTTCAGTGCGTCGCGGGGCATGGGCCTAATTCGGCGGATGGAGACCAAGTATCCGGCAATTGAGGATGCAGCCTGCAAAGTGGGTATCGGAGTTGCCACGGGCGCCGATGCCATCTTCATCGGGAGGTATGCGGAACTCGATGTTGAGCCCTCCCGAAAACTTCCACTGATCACGACAAAGGACATCCGCAGTGGGAGTGTCGAGTGGGGCGGCCTCTTTGTCCTAAACCCGTTCGAGGACGACGGGGCGATAGTCGAACTCGATGCCTACCCGGCTTTCCGGGAGTTCGTGATGCGGCACCGCAGCGCATTGCAGAGGCGAAACGTGGCCGGTCGCACCCCCCACGCTTGGTTCAGGACGATTGACCGCATCCACACTAACCTGGCTTGCACGCATAAGCTGCTGATTCCCGACATTAAGGGCACACCGAATGTGGTGGTGGAAGATGGCCGCTACTATCCGCATCACAATCTCTACTACGTGACCTCCAGCACATGGGATTTGCACGTGCTCCAAATGATCCTCAGCAGCCGGGTTGCACACGCGTTCATTGCAGCCTACAGCCCGCGAATGCGGGGAAATTTCCTTAGGTTTCAAGCCCAGTATCTCCGGAAGATTCGCCTCCCCAACTTGGCGACAATGTCAGCGACTCTGAAGCGCCTTGCGCTCGAAGCCTCGCGCTCCTCATTCCCAGAGGAAAGAGACCTGATGGTCAGGGAGCTTTACGGTCTGCAAGTTGACGAGTGGGAAGCGCTTGGTCGGTTCATTGTGAATTCGGAGGATGCATGATTTCCAAAATGGTCAGCTACGACAAGCGCCTTGCCCAAGCCGTCCGTTATTTTTGGCGCGGTCGATCCGCCGCTGCGGAGAAGCAACTGCAGGCTGGAAGGCGTGACCAAGGAAACCGGGGCGCGGTCACGGGCGGCAAGAATCTGGACTCGTTCCGTGACATGATTCTCGACGTTGTTCGCCGCCATGGACCGAGAGATTGTGTAGTTCATAGCGGTAAGTCCCTTGTGGTTCTCCCCGGGTTTTTCCGTCCGACAAAGCAATGGGACATTCTAATCGCATGCGGGAACCGATTGTTGGCATCCATGGAGCTCAAGTCACTCTGTGGTCCCTCGTTTGGGAACAACGCAAACAACCGCTGCGAGGAGGCTATTGGAAGTGGGTGCGACTTCAGGAAAGCACAGAGCGAGGGATTGTTTGGTCGCGGTGCTTCGCCCTTTCTCGGCTACTTCTTGCTAATCGAAGATGCTGAGGCATCGCGAGCGCCAGTCGGGGTGAAGTCTCCGCACTTTCCGACCGATCCAGTTTTCCAGTCTTCCTCATACCAGACTCGCATGAAAATCCTCTGCGAGCGGTTGGTGGAACAGCAGCTCTATTCATGTGCAGCGGTTCTTGTTGCTGCCAACTCTGCGACATCTGGAGCGTCCAAGGACTTGTCCCTCCATACCTCATTCCGATTTCTTCTGGCTAAGCTCGCGGGTCACCTAGCCAGCGAGGCGGGACACCCGGAAGGTTCAACGGGCCGGATTAAGGAGGAACCATACGGCCCGGAGGATGGGTCACTTCTGAGCGGAGAGTGGTTCTCTTCGAGCGAGCCTGCAGACGCCTGATCCCTATCGCCCGCCAAATGGGGCTTCCTGTGTTACTCCCACGGAGAACCCCTCCGACGAAGCCAAGGTCGGCCATCCATAGCTCACCGCGTCTCGCTTTGGGCAGGTGACTCCTCCTCGTCATACATGGCGAAGAGAGCCTCTGAGCCACCAATCATCGCCTGGCGTTCCTCCATCCACGCCAAAAGAACTCGGTAGTCCGCCGGAGGAAGCTTCTCGATAGCCGCTTCGATCTCGGTCACTGTGCTCATGCAATTAACCTGCCCCGGCGGGCTCCTTTCGGCAAGCCGTCAGCCCGCGGCTTCGGTGCTCGCTCACCCGAGCACATCGGCGCGCTCGCTCGCGGTTAGTTCGCGCCAGTGGCCCGGTGGGATGTCGGCGGGGAGGTGGAACTGGCCGATGCGGACGCGGAGGAGACGCAGGGTGGGGAAGCCGGTGGCGGCGGTCATGCGGCGGACTTGGCGGTTGCGGCCTTCGGTGAGTTCGAGCGCGACCCATGAGGTCGGGATGTTTGCGCGGTGGCGGATGGGCGGGTCACGGAGCGGGATGTCGGGGGTGATGCGCTCGGCTCGTGCGGGGAGGGTCTTTTTTCCGTCGAAGACGACGCCTTCGCGGAGTTGCCGCAGGGCTGTGTCGTTGATGAGGCCCTCGACTTGCGCCCAATAGGTGCGCGGGTGGGCGTGGCGGGGATCAAGGAGGCGGGTGTTGAGGCCGGGTTCGTCGGAGAGCAGGAGCAATCCCTCGGAATCGCGATCAAGGCGCCCGAGCGGATACACGCCGGGTGGAAGGGCGAACTCGGCCAATGTGCGCTGGCCGGGGTGGTCGGGCGTGAATTGGGAGAGCACGCCGAACGGCTTGTTGAGCGCGAGGAGCACCGGACGGAGCGTGCCGGTTCAGCGTCCGGCTGTCACGAACGGGCGGAGGAGAGCGTTGGCCGCTCGCCGCCGTAGGGACAATGGCGGCAGTTGCTCCCGCAGCAGTAGCCGCGTCTTCGGAGGTAGGCGGCGGTGAAGACGAGCAGGCCGTTCTCGAAGTAGAAGTCGCCCGGCACCACGCGCGGCGCCGGACGGGACGCGGCGACTTCTCGGTGGTAGGCCTGCACGCAGGTCCGGCAGATGCAGGCTTGGTTGCGCTGCGCGGCGGGAACGCGGGCGAGCAGGTCCTGTGGAATGGATGCCTCCTGGCACCAGCACGGACCTTTGTAGGCCTCGGTGGTGCACAGCTGGCAGTCGTTGGCGTGTCCGCAGAGCGGGCAGAGGGACGGCTCGGTGATTGTCTTCATTGCTTGCTGACCAAGGCGGCACTGCGGGCGGGGTTCCAGAATCCGTTCTCCGAGTCCGGTCCGAACCAACCCAATTCCTGCGCCGCCGCGTCGCCGCCGTGCATGTTGGCGCCGCTCTCCCGCGGGGCGATGGCTTCGGCCGTCACACGTCCGTCGCACCACGCCACCAGCGCGCTGCCGCGGAAGCGGAAGTGCACGGTGGGCGAGGGACGCCATTCGGTCGGCCCGGAGCCGAAGTCCCAGAACGGGGGTTCGCAGTAGGGATACTCCTGGACGGAATCGCCGGTGGCGTATCCGCTGGTGGTGAACATGACGGTGTCGCTGCGCTGCACACGGGCCAGAGGGGCGGAGATCCGGCGTCCTTGCGCGTCGTAAGCCGCCGAGGGCGTGCCGCCGATGTAGGAGGCGTTGTAGCCGTAGCCGCCGGTGCTGACCTCGAAGGAACGTCCGTCGGCGACCATGTCGCGGAAGAGCGGGCAGATGCCGACGCGGCGGGATTTTCCGAGGTAATCGGAGAGGTAGCCCTTCGTGGGATCGAACGGGGCCGAGGCTGAGGCCCTCGCGCCGTGCCAGCGCCGGTTGTTCCAGCGGTCGTCGGCCGGGCAATAGCGTCCATGATCAGCGGCGTAGTTCTGGTTGGCCACCACCAATTGCCGGAGGTTCGACATGCTTTGCGCCATGAGGGAGTTCTCGCGGGCGGCTCCGAGCGCGGGCAAGAGCGTGGCCGCCAGCAAGACGAGGACGCCGCACACGACCACGAACTCGGTGAGCGTGAACGCGGCGGCGGTCTGCTTTCTCGTGGTGCGGATCGGCATGGGTCAGGGCAGGGTGTGCACCCGCAGGCGCATGAATCGCATCGTGGCGCTGGTGTCGGTGATGGTCGCCGCGCGCAGGACGCCCACGCTGGCCACCGGGTGGGCGCTTGTCTCGGTGATGCCCGGGACGTGCGGCGCCACGGCGGCAAATGGTGCGCCGCCGGTGCTGCGCGCGATGACTTCCCAAGTGCGCAGATCAGCGCTGGCTTCAACCTCCAGCACGAGGTCGGTCGCCCGCTCGTCGCGCTGGCAGCGCAGCGAGAGGGCGCGTCCGGCCACCGACACGGATTGCCACGAGGACGCCGGTTCGGGTGCGCGCGGGACCAGGCCCGCGGCATACTCGATCAAGTTCGGCAGACCGTCTCGATCGGGATCCGCCGCGCCGCCGCGCTCTTCGCCGAGCAACCCGTGCCGGTCCTGCCAGGTTTCGAACGCGAGGTCGTGCGAGATCACCCCGACGGCTTCGAGGTCGTGGCCGCTGGAGCCCATGGTGAGCCATGCGTCATGGATGGGTGCGGCCTGGCTGTCGGCAAAGGCGCCGTTGCCGGGGATGTCCACGAGCCGGATATGCGTGATGGCGTCGAGGTCCACGAGGCCCGAGGTGACGAGCGGATCGGACGCCACCCACGCCAGGTCGAACGGCGTGCCCCATGATTCGCCGTAGGCGTTGACGTGTTTCCCGGCCAGACCGAAGACGTTCGACGCGTCGATCGTCCCGAAGCTCCCGACAGGCGCGGGCGTGAGGGAGCGCGAGGGCATGCGGGCGAAGTTCACGCCGTCGCTCGAGACCTCGACGTAGACCAGTTCGGCGAGAATCTGGTTGGCCACGCCGGCGCCGCCGGCGGAGATGAGGCCATTCTCGAAACACACGAAGTCGGCCCCGTGCCGGTCGCAGATCGGCTGGTCGAAGGTGAGCGTGATCGTGCCCGGGGCGACTCCGCCGGCGATCTGCGTGGCGCTTAGGTCGCCGAGCGAGACGATGTGGAAGTTGTCGCCCGTCACCGGACCGAGCGCGCTGGCGGGATCGGTCCAACTGGCGCCAACGCCCGGCGCGGGGGCGTAATCTGCCGTGCCCGAGGCCCAGCCGGCGAAGACGGGGTTCACGAAGTTGTCGGGGTTGGCATAAACGCCGCCCGATTCCAGCACGCGCGCGCGGCCGTCGCCGTGCGGACCGACGAAGCCCGGGACCGGAGCATCGTGCGGATTCGTCGGATCGCCCCACGGCGCCGAATACGGCCCCGCCAACGCCCCGGCCGCGCCCAGCAGGAGGGCGCATAGCGCGGATTTGGTTGCGGCGATGGCGAGGCGCACGGTCATGTTGTTCCGCTCGACTTTCGCGGCTACGGACGGCGGTTGCGTCGGCGGTGCAGCCACCCGGCGACAAGGCCGCCGAGGACGACGAGGCCGAAGGTTCCGGGTTCGGGCACGACCTGCAGGATGGTGTTGGCGTTGCCCACGTAGATGTCGCCGTCGCGGAAGCGCACGTCGCCCAGGCGGTCGGTGGACGAGAGGATCGCGTCGAGGCCGGCAAAGGCGCCCGCGCCGTCCACGTCGAAGCGGACGAGCTGCGAGGGGTTGCTGAAGTCTGTCAGCGTGAGCAAAAGGTTGCCCGTGGCGTCGAAAGCCATCCCGGCGCCGCCGCTGACCGTCGAGAAGGCGGCGTTGGTTCCGTAGTTATACCAGAGGCGCGACGCGGCCGGCGGGAGCGGGTTTGAGACGGGGTCGGCGACGGCGGCCGCGACGTCGGCTGCGGTGTATTTGTAGATGTTCAGGTCGCCGAAGCCGGGCGCGTAATACATGTTGCCCGTGAGGTCGAAGGCGATCGGACCGGAACTGCCGATGGTCAGTCCGAGCGACACCGGAGCGGACGTGAAGTTGCCGGAGCTGTCGAGCGTGGCGCGGAAAATCTCGTTCGTGCCGAAGCCGGGTGCGCCGGTGATGAACATCTCGCCGGCGCCGCGCCGGAAGAGGCCCCAGTTGGCGTTGCTGGAGATGTTTGACGCCGCGGGCGAGCCGCTGAGCGGGCCGTATTTCCAGATCTTCTGATCGGTGAAATCGCTGGTGTTGTAGTAGATGTTGTCCCCGATGCGCACCGCGGTGCCGCCGGAGAAATCCGAGGTTCCGCTGACGGCTGTGCCCTGCGTCAGCCCGTTCCAGGTGAAGAGGCCGCCGAAGTTGAAGGAGTCCGTCGAGGCTTGGTAGTAGGCCGTGCCGCCGGAGTCCCAGTCGAACGACACGATGGCCGATGTGGCCACGGAGTGCGTGTGGTAGATGGTGAACGAATACGCGGGATCGAGGATCGAGACCGCGGCACGGGATGGAGAGGCGAGGGCCAGCGCGATTCCCGCCATCGCCAGGCTCATGAGTCGGATGTTCATGGTTGTTTCTTCAGTGTCGGTTTGCACGGAGACTGCTCAGGACAGTCTCTCCCCCGTGTTGAAGAAAGAACCACCCCCACACGGACATTTTCGCGATGCCGTCGCCCATTTCAGGGCAGTGTGGTTTTCTCCGCCGGTTCGAACCCGGACTTTGACCTTTGCGCGACAGTGAGGGAATTTCACCCTGCTTTCCTAGGCCGACGGATTGGCTTCAATGGAAAAGAACGCAGGCATGATGCTCCCCGCGCGCCATTGATGTCAATGGCCGCCTAGAAGGTGCTGTAGACCGTGCCGTTGTCGGCCGCCGCGTAGCTCGTCGAACCGCCGCCGCGCCAGGACATGACACGGGCGGCGTCGTCGAAGATGTAGCGGGTCTTGCTGCCGAGTTGCACGAGGATGACTTCGCGGCCGTTGAAGCGTCCGCTCGAGACGAAGCACCGCCCGGCGGCGTCGGTGTAGCCGGTCTTCATCCCGGTGACGGACGGGTAGCGGGGGAGGAGTTTGTTGGTGGCTTTGAGCGTGGTGACGCGGCCGTTGTTGTGGCGGAACACGGCCGACTGCTGGCGCATGAACTGGCGCAGGACGGGCTCGCGGTAGGCGAGGAAGGCGACGCGGGCGATGTCGCGTGCGGTCGAGAACTGCGGGGCGGGGAGGCCGTGGCTGTTGACGAAATGCGAACTGCGCGCGCCGAGACCCCACGCGGTGGCGTTCATTTCGGCGACGAAGGCGGCGTGGCTGCCGCTGTGGTCGCGGGCGAGGGCGGCGCAGGCGTCGTTGCAGCTCTTGACCATGATGACCTCGAGCAGCGCGCGGCGCGTGTAGCGGTCGCCGGGCTTGAGGCCGAGCTTGGTCGGTTCGACGCGCGTGTCCTCGGGGGCGATGACGACTTTGCGGTCGAGGTCGCCGGCGCGTGCGATGAGCAGGGCGGTCAGCAGCTTCTGCGTGCTGGCGACCTGGCGCTGCGCGTCCGCGTTCTTCTGCATGAGCACCTCGCCCGTGCGGGCGTCGATCATGATGGCCGAGGTGGCGGCGAGGCCGGGGGCGTTGGACGGCCAGATGGGTGCGTCGGAGGGCGAGGCGGCGATGCGGCTGCCGGCGGGCTCGGCGCGGCGCACCTCGGTGGCGGCAGGCGGGCGGCTGGCGCAGCCGGCGAGGAGGGCGAGACTGAGGATGGCGGGAAGGATGCGGGTCATGGCTGGTGTTTCTCGACCATCGCGTAGGCGTTGTGGTTGTGGATGCTTTCGAAATTCTCGGCCTCGACCTGCCACC